>NZ_JBIVOX010000007.1:132823-462711 GCF_044754345.1 Streptomyces sp. NPDC093094 | reverse complement strand
GCTGCTTCTCCACCGCGCGCGCGGAACCGGCATGGGTCGCCTCCTCGATCCGGCGCTGGAGATCCGCGAGCTTGCCCGCGGTGGTGTGGATGTCGATCTCTTCCGGCTCGGACATCGGGATGCGGCTCCCTGCCTGCTCAAAAGGGGGGACGATTACTCATCCGTAGCGTAGTGGCGGCCCTACCGATCGGCAGTGCGGCGTACAACACACCTAGGGTGGCTTGCATGACGCCGCGAGATGCCTCAGACGACCGCTGGTCCGACCTCGACCGCCCGCCGCTGAACGGCGACGCCCTGCGCCGGGGACTCGTGAGAGAAGGAGGTCTGTGGCGCGGCATCGACGTGGTGCGCGCCACCGGGTCCACCAACTCCGACCTCGTCGCGCTCGCCGTCGCGGGCAAGGCGCAGGAGGGCGCCGTCCTCGTCGCCGAGGAGCAGAGCTCAGGGCGCGGCCGTCTGGACCGCCTGTGGACCGCGCCGCCCCGCTCCGGTCTGTTCTTCTCCGTGCTGCTGCGCCCCGCCGGGATCCCGGTGGCCCGCTGGGGCTGGCTGCCGCTGCTGACCGGAGTCGCCGTGGCGACGGGCCTGTCGCGGGCCGCCGGGGTCGACACGGCACTCAAGTGGCCCAACGACCTCCTGGTCACCGTCGGTGGTGAGGAGCGCAAGGCCGGCGGCATCCTCGCCGAGCGCGCGGGCGAGGACATGGTCGTCGTCGGCGTGGGCATCAACGTCACCCTGCGCCAGGACGAACTTCCCGTCCCCCAGGCGGGATCGCTCGCCCTGGCGGGCGCCACGTCCACCGACCGCGACCCGCTGCTGCGGGCCGTGCTGCGCTCCCTGGAGGAGTGGTACGGCCGCTGGCGCGAGGCCGGCGGCGATCCGGTGGCGTCCGGCCTCCAGGAGACGTACGCGGCGGGATGCGCCACGCTGGGACGAGCGGTCAGGGCCGAGCTCCCGGGCGACCGTTCGATCGTCGGTGAGGCAGTGGCGATCGACGGCGACGGCCGCCTCGTCCTGGCGACGGAGAACGGCGTACAGGAACCGGTGGGAGCAGGAGACATCGTGCACTTGAGGCCGGCCTGAGGGCAGGCACCCGAGGGCCGCGGGGCCGCGGCGACGTGCGGCCCCGCCGTGTGGGCGCGACCGGCCGCGCGCACCCCGCGGCCGACGGCCGGGGACGCGGCACGGCGAGGCCCCGCCCGGCCCGACCTGACGGAGTGGCGTGGCACACACCTGCCGTACAGTTGAGGCCGGTCGATACCTGACCGCGGCAGATCGGAAGGGCAGCAGGCGTGACCGTCGACGACACGGGCTCCGGTATGGGTGACCCAGCGCCCGACGGCATCGACAACGGCGAGGACCCGCTCGCGCTCCGCCTGGAAGGGCTCATCCTCGGCGCCGAGCGCCGCTACACCCCCTTCCAGGCCGCCCGCAGCGCCGGTGTCTCCATGGAACTGGCCTCCCGCTTCTGGCGGGCGATGGGCTTCGCGGACATCGGCCAGGCCAAGGCGCTCACCGAGGCGGACGTGCTGGCCCTGCGCCGGCTGGCGGGCCTCGTCGAGGCGGGCCTGCTCAGCGAGGCCATGGCCGTGCAGGTGGCCCGCTCCACCGGACAGACCACCGCCCGGCTGGCCGAGTGGCAGATCGACTCCTTCCTGGAGGGCCTCACCGAGCCGCCCGAGCCGGGCATGACCCGTACCGAGGTCACCTATCCCCTGGTCGAGCTGCTCCTGCCGGAGCTGGAGGAGTTCCTCGTCTACGTCTGGCGCCGTCAGCTCGCCGCCGCGACGGGCCGGGTCGTGCAGGCCGCCGACGACGAGGAGATGGTCGACCGCCGCCTCGCGGTCGGCTTCGCCGACCTGGTCGGCTTCACCCGGCTCACCCGCAGGCTGGAGGAGGAGGAGCTCGGCGAGCTGGTCGAGGCGTTCGAGACGACCGCCGCCGACCTGGTCGCCGCGCGCGGCGGACGGCTGATCAAGACCCTCGGCGACGAGGTCCTCTACGCCGCCGACGACGCGGGCACGGCCGCCGAGATCGCCCTGCGCCTGATCGAGACGATGGCCAACGACGAGACGATGCCGGAACTGCGGGTGGGCATCGCCTTCGGCACGGTCACCACTCGTATGGGCGATGTGTTCGGCACGACGGTCAACCTCGCCTCCCGGCTCACCTCCATAGCCCCCCGCGACGCCGTGCTCGTCGACAGTGCCTTCGCCGAGGAGCTGATCCGCACCGCCGAGGCCCCCGCCTCCGAGACGGAGGCCGCGGAGGCGGCGGCCGCCGCGGAGAAGGAGGGCGAGGAACCGCCCGTCTACCGCTTCGCCCTCCAGCCGATGTGGCAGCGCCCGGTCCGCGGCCTCGGCGTCGTGGAACCGTGGCTCCTCAACCGCCGGGACGGCATCCAGAACCCCTAGGAGTCCTGGGGTCCGTAGGTCCCTTAGGTCCCTTAGGTCCCTTAGGACCCGTAGGACCCGTAGAACTCCTAGGACCCGTAGAACTCCTAGGACCCGTAGGGCCGGCCCCTGGATCCGTCCGACGGATCCGAGTCCGAATCAGGTGTCCGGTGTCTGGTGTCCGGTGTCCGGTCCTAGTGTCTTCCGGACGCCCGCCCGCCCGGCTGGTCGTCCAGGACGCACAGGCCGATCACCGGCACGCACAGCCAGGGCGGTGGAGCCGGCCGGTCCGTGGCCGCGGGCGGCGCGGAGGGCTGGGGCGGTGCCGTGGTCGGGGCCGGCCGCGGGTCCGGTGCGCGCGGGCTCGGCGGCGGCGCCGGGGTCGTCTCCGTGCCGCGGGGCGCAGGCGAGTCCGGCGTCTGCGGGATGCCGGTGGCCGTCGGTGGTGCGGCTCCGGTCGCCGAGGCCGCCGGAACAGCCGCAGGGACGGACGGCGCGGGGACCGCGGACGTCGGCACCGGTGAGGCGTTCACCCCGCCGAGCGAGGCGCTCGTCCCGTCGAGCGGGGCACCCGCCTCGCCGAGCGGGGCGGTCGCCGAAGGGCCCGGCCGCGGGGAGCCGTCCACGGAGGCGGCCGGGTCGGTGGCCGGGTCGGTGCCGCGGTACGGGGTGATCCGCGGCTCCGCCTCCGCGGTGCCGATGCCGCCGATGCCCGATTCCGGCGTCAGCCGTACGAGGCTCAGCGCGCCGGCGGCCAGGGCGAGACCGCCCGCGGCGAGCAGCAGCCTGCGCGGGCGCGGACGCCGGTGCCGGCCCCGTGCGCGGATGCTTCTGCCCGTGCCGTCCGTCGTGCCGGTCGTCATCATGATCGCCTCCCCGATGTGCGCTCCCCCCCCCCGTGCGCCGTGGCGGGCACGCTATGCGCTTCGTCCGAGCCGGGTGGGGCAGTCGGGCGAACGTCACTCGAACGGGTGTCGGGGGTCAGGGGGTGATCATGCGGCGCCCCTTTTTTTCCGTCCGGGTCTGCTGCGATGATCGGGGCACTGTTGTTAACCCGCGTTAACCGGAGGGCGTTGCATGAGCGAGGAGCGGTACGGGGAGTTCGTGGCGGTACGGCGGCACGGGGACGGGGGGCATGTGGCCGAGCTGGCCCTGGACCGGCCCAAGGCCATGAACGCCGTGTCGACCGAGATGGCCCGCTCCGTCGCCGAGGCGTGCACGGCGCTGGGTGCGGACCGCGACGTCAGGACCGTCGTGCTGACCTCCACGCACGAGCGGGCCTTCTGCGTCGGGGCCGACCTGAAGGAGCGCAACTCCTTCACCGACGCCGAGCTGGTGCGCCAGCGTCCGGTCGCGCGCGGTGCCTACACCGGCGTCCTGGAGCTGCCGGTGCCGACGATCGCCGCGGTGCACGGCTTCGCCCTCGGCGGCGGCTTCGAACTGGCCCTGTCCTGCGATGTGATCGTGGCCGACGGCACGGCCGTGGTGGGACTGCCGGAGGTGTCCGTGGGGGTGATCCCCGGCGGTGGCGGCACCCAGCTGCTGCCCCGTCGCGTCGGTGCCGCCCGTGCCGCCGAGCTGATCTTCACGGCCCGTCGCGTCGAGGCGCCCGAGGCCAGGGAACTCGGCCTGATCGACGTCCTCGTCGACGAGGGCCGGGACCGCGAGGAGGCCCTCGCCCTCGCCTCCCGCATGGCCGCCAACTCCCCGGTCGGCCTCCGCGCGGCCAAGCGTGCCCTGCGCCTCGGGCACGGGCTGGACCTGAGGGCCGGCCTGGAGGTGGAGGACGCCGCCTGGCGCTCGGTGGCCTTCTCGGGGGACAGGGCGGAGGGCGTCCGGGCCTTCAACGAGAAGCGCAGGCCGCTGTGGCCGGGTGAGTGAGCGGGAGCCCGCAGGGGCCGGACATCTCCCACCTGTTCGCCACGCAAAAGCCCCATAACGCATGAAAGCTCCCTAGTCTGGAGCGATGGGCGAGGACGAGCGGCTGTCGGCGGTGGTCGCACTGGCGCAGGGCATGGCGGCGGCGCACACGCCACGCGAATCCTGGCGCGCGGCGGCACAGGGCGCCTGCCGCGCCCTGGACGGCCACTTCGCCGCGCTCTCCGTGTGGGAGCGGGATCTGGGCCGGCTGAAGGTCCTGGTGAACGTGGGGGAACGCGCGGCGGACGAGGCGGAGTTCCCCGGCGACGAGACCTACCCCGTCCACCAGTTCCCCGAGATCACCGAGTTCCTGCACGAGCGCTGGGCGGGCGGCGGTGGACCCAACGCCTGGGTGGAGACCGCGCAGGGCCCCGCCGCGGGCCGCCCCGGGTACGTCCACCAGCGTGTCGCGGCCCTGCGCCGCCGCGGCCGCGGCAGCTGTGTCGTCGCCCCGGTCGTGCTGCACGGGCGGGCGTGGGGCGAGCTGTACGTCGCCCGTGCCGCGGGGGCCGGGGTCTTCGGGCCGGCCGACGCCGAGTTCGCCACCGTGCTCGCGGCGGTCGTCGCCGCGGGCATCGCGCAGACCGAGCGGCTGGAGGAGGCCCGCCGGCTCGCCTTCACCGACGCGCTGACCGGGCTCGCCAACCGCCGGGCCGTCGACATGCGCCTGGACGAGGCGGTCGAGCGCCATCGCGCGGACGGCGTCGCCGTCAGCCTCGTCGTGTGCGACCTCAACGGGCTGAAGCGGGTCAACGACACCCAGGGCCACGCGGTCGGCGACCGTCTGCTGGAACGTTTCGGTTCGGTGCTGTCCCTGTGCGGGGCGATGCTGCCCGGCGCGCTGGCCGCACGGCTCGGCGGGGACGAGTTCTGTCTGCTCGTGGTCGGCCCGCCGGCCGACGACGTGGTCGAGGTCGCCGAGGAGCTGTGCCGCAGGGCCGCCGAGCTGGAGTTGGGCGACGGCGTCGCCTGCGGCGTGGCGTCCACCGCGGACCCCATCGGCCCGGTCCGCTCGGCCCGCCGGCTGTTCCGCCTGGCGGACGCCGCCCAGTACCGCGCCAAGGCGGTACGCGCCGCCAAGCCGGTGGTGGCCGGGCGCGAGGGCCCGGACGATCCCGTCGTACGGCTGGCCGACGAGCCGTCGAAGGAGACCGGCGCCGAACGCCGCCGCTTCCGCGGCCGTCACTGACCCGCGCACGGACCCGGTGTGACGGACTCGGTAAGGGGTGGACCGGGTGCCCACTGGTGACATCTTCGAATTCACTGCGTACGCTCCTGAATATGGATATGCACACTGTGGTGCTGGGGACGACCGGCACGACCGCGTCCGACGTTCTGGCCGTGGCGCGCGGCGGCGCCCGCGTCGAGCTCTCCGCGGAGGCGGTGGCGGCCCTCGCGGCGGCGCGCGAGATCGTGGAGGCGCTGGCCGCCAAGCCGGACCCCGTCTACGGCGTGAGCACCGGCTTCGGCGCCCTGGCCTCCCGGCACATCAGCCAGGAGCTGCGCACCCAGCTCCAGCGCAACATCGTCCGCTCCCACGCCGCCGGCATGGGCCCGCGCGTCGAGCGCGAGGTCGTGCGCGCGCTGATGTTCCTGCGCCTGAAGACCGTCTGCTCCGGTCACACCGGCGTCCGCCCCGAGGTCGCGCAGACCATGGCCGACCTGCTCAACGCCCGGATCACCCCGGTCGTGCACGAGTACGGCTCCCTCGGCTGCTCCGGCGACCTCGCCCCGCTGTCCCACTGCGCCCTGACCCTGATGGGCGAGGGCGACGCCGAGGGCCCGGACGGCACCGTCCGCCCGGCCGGCGAACTGCTCGCCGAGCACGGCATCGCCCCGGTCGAGCTGCGCGAGAAGGAGGGCCTCGCCCTCCTCAACGGCACCGACGGCATGCTCGGCATGCTGATCATGGCCCTCGCCGACCTCGACACCCTCTACAAGACGGCCGACGTCACCGCGGCCCTCTCCCTGGAGGCCCTGCTCGGCACCGACAAGGTCCTCGCGCCCGAGCTGCACGCCATCCGCCCGCACCCCGGCCAGGGCGACTCCGCCGCCAACATGCTGGCCGTGCTGGCGGGCTCCGGCCTCACCGGCCACCACCAGGACGACGCCCCGCGCGTCCAGGACGCCTACTCCGTGCGCTGCGCCCCGCAGGTCGCCGGGGCCGGCCGGGACACCCTCGCGCACGCCCGGCTGGTCGCCGAGCGCGAGCTGGCCTCGGCCGTCGACAACCCGGTGGTGCTGCCCGACGGCCGCGTCGAGTCCAACGGCAACTTCCACGGCGCGCCCGTCGCCTACGTCCTGGACTTCCTCGCCATCGCCGCCGCCGACCTGGCGTCCATCGCCGAGCGGCGCACCGACCGGCTGCTGGACAAGAACCGCAGCCACGGCCTGCCGCCGTTCCTGGCGGACGACGCCGGCGTCGACTCCGGCCTGATGATCGCCCAGTACACGCAGGCCGCGCTGGTCAGCGAGATGAAGCGGCTGGCCGTGCCGGCCTCGGCGGACTCCATCCCGTCCTCGGCGATGCAGGAGGACCATGTCTCCATGGGCTGGTCGGCCGCCCGCAAGCTGCGCACCGCCGTCGGCAACCTCACCCGTGTCCTCGCCGTGGAGCTCTACGCCGCCGCCCGCGCGGTCGAGCTGCGCGAGGGCCTGACCCCGGCGCCGGCGTCCCGCGCCGTCATCGACGCGGCCCGCGCGGCCGGCGTCGGCGGCCCCGGCCCGGACCGCTTCCTCGCGCCCGACCTGGAGGCGGCGCACGCGTTCGTCGCCGGCGGCGCCCTGGTCACGGCGGCGGAGACGGTCACGGGCCCGCTGCGCTAGCCCTGCCCGGACACACAGAAGGGCCCCGTCCGAGTCCTGGACGGGGCCCTTCGCGCAGCCGGTTACTTCAGCTTGCCGGCCTGGGCGTCGACGACCGCCGCGGGGACGGTGTAGTCCTTGCCGGAGATCATCGCGCCGAGGTTCATCGTGAAGTACGAGGCGACGATGTTGCCGTGGCGCACGACCTGGGTGTGGACCGTGGCGGTCTCACCCGTGGACGCGTCCATCTCGCCGGTCGTGGAGAAGGCGACCGCCTCGTCACCGGTGGCGCCGACGGTGTCCTCCGCGGTGACCTTCTTCATCTTGGCCGGCTCCTCGGAACCGTCCGCGATCTCGAAGCCGCCCGCGCAGTTCTCGACCGCGTCGGAGACGGCCTTGAACGCCTCCGTGGCGCCCTCGCCGTCGTACGACGACAGCGCCACCACCGTCACGTCGACGCTCATCGCGTCGGAGAGGGCGTCCGAGGTGTCGCCGCCGGTCAGGTCCTCCAGGGACTTGGAGGCGGTGTCGGTCGGCGACTTCTCCTGCGTGGCCATGGTGTTGGCCTCCGCCGGTGCGTCGGTGGGCGCCAGGCCGCTCATGACGTAGGCGATCGGCAGGCACTTGTCGTCGCCCTTGAGCTTGCTCTTCTCGGCGCCGAGCTCCTTGTCGACCGGCTCGACCTTGTAGCCCTTCACATCGCCCTGGGCGATCAGCAGCTTGCTCAGCTCGGACTTGCCCAGCGCCTTCGCGTCCGACTGCTCCGACGAACCGCCGCCGGACCGCTTCGACTTGCCCGAGCCGCTGTCCGAGCACCCCGTGAGGAGAGCCAGCGACAGAGCGCCCACGACAGCCGTGGCGCACAGCCGCGCCCCCGTTGATCTGTTCATGAGCGGACTATGAGCGTTTCGTCAAAGACACGTCAAGTTTGGGCATCTAGAACCCAAGTCGCTCCCGCCGCACGGAATACACCACGAAACCGGCGCCCAGCGCGAGGCAGAGCGTGCCGCCCGTGACGTACGGCGTGCTGTCGAAACTGCCGGTGTCGGCCAGCTCGGCGCCGTCCGCGGAGGTGCCCTCGGCGCTCGCGGAGACGGTCGCCCTGGCCTGCGTCGTCGAGGTCACCGGCTGCTGCGGTCTCGCCGTGGAGTCCCCGGTCGCGTTGGCGGACGGGACGAACCACAGCGCCCCCAGCAGGGTCGCTGCGGCGGTGGCGGTCAGCAACGGACGGCGAGCGGATGACACGGAATATCGATCCCCTTGAGGCACTGGCGAATTGGCCGTGGGTACCGATGCTAATGAAAGGCGCGGGTCGCGGGAAAGCCGTGGGCGGGCGGAGCCGTACGCTCGCGCCATGAGCACTCCAGAGACATCACGTTTTGTACGGCTTCGGGTGGAGCTCGTCCTTGAGGTGGACGACGCGGAGGCGGTGACCGGGGCGGCGCTGGCCCGCATCGCCGAGGACGACGAGATGCCCGGGACCGAGCGCGCCCACGCGGAGGATGCTGTGACGGAGGACACGGCGGAGGCTCTCGCCTACCTCGTGGACCCCTTCGACCTGGTGGGCGACGTGCCCGGGATCGAGCTCCAGCAGGCGTCCTGGAGCAGCGAGCTGATCGACTACGACCCCGATGCGCCGGACTGGGACCTCGGCGAGGATGATGACGGCGATGACGGCGATGACGGCGAGGACGGCGAGGAATCGCCGGTCCGCTGAGTCGGATCCGGGGAAAACGTGACCCTGGACGGCAACCGCCGTCCGGGGTTTCGTCGTCTCACGGGACGCACGGAACGACAGGAGCACCGGCCACGACCGCTGGACGTGGCGTGTCCCACACATGAGGGGCATGCGGAACGGGACGAACCGGTCGTAGCGTTGAAGGTCATTGGGTGGGAACTCTCGGGGTTCCGGGGATACGGCAACGATGGAGAAGCGTGTGATGACGAACAGTAAGCGGCGCAGGGGCCTGACGGTCGCGTCCGCACTGCTCGGCGGTGTTCTGGTGCTCTCGGCCTGCTCCGGCGGCGACGAGGCCAAGGCCGACGGGGGGAACGACACCTCGCAGGCCAAGGTCGACGAGGCGGCGGCCCAGAAGACGTCCGAGGCGCAGATCAAGATCACACCCAAGGACGGCACGGCCAACGCCTCCATCAACAACTCCGCCGCCGTCACCGTGAGCAAGGGCACGCTCACCGAGGTGGCGATGACCACCGCGGACGGCACGGCCGTCGCCGGCGAGATATCCGCCGACAAGACCAGCTGGAAGCCCAACGGCCAGCTGGAGCGCTCCACCACCTACAAGATCGCGGTGACCGCGAAGGACGCCGACGGCCGCGAGGCCCACGAGAACGCCTCCTTCACCACGGTGTCCCCGGACAACAGCTTCATCGGCTCCTTCACGCCGGAGGACGGCTCCACCGTCGGCGTCGGCATGCCTGTCTCGATCAACTTCGACAAGGCGATCACCAACAAGGCGGACGTCCAGAAGGGCATCACCGTCACCTCCAGCAGCGGCCAGGAGGTCGTCGGCCACTGGTTCAACGCCAACCGCCTCGACTTCCGCCCCGAGAGCTACTGGACGGAGAAGTCCACCGTCACCCTGAAGCTCGCGCTCGACGGTGTCGAGGGCGCCGACGGTGTCTTCGGCGTCCAGCAGAAGACGGTCACCTTCACGATCGGCCGCAACCAGGTGTCCATCGTCGACGCCAACACCAAGCAGATGAAGGTGACGCAGAACGGCAAGGTCGTCAAGACCATCCCGATCTCCGCCGGCTCGCCCGAGAACAAGACCTACGAGGGCCAGATGGTGATCTCCGAGAAGTTCAAGGAGACCCGCATGAACGGCGCCACGGTCGGCTTCACCGACGACGACGGCAAGGGCGAGTACGACATCAAGGACGTGCCGCACGCCATGCGCCTGACCACGTCCGGCACCTTCCTCCACGGCAACTACTGGGGCGACGACTCGGTCTTCGGCAACGTCAACACCAGCCACGGCTGTGTCGGTCTGAACGACACCAAGGGCGCCGACGACCCGAACACCGAGGCCGCGTGGTTCTACGACAACTCGATCGTCGGTGACGTGGTCGTCGTCCAGAACACCGGCGACAAGACCGTCTCGCCGGACAACGGCCTCAACGGCTGGAACCTGAGCTGGGCGGACTGGAAGGCCGGCTCCGCCGTCTGACCCTTCCTCGCGCACCCCGACCGATGCCGCCGCGCCCCGAGGCCCGGCGGCATCGGCGTGTCCGGCGGCATCGGCGTGTCCAGGGGCGTCGAGCGGGGTCCGGGGCCGGGCGCGGCGCGGTGGAGCGGGAGCGGTGCGGTGGAGCGGGGCTGCCGGGGAGCCCGTCCGCGGGAGAGCGCGGCTTCTCATGATCCTCTTATCCGGGCCTTATCCGTCCATCACGGTGCGTGCCTAGCTTGCGGCGCATGTTCTTCACCTACCTGAGGCGCGAGTTGCGCCGCCGCAGAAAGGCGGCCCTCGTCGTCGCCTCCGGCCTCGCGCTGGGCATCGCCCTCGTCATCGTGGTCACCTCCGTGTCGTCCGGCATGAGCAAGGCACAGGACAAGGTCCTCCAGTCGCTGTACGGGCTCGGCACCGACATGACGGTCACCAAGGCCGCCGCGGCCCAGACCGGCGAGCAGGGCGGCGGCCCCCGCTTCCGCTTCGACGCCCGCGACGACGACTCCGGCGAGGAGCAGAGCACCGACCGTGTCATGGTCCAGGGCTTCCAGACCCTCGCCTCCTCCACCGTCGGCAAGGTCGCGGACCAGGACGGCGTCGCGGACGCGGTCGGCGGACTCAGCCTCCAGGTCATCCGGATCAGCGGCGAGTTCACCCGCGGCCAGTTCCAGCAGCAGGAGGGCGGCGGCCAGGGCGGCGGCCCCGGCGCCGGGCAGCAGGCCCCGCAGGGCAGGGTGGAGGGCGGCGGAGCCGACTTCGGCGTCAACAACTTCTCCGTCTACGGCACCGACGTCACCGAGCCCGCCCTGGGCCCGCTGACGTCGTCCGAGATCACCAGCGGCCGCACCTTCAGGACCACCGAGACGAACGCGGCGGTGGCCGTGGCCGACTCGGCGTACGCCAAGGAGAAGAAGTACAAGGTCGGTTCGACCGTCACCGTCAAGGGCGTCAAGTACAAGGTGATCGGCATCGCGACCGCCGACAGCGGCGACGCCGCCGCCAACCTCTACATCCCGCTGAAGCAGGCCCAGACCCTCGCCGGCGCCAAGGACAAGGTCACCACGATCTACGTCAAGGCCACCGACTCCCAGCGGATCGACGCCGTGAAGTCGGCCGTCCGGAAGAACATCCCCGGCACGACGGTGACCACCTCCGCCGACCTCGCCGACACCGTCTCCGGCTCCCTGTCCACCGCCTCCGACCTCGCCACCAAGGTCGGCAGGTGGCTCTCCCTCGCGGTCCTCGTCGCCGCCTTCCTGGTCGCCGGCCTGCTCACCTCCTCCGCCGTCTCCCGCCGGGTCCGCGAGTTCGGCACCCTCAAGGCCCTCGGCTGGCGTTCGGGCCGGGTCACCGGCCAGGTCGTCGGCGAGGCCGTCGTCAACGGCCTCGTGGGCGGCGCGCTCGGCATCGCCCTCGGCCTGGCGGGCGCGTACGCCGTCACGGCCGCGAGTCCCACCCTCGAAGCCCGACTGGGCGGCACCGGCGGCGCGATGAGCGGCCCCGGAGGCGGCGGCCCCGGCTTCGCCGGCCCCGGCCGCCAGGCGGCGTCCAGGACCCTCGACGTGGCCCTCACGGCCCCGGTGAGCCTCACGACGATCGCCCTCGCGGTGGGCCTCGCCGTGGCCGGCGGCCTGGTCGCGGGCGCGTTCGGCGGCTGGCGCGCGTCGAGGCTCCGCCCGGCGGACGCGCTCCGGCGTGTCGAGTAGGGCCCGACCGCACGCAGTCAGGGGCGCGGGGAACTGCGCGACCAGCCACGACGATCCCGCAGACGAAGGAACGAAACGACATGTACGACCTCACAGCGGTGACGAAGCACTACACGCGGGGCAAGGAGACGATCCACGCCCTCAACGGCATCGACCTCACCATCGCCGACGGGGACCGCCTCGTCATCCAGGGCCCCACCGGCGGCGGCAAGTCCACCCTCCTGCAGATGCTCGGCGGCCTCGACCGCCCCAGTTCCGGCCAGGTGCTCCTGGACGGCACCGACCTCGCCGCCCTCCCCGAGGCGCGACTGACCCGCGTACGCAGCGAGAGCATCGGATTCGTCTTCCAGAGCTTCAACCTCATCCCCACCCTCACCGCCCAGGAGAACGTCGAGACGGCCCTCGTGCCGCTCGGCGTCAGGGCGAAGGACCGCCGGGAACGGGCCGCGGAGGCACTGCGGTCGGTCGGCCTCGGCGAGCGCCTCACGCATCTGCCGGCCGAGATGTCCGGAGGACAGCAGCAGCGGGTCGCCATCGCCCGGGCGCTGGTCAAGCGCCCCAAGGTGCTGCTCGCCGACGAACCCACGGGCAACCTCGACGAGTCCATGCGCGACGAGGTCATGGAGGTGCTGGAGACGATGTGGAAGGAGCACGGGCTGACCTTCGTGATGGTCACCCACGACTCGGCGATCGCCCGGCGTGCCCCACGGCTCGCGACCATCCGCAAGGGCGCGATCACGGTCACCGAGCGGGCCGTGTCCTGACATCGTTCCCGCCCGGCGCCTTTATGACGGAGTCGTGACGGAACCCCCGTTGAGACGGCTGATCACCCCCCGGCATACTTCATCCTCCGGGGGGTGTGCGCGCATGTGTGCGGGATGACCCCCGGCCGGGTGAAGCGGGGAATTCGCCCGGCATTCGATCTCCCAGGGGGAGTCTTGCGCAGACAAGTGAAGAAGGTCGGCGCGGCCACTGTCGCCGGCGCCGCAGCTGTGGCGCTGGCCGCGGGCCTGACCAGCCCGGCCTCGGCCGACGCGGAGTCGCAGACGCATGCCGCCGCCGCCAAGCTGACGGACCGTCACCGCATCACTCTGATCACGGGTGACCGCGTCACCGTCGACGCCAAGGGCCGTGTCGTCGGCCTCCAGCGCGCCGAGGGCCGCGAGAACATACCCGTGGCCGTACGCAAGTTCCAGGGCCACACTCTGGTCATCCCGGCCGACGCGGCCCGTCTGGTCGCCACCGGCAAGCTCGACCAGCGGCTGTTCGACGTCACCGAGCTGAACAAGGCCGCGACCCGCAAGTCCCAGAAGAAGGGGCTGAAGGTCATCGTCGGCTACAAGGGAGCCGCCACGGCCGCCAAGGCGGACGTCCGTGACGCAGGCACCCTGCGCCGCACCCTGCCCACGCTGAACGCCGACGCCGTACAGGCCGCCCGGGCCGACACCCCGCAGCTGTGGGACGCGGTCACCAACGGCGACAAGGCCGCCGCGGGCATCGCGCACGTCTGGCTCGACGGCACCCGCCGTGTCACGCTCGACAAGTCCACCAAGCAGATCGGCGCCCCCGTCGCCTGGGCCGCCGGCTACGACGGCAAGGGCGTCAAGATCGCCGTCCTGGACACCGGCGTGGACGCCACCCACCCGGACCTGAAGACCCAGGTGAAGGCGTCGAAGAACTTCACCGCGGCCGCGGACGCGTCCGACAGGTTCGGCCACGGCACGCACGTGGCCTCCATCGCGGCCGGCACCGGCGCCAAGTCGGGCGGCAAGTACAAGGGCGTGGCCCCGGGCGCGACCATCCTCAACGGCAAGGTCCTGGACGACACCGGCTCCGGTGACGACTCCGGCATCCTCGCCGGCATGGAGTGGGCCGCCGCCGAGGGCGCCGACGTCGTCAACCTCAGCCTCGGCGGCCCGGACGGACCCGGTGTCGACCCGCTGGAGGCGGCCGTCGACAAGCTGTCCGCGGAGAAGGGCATCCTCTTCGCGATCGCCGCCGGCAACTCCGGCCCGGAGACCGTCGGCTCGCCCGGTTCCGCGGACGCCGCGCTCACCGTCGGCGCCGTCGACGACACCGACGTGCTCGCCCCGTTCTCCTCGACCGGCCCGCGCGTCGGCGACGGCGCGATCAAGCCGGACGTCACCGCGCCCGGCGTGGACATCACCGCCGCGTCCGCCAAGGGCAGCGTCATCGAGCAGGAGGTCGGCGAGAACCCGGCCGGCTACCTGACCATCTCCGGTACCTCGATGGCCACCCCGCACGTCGCGGGCGCCGCCGCGATCCTGAAGCAGCAGCACCCGGACTGGAAGTACACCGAGATCAAGGGCGCCCTGACCGCCTCCACCAAGGGCGGCAAGTACACGGCGTTCCAGCAGGGCTCGGGCCGGATCCAGATCGACAAGGCCCTCAAGCAGACCGTGATCGCCGACCCGGTGTCGGTGAGCTTCGGCACCCAGAAGTGGCCGCACACCGACGACACGCCGGTCACCAAGCCGCTGACGTACCGCAACCTCGGCGACACCGACGTGACGCTGGCCCTGAAGGCCGTCGGCACCAACCCGGCGGGCGCCGCGGCCCCGGCCGGCTTCTTCAAGCTGGGCGCCACCACGGTGACCGTCCCCGCGCACGGCGAGGCGTCCGTCGACGTCACCGTCGACACCCGGCTGGGCGGCACCGCCGACGGCGCGTACTCCGCGTACGTGACCGCGACCGGTGGCGGCCAGAGCGTCCGTACGGCCGCCGCGGTCAACCGCGAGGTCGAGTCGTACGACGTGACCGTCAAGCACATCGCCAAGGACGGCACGCCGACGGGCTCGTACAGCACCGTCCTGTTCGGCTACGCCGGTCTCGCCGCGGGCCGCATGGTGGACGTCCCGCAGGCCGGGGCCGGTGTCACCACCGTCCGCGTGCCGAAGGGCACCTACGGTCTGGACGCCTGGATCGCCAAGGACTTCGTCACCTTCGAGGGCGGCATCGACTGGCTCGTCCAGCCGAAGCTGAGCGTCACCAGGAACACCACGGTGACGCTCGACGCCCGCACGGCGAAGCCGGCGGACATCACGGTTCCCGACACCGCGGCCAAGCCGCTGTCGGCGTCGGTCAACTACGCCTACGAAACCGGCCGCTTCGGCATCAGCTTCATGGCCCCCTCCTTCGCCGACCTGCGGCTCGCCCACGTGGGCCCGGCCGTCACGGGGCTGACCCAGACCTGGAGCGGCCAGTTCACCAAGGGCACGGCCACCGAGTGGAACGTGGCCCTGACCCAGACGGGCACCCAGATCGTCGGCGCCAAGGTCAAGCACTTCAAGGCCGCGGAACTCGCCACCGTGAAGAACATCCTCGCGGCGGCCACCCCCGGCAAGACCGGCGCGCTCGGCATCTACGGCCTGTTCCCCAGGGACTTCGTCATGGGTCTGCCGGTGGAGCAGAAGCTGCCCGGCACGCGCACCGTGCACCTCTCCACGGCCGGCGGCATCCAGTGGGGCGTCGACTTCGAGCAGTACGGCGGCGCCAAGGACCCCGACGGCTTCCCGATCCCCGAGGCGTTCTACACCTCGGACCTCCTGAAGACCTACCAGGCGGGCAAGTCCTACACGACCACCTTCAACAAGCCGGTCTTCGGCCCGCGCATCACGGCGGACTACGGCCTGTACCGCGACGGCAACAAGATCGGCGGACTGCTGCCGCTG
This sequence comes from Streptomyces sp. NPDC093094, assembly GCF_044754345.1. Classification (NCBI taxonomy): domain Bacteria; kingdom Bacillati; phylum Actinomycetota; class Actinomycetes; order Kitasatosporales; family Streptomycetaceae; genus Streptomyces; species Streptomyces sp. NPDC093094. The sequence goes on along the minus strand of NZ_JBIVOX010000007.1, from coordinate 447,007 downwards.
TACGCCGACTCCGCGGGTCACCCCGGTTCCTCGGACTTCCTCTCCGCGGCCACGACCCTGTACCGCAACGGAGTCAAGGTCGGCGCGCACGACGACCCGCTGCTCGGTGAGAAGGAGTTCACGGTCCCGTCCACGGACGCCGAGTACCGCCTGACCACCTCGGTCAAGCGCAGCACCAGGGTCGCCGCCGCCTCCACCCGGATCGACGCCAGCTGGACCTTCCGCTCCAAGAAGCCCGCCGACCAGGTGGCCCTGCCGGCCTCCACCGCCGTGTTCGGCGCCAAGACCGGTTCGGACGGCCGTGTCGCGGCCGGTGTGAAGCAGACCGTCCCGGTCAGCGTCCTGGGCGCGGCGCGCGGCGCCAACCTCAAGTCGCTCGCGGTGTACGTGTCGTACGACTACGGCCAGACCTGGACCAAGGTCACCGTGACGAACGGCAAGATCTCCGTGAAGAACCCGGCGAAGAACAAGGGCATCTCGTTCCACGCCAAGATCACGGACAAGAAGAACAACAAGTCCACGCTGTCGATCTACAACGCGTACTACGGCAAGTGAGCCGGACCACGCGGGTTCTGTGAACCACCGGCTCCCCGAGCCATGAGCGGACGGCCTGCCGGAAGTGCTGCTTCCGGCAGGCCGTCCGTGTTTGTGTGGCCTCATGACCGCAGCCGTGACCGCCATGATCACCGCCGTCGTCGGTGTCCTCGGCACGCTCTTCGCGCCCGTCCTCGGCCAGCGGCTCACCGCCCGCGGGCGGGCCGAGGAGGCCGAACGGGACGCGCGGGAACGCCGGCTGACCGAGCGGCGCGAGGCGTACATCGCGATGAACCGCTCGGCCCGCCAGTTCCACACCCTCCTCAAGGACGCCCTGCACCGCGTCCGCGACGGCGTGTACACCGAGCAGGACCGCGATCATCTGGAGGAGGTCCGCCGCGAATACCGGGACCGGTACGCGGAGGCGCAGATGATCGTGCCCGAGCGGATCCTGGCGGCGTCCCGTGCCGTCAACCGGGTCCTCGCCGGGAGCGACACCGCGGTCAAACGCCTCGACCGGGGCCTGGCCCGGGAGGGCGAGGACCCCGAGAGCGCCCTCGCCGCGCTGAAGGACGCCGAACCGCTGCTCTCGGCGATGCGGCGGCTGATGCGCGAGGACCTGGGCGTGACCGACTGACTCAGCGGGGCGCGGTCGAGCCCCGGCCCGCACGGGTGGCGTCCGTGCCCCAGCTGGCCAGCAGCCGCAGCGCCTCGGCGGAGGCCGTGCCCGGCTCCGCGTGATACGTGACGAGGACCTGCTCCGCGTCGCCCGCGAGCCGGAACGACTCGAACCGCAGCGACAGCTCACCCACCAGCGGGTGCCGCAGCAGCTTCACCCCGTGGCTCTTCTCCTTGACGTCGTGCGTCGCCCACAGCCGCCGGAACTGCTCGCTCTTCACCGACAGCTCGCCCACCAGGGCAGACAGCCGGGGATCGTCCGGATGGCAGCCGGCGTCCATCCGCAGCTGGCACACGATGTCGATCGCCTTCTGCTCCCAGTCGAGGAACAGCTCGTGGTACCCGGGCTGCAGGAACACCAGCCGCGCCCAGTTGCGCTGCCCCGCCGGCAGCTCCGCCCAGTCCCCGAACAGGGCCGCCGCCATCCTGTTCCACGCCAGGACGTCCGTACGCCGCCCCACGACGTACGCCGGGACCGCGTCCAGGGTGTCCAGCAGCTGCTCCAGGGACGCCCGCACCTGCTGGGTGCGTCCCGCCGGCTTCTTCTTGTGCTGCTTGGGCTTGGCGAGATGCGTCAGATGCGCGTGCTCGGCGTCGGTCAGCCGCAGCGCACGCGCGATCGCGTCCAGCACCTCCGCGGACACATTGCGTCCGTTGCCCTGCTCCAGGCGCGTGTAGTACGCCACCGACACCCCGGCCAGCTGCGCCAGCTCCTCCCGCCGCAGCCCGGGCACCCTGCGGTGCCTGCCGTACTCGGGCAGGCCGACGTCCTGCGGCTTCAGCCGCGCGCGCCGGGTGCGGAGGAACTCGCTCAGCTCGGCCCTGCGGTCCAGGGCCGTGCCGGATTCGGGCTGGTCGTCCATGCTTCCAGTATTCCCGGGCGTACGCACACGAGCCTGACCTTGTCAGTGGTAGGCACGGCGGTCGTAGGCAGAGCGGTGGTCTGGGCGGCGGCCCCGGTCCGGGGCAGGCTGGTGCCCGTGCCCGGACGGAAGGCTGCCGGACACGGATCACTCGGCTAGGAGAAACCCGGCATGACCACTGTTGCTGCGTACGCCGCCCCCGCCGCCAAGGCTCCGCTGGAGCGCACCGTCATCGAGCGCCGCGAGGTCGGCGAGCACGACGTCCTGGTCGACATCAAGTACGCCGGCATCTGCCACTCCGACATCCACCAGGCCCGTGAGGGCTGGGGCGAGGCGATCTTCCCGATGGTCCCCGGCCACGAGATCGCGGGCGTCGTCTCCGCCGTCGGCCCGGGCGTGACCAGGTACGCGGTCGGCGACCGGGTGGGCGTCGGCTGCATGGTCGACTCCTGCCGCACGTGCGACAACTGCCGGGCCGGCCTGGAGCAGTACTGCACCGGCGGCGGCATGGTCGGCACGTACAACGCCCTCGACAGGAACGGCGAGCCCACCCTCGGCGGCTACTCCGAGAAGATCGTCGTCGACGAGAACTACGTCGTGCGCATCCCCGACGGGCTGAAGCTCGACGAGGCCGCGCCGCTGCTGTGCGCCGGCATCACCCTGTACTCCCCGCTGCGGCACTGGGGCGCCGGCCCCGGCAAGAAGGTCGCGATCCTCGGCATGGGCGGCCTCGGCCACATGGGCGTCAAGATCGCGCACGCGCTCGGCGCCGAGGTGACCGTGCTGTCGCAGTCGCTGCGCAAGAAGGAGGACGGCCTCAAGCTGGGCGCCGACCACTACTTCGCCACCGGTGACCCGAAGACCTTCGAGGAGCTGGCGGGCACCTTCGACCTGATCGTCTCGACGGTGTCGGCGCCGCTGGACCTCGGTGCCTACCTGGCGCTGCTGAAGACCGACGGCGCCCTGGTGAACGTCGGCGCCCCCGAGGAGCCGATCTCCCTCAACCTGTTCTCGGTCATCGGCAACCGCAAGACCCTCGCCGGCTCCATGATCGGCGGCATCGCCGAGACCCAGGAGATGCTCGACTTCTGCGCGGAGCACGGCTTCGGCGCCGAGATCGAGCTGATCCGTGCGGAGGAGATCAACGAGGCGTACGAGCGGGTGCTGGACAGCGACGTCCGCTACCGGTTCGTGATCGACACGTCGACGATCTGACCGGACGGCCCGGCCGGACGGCGTGATCCGCGGCGCACGGGACGTGATCCGGCGCGTACGACGTGACGAGGGCCCCCGGGCGCGCGGGTACGCGTGCCGGGGGCCTCGTCGTACCCCCCTCGTCGTACGCCGCGGGGAGGCGGCGGTCCTGCGCGCGGGGTAGGTCCCGAGTCGCAGGCGGATCCTCCCGGGGTCCCTGGTACGGGGAGAGGCCGCTGCCTAGCGTGGGAGGTGTCCGGGAGAGGTCCGGACGGCGCGGCTCACGAAGGAGCACGCCCGGGGGACCGGTGGCACGACCACCGAGGAAGGCTCGCAGGAGATGACCGTCCAGCTGAACCACACCATCGTCAGCGCCCGTGACAAGCAGGCGTCGGCCCGCTTCCTGGCCGACCTTCTCGGCCTGGAGGTGAGCCCCCGGTACGGCCCGTTCGTACCGGTCGAGATACCCAACGGCGTGACCCTCGACTACATGGACGTCCCCGGCGACGTCCACCCGCAGCACTACGCGTTCCTGGTGTCCGAGACCGAGTTCGACGCCATCTTCGCCCGCATCCGCAAGGCCGGTCTGACCTACTGGGCCGACCCGTTCCACACCCGCCCCGGCGAGATCAACACCAACGACGGCGGTCGCGGCACGTACTTCGAGGACCCCGACGGCCACAACCTGGAGATCCTCACCCGCCCGTACGGCAGCGGCGCCTGACCCGACGCGGCCGGTGCGGGTCCGGCTGAAGCCGCCGGGGCCCACCACGCGCCGTCGGCGCGTCCGCGCGTCCGCCGGAGGCCGGGCGGCCGTCGGCCCGGCCCCGGCAGGTGACCGGCCGGCCCGGACCGCCCGGCCCGGACCGCCCGGGGAGCCGTCGATCACGTACGTGGCGTCGGTGACAGCCGTGAGGCCGGGACGGCCGCCGCCGGTGAGGCCGCCCGACGGCGATCGGGTCCGCCCGATCGGGTCCGCCAGGGCGTTCCGGCCGCCGGAACCGGCCAGGACGCGCGCGCCGAGGGCAGAGGCGCGGCCCCGGGTGGAGCCGCAGCCTGCCCGTGGCCTTCTCCACCGCGACCGGGCCGGAGCACCACGCTCCCGCGCGCCCCGCGGCCGCTCAGTTCATCAGCGTCGCCGGCGTCCCGCCGTTCGCCTCGTAGCCCGCGACGGCGAGCGCGCGGTACACCGCGAACTCCGCGGCCGGGTCGGCGGACAGCGTCCAGGGCAGGGCGCCGACATGGCCGTCGACATGGACGAGCTGGCTCATCGCCTCGGACCAGCGCTCGGCGCGCACGAGGAAGAGGACGAGCAGGTGGCGGACGTGCGCCAGCATGGGGTCGTCGGCCCGCGCGGAGTGCACCGCGTGCAGGGCGCCGTGCATCGCCCTGGTGACGACCTCGCTCTGGTAGAAACCGGCGACCAGGTTGACCTCGGGCAGGTGCTCGAACACCGCGAACAGCGGCATCGCGGCCAGCAGCGACCCCTGCGGGGCCCGCGCGGCCGCCGCCTCGGCGAAGGAGTACGCCTGCTCGCGCGAACCGTGCCACTTCTCGCACCAGTAGTGCAGGGCCGCCAGGTGTGCGCCCATGTGCGCGGGCGCGCGGTCCAGGATCTTCAGCCAGAGCTGCTCGAACTCCTGCTGCGAGTAGCCGAGCCCGCGGGCCACGGACAGCTCGATGATGTACGGGACCGGGTCACCGGGGGAGAGCAGCGCGGCATCGCCGCAGGCCGCCTTCGCCTCCTCCATGACGATCCGGAAGTCGTCCGTGCCCGGCGTCGACGTACGCCACGCCTGCTGCACCAGGAACTCGGCGTGCACCGCGGCGCCGCCCGCGTCCTTGGGGGCCTCCGCGCGCCACACCCGCAGCCACTGACCGCCGGGGTTCTCACTGACCCCGCCCGGCCGCTGCTGGAGCTCCAGGGCCGCCGCTCCGGCGAACGCCTGCACCCGCTGCCAGCGCCGCTCGCCCTCCGTCTCGGTCCCCGCGAGCAGCTGGGCCGCCGCCCGGTGGTCCTGGGTGCGCTGCACCAGGTCCAGCACGTCCAGCAGGTCCTGGTCCGGGCCGGGCATGCGGACGTCCAGGTCCTCCTGCCGGACGAAGCCGTAGTTCGCGGGATCGGCGGCGTCCGGGTGCTGGGGGGACACCAGCTCGATGCCGCGCCGCCTGCGCATGACGAACGGGCCGAGCACGAAGCCCAGCATGAGCAGCGCCATCAGGACCCAGAGAATCTCCATGCCACAAGCGAACCAGACCGCGCCGACAATTGGCCAACCTGGACCCCGGCCTGTGGAAAACCCGCCCCGCCCGCCTGTGGAGAACCGGGGGTTTCCCCTTCGTCACCGGCGACGACCCCTGACTGCTTCCCTCTCGTCCGGCACCTGCCCGCCGGGCGCACTACGCTCGGTGCACATGAGCGACAGGCACATCAGTCAGCACTTCGAGACGCTCGCGATCCACGCGGGCAACACGGCCGACCCCCTGACCGGCGCGGTCGTCCCGCCGATCTACCAGGTGTCCACCTACAAGCAGGACGGCGTCGGCGGTCTGCGCGGCGGCTACGAGTACAGCCGCAGCGCCAACCCCACCAGGACCGCCCTGGAGGAGAACCTCGCGGCCCTGGAGGGCGGCCGCCGCGGCCTCGCGTTCGCGTCCGGACTGGCGGCCGAGGACTGCCTGTTGCGTACGCTGCTCAGCCCCGGCGACCACGTGGTGATCCCGAACGACGCCTACGGCGGCACGTTCCGGCTCTTCGCCAAGGTCGTCGCCCGCTGGGGCGTGGAGTGGTCGGTCGCCGACACCGGGAACCCGGCCGCCGTGCGCGCCGCGATCACCCCGAAGACCAAGGTCGTCTGGGTGGAGACGCCGTCCAACCCGCTGCTCGGCATCACCGACATCGCCGCCGTGGCGCAGGTCGCCCGGGAGGCCGGGGCGAAGCTCGTCGTCGACAACACCTTCGCCACGCCGTACCTCCAGCAGCCGCTGTCGCTCGGTGCCGACGTGGTGGTGCACTCCCTGACCAAGTACATGGGCGGCCACTCCGACGTGGTCGGCGGCGCCCTGGTCGCGGCCGACGAGGCGCTCGGCGAGGAGCTGGCGTACCACCAGAACGCGATGGGCGCGGTCGCCGGTCCCTTCGACTCCTGGCTGGTGCTGCGCGGCGCCAAGACGCTGTCGGTGCGCATGGACCGGCACAGCGAGAACGCCACCAGGATCGCCGACATGCTCACCCGGCACGCGCGCGTGACGAAGGTGCTCTACCCGGGTCTGCCCGAGCACCCCGGGCACGAGGTCGCGGCCAAGCAGATGCGGGCGTTCGGCGGCATGGTCTCCTTCCAGGTGGAGGGCGGCGAGGAGGCGGCCGTCGAGGTCTGCAACCGCGCCAGGATCTTCACCCTGGGCGAGTCGCTGGGCGGCGTGGAGTCGCTGATCGAGCACCCGGGCCGCATGACGCACGCCTCCGTGGTCGGCTCGGCTCTCGAGGTCCCCGGCGACCTCGTGCGCCTGTCCGTCGGCATCGAGAACGTGGAGGACCTCCTGGAGGACCTCCAGCAGGCGCTCGGCGGCTGACGGCTACCAGCCTGTCAGGGGTGGGGTCGTGTCCGACGGCGGCTCCACCCACGGCCGGGCCACCAGGGCCCAGACGACGAACACGACGGCCGCCGCGCACATCAGCAGCCACATCAGGCGCCGGGCGAGCATCTGCCTGCGCAGCAGACGGCCGCCGTGGCGCACGGCGTCCACGTACAGCTCGGGCGGCACCGGGGGCGGTGTCCGCTCCATGATCCGCCGGGCCGCGGCCTCCCGGTCGGCGCGGCTCATCCCGGTCCCCCCTCGTCCGGTCCTCCCCCGTCCGGTCCCTTCATCGGACCGCTCCTCTCCCGAGCGCCGCTGTCGTGCCGCCGGCCCGTGGCCGTCATGACGTCACCGCCTTCGTGGTGGCGGTGGCCGCCGGCGCGGGACCGCGCGGCGGATGCAGGAGGGTCGCCGTGGCCCGGTCGCAGAGGGCGCGGACGCGTTCCGTCGGCAGGCCCAGCAGGGCGGCGGCCTGTTCCTCCGCCACCCCCTCGTACAGCCGCAGGACGAGGACCAGGCGCTCCTGCGCGGTGAGCACGGCCAGCACGCTGCCGGGGTGCGGGCGGGCCCGGCCGAGGCCGCCGTACCGGTGCCAGGCCGCATGGGCGAAGCGGGTGGCGAGGTACTGGCGGGTGCGGGCGTAGGGGTCCTCTCCGCGCAGCCGGTCCCAGTCCGCGTACGTGTGCGCCAGGGCGTGGGTGAGCAGCCGCCGCGCGCGCGGGTTGTCGTCCGGGGTCTCCGCCGTCAGCAGGGTGGCGGTGTGCAGCAGCCGCCCCGAGGCACCCGCGACGAACGCCGCGAACTCCCTGTCCCGGCGGGCGCCCTGGTCCGCTTGCCGTTCTCGCACCGCGCCTCCCCCTGAGGGCGATCATGAGTATGAGGGCCCCGGCGGTGCGCGGCCGCCGCGAGGCGAACCCGCGTACGACGAGGCCCGGTCTCATATGAGGCCAGGGGTGCCCTTTCGGTCAAGAGCCGCGCAGCAGCCGTGTGGGACGGCCGTGGGGGGAGAGCGCCCCGGTACCCCGCGACCGGGGCCGGACCGGCCCGCGCGACGCGGCACGGCCGGTGGGAACCGGCCAGGTGCCCGGAGCAGGGGAGGACGGCGGGAGGACGCCCGGCGGATCGGGCGCGGCGTCCGGCCGGGAGACCCCGTGAGACCCCGGGGAGACCCCGGGAGCGCCGAGGACGTCGGGCGGTTCCGGGACGCGCCGCGGACGCCCGGCGGGCCCGGGACGCGCTCAGGACGCCGGGGCGGCCTCGGCGCCTGTCACCCCGTGGGCGGACATGCGCGCGGACAGGGCGTCGTTGAAGCGTGTGAGGAGCGTGCAGAACGCCTCGCGCTCCTGCGGGGCCCAGTCGTGCGTCAACTCGTCCATCAACTGACGCCGTGAGGAGCGCACTTCCTCCAGCCGTGACAGCCCGCGCGGGGACAGCTGGAGCACCACGGCCCGCCCGTCCTCGGGATGCGAGGTGCGCTTGACGAGTCCGCTGTCGACGAGCGGAGCCACCTGCCGGGTGACCGTCGACGAGTCGATCCCCATGCTCGCGGCGAGCGCCTTGACGCCCATCGGCCCCTCCTTGTCGAGCCGGTTGAGCAGCAGGTACGCGGCGCGGTCCATGGTGTTGCGCACCTGCCCGACCCCGCCGAGCCGGGTCTGTTCGGCACGGCGGGCGAACACCGCCACCTCGTGCTGCAGAGCATCGAGAAGACCGGTGTCACCGACGGTCGTCATGTCCATCGACATTCCAGGTGTTGTGGGCATGGCCGGAGGCTCACTTCATGAAGGGGCGGCTGAGTTGGGGGACAGAGTACGCGGATGGCGGACGGGCCGTACCGGCGCTGTCCAAACCGGTCTCGATGGTTGGTCACACCCGCTTCCGCGCAGTGTGAACTGCGAGACTTGAGGGATGAACCACCTCAAGGCCGCTCTCCTGCCGCCGGTCACCCTCGACGACGTGCGCGGCGCCCGGAAGATGCTCGCCGGGGTGGCGCGGGTGACCGCGATGGAGGGCAGCCGGCATCTCACACAGCTGGTGGGCGCGCCCGTCCACCTCAAATGCGAGAACCTCCAGCGGACCGGCTCCTTCAAGCTGCGCGGCGCCTACGTCCGCATCGCCGGTCTGCTGCCGGAGGAACGGGCCGCGGGGGTGGTCGCGGCGAGCGCCGGCAACCACGCGCAGGGCGTCGCCCTGGCCTCCTCGCTGCTGGGGGTGCGGTCGACGGTGTTCATGCCCAACGGCGCCCCGCTGCCCAAGATCAGCGCCACCCGGGACTACGGCGCCGAGGTGCGGCTGCACGGCCAGGTGGTCGACGAGACGCTCGCGGCGGCCGAGGAGTACGCCCGCGGGACGGGCGCGGTCTTCATCCACCCCTTCGACCACCCCGACGTCATCGCGGGTCAGGGAACCGTGGGTCTGGAGATCCTGGAACAGTGCCCCGAGGTGCGCACGATCGTCGTCGGGATCGGCGGCGGTGGTCTCGCGGCGGGCATCGGTGTCGCGGTGAAGGCGCTGCGGCCGGACGTGCGGATCGTCGGTGTGCAGGCCGAGGGCGCCGCCGCCTATCCGCCCTCGCTGGCGGCGGGGCGTCCCGTGGCGGTCGCGAGCCCGGCGACGATGGCCGACGGGATCCGGGTCGGGAGACCGGGCGACGTGCCGTTCTCGCTGGTCAGCGAGTATGTGGACGAGGTGCGCACGGTCAGCGAGGACGAGCTCGCCACGGCGCTGCTGCTGTGCCTGGAGCGGGCCAAGCTGGTGGTGGAGCCGGCCGGGGCCAGCCCGGTGGCGGCGCTGCTGGGTGACCCCGGCGCCTTCGAGGGCCCGGTGGTGGCGGTGCTGTCCGGCGGGAACGTCGATCCGGTGCTGCTCCAGCGGGTGCTGCGGCACGGCATGGCCGCACAGGGCCGCTACCTGGCCGTCCGGCTGCGGCTGACGGACCGGCCGGGGGCGCTGGCGACGCTGCTCGGGGTGCTGTCGGTGGCCGACGTCAACGTCCTCGACGTGGGCCACGTACGGACCGATCCGCGGCTCGGGCTCACGGAGGCGGAGGTGGACCTGCACCTGGAGACGAAGGGCCCCGCCCACTGCGCGGAGGTCGACCGCATCCTGCGCGAGGCCGGGTACACGGTCATCGACTGAGGCGTCCACGGGCGTCGGCCGAGGCGTTCACAGGCGTCGGCCGAGGCCGGCAATCCGGTCGTCACCCGTTCGGGGCATGTCCATTGAGAGACGCGATACATCGCGATACGGTGGGGTCGCGGCCGCACTCCGCCGGGCCCGGCGCATCGCCGGGTGCCGGGAGAAGCACGGTCCCAGGCTTCCGAAGAATCCCCGATGACGTGGAGACTCATATGCCAGGCGCCATTCACGCCGAAGGTCTGGTGAAGACCTTCGGCCAGGTAAGGGCACTGGACGGCGTCGACCTCGATGTCCCCGAGGGCACTGTCCTCGGCCTGCTCGGGCCCAACGGCGCGGGCAAGACCACGACGGTCCGCTGTCTGACGACACTGCTCCGCCCCGACAGCGGCCGCGCGGTCGTCGCCGGCCTCGACGTGCTGGAGCATCCCGACGAAGTCCGCCGGTCGATCGGCCTGTCCGGCCAGTTCGCGGCGGTCGACGAACTCCTCACCGGCCGCGAGAACCTCCAGATGGTCGGCCGGCTCTACCAGATGAGGGCCAGGGCCGCGAAGACGCGCGCGGAGGAGCTGCTCGACCAGTTCCACCTCACCGAGGCCGCCGACCGCACCGCCAAGACCTACTCCGGCGGTATGCGCCGCCGGCTCGACCTCGCCGCGGCCCTCGTCGTCTCCCCGCCCGTGATGTTCATGGACGAGCCGACGACCGGACTCGACCCGCGCAACCGCCAGCAGCTGTGGGAGGTCATCAAGCAGCTCGTCTCCGGCGGCACCACCCTGCTGCTGACCACGCAGTACCTGGAGGAGGCCGACCACCTCGCCCATGACATCGCGGTGGTCGACCAGGGCCGGGTCATCGCCCGCGGCACCTCCGACCAGCTCAAGGCCCGCACCGGCGGCGAGCGCGTGGAGGTCGTCGTCCACGACCGCGAGGACATGCCGGCGGCCTCCGAGGTGCTCACCGCCCTCGGCAAGGGAGACACCGACCGCGAGGAGCACACCCGCAGGCTCACCGTGCCCGTCACCGGCGGGGCCAAGCTGCTCGCCGAGATCATCCGCGAGCTCGACGTCCGCGGCATCGAGATCGACGACATCGGCCTGCGCCGCCCGACCCTCGACGACGTCTTCCTCTCCCTGACCGGCCACGCGGCCGAGAGCAAGCCGCAGGACGAGGAGGACGCCGGATCCGCCCCCGCCGACGCACGGACCCGCAGCCGCGTCCACGGAAAGGAGGACGGCCGATGAGCGCCGCCGCCGACGCCGCCCCCGTCACGGACCAGAACCCGGTCGTCCAGTCGGTCCGGGACTCGCTCGTCATCGCCAGGCGCAATCTGATCCGCATGAGCCGGATCCCCGAGATGATCATTTTCGGGCTGATCCAGCCGGTGATGTTCGTCGTCCTGTTCACGTACGTCTTCGGCGGCTCGATGAGCATCGGCGGCTCCACCGACCCGGACGTCTACAAGAACTTCCTGATGGCCGGCATCTTCGCGCAGACCGTCACCTTCGCCACCGCCGGAGCCGGCGCGGGCATCGCCGACGACATGCACAAGGGCCTGATCGACCGCTTCCGCTCGCTGCCCATGGCCCGCGGCGCGGTCCTGACCGGCCGGACCCTCGCCGATCTGGTGCAGACGTCGCTGACCCTGGTCGTCCTGGCCGGCGTCGCCCTCTTGGTGGGATGGCGCCCCGGCTATGCGGAGCCCACCGACTTCGGCAGGATCATGGGCGCCTTCGGGCTGCTGCTGCTCCTCGGCTACGCCTTCACCTGGATCGGCGCCCTGATCGGCCTGAGTGTCCGCACCCCCGAGGCGGCCACCTCCGGCGGACTGATCTGGCTGTTCCCGGTCACCTTCATCTCCAACGCGTTCGTGGACTCCTCGCAGATGGCGTCCTGGCTGCAGCCGATCGCCGAGTGGAACCCCTTCAGCGCCACCGTCCAGGCGTGCCGCACGCTCTTCGGGGACCCGGGCGTCTCACCGTCCGACGCGTGGCCGATGGCCCACCCCGTCTGGGCCTCGCTCATCTACTCGGTCCTGATCGTCGCGGTCTTCCGCACCCTCGCGGTCCGCAAGTACCGCTCGGCCGCGGCCTGACCGCACGGCGCCGGCCGTGCCGGGCCGTCCCGAAGGCGGCGAAGCTCCCGAGGGACGACGAAGCCCCCGGTGCCGGGAGGGCGCCGGGGGCTTCGCCGGAAAAACGGGGGACGGGCTCAGCTCTGGTACGGCACGGCCTTGAGGATGCGCACGGACGCCTTCCTGCCGTTGGGCAGCTCGTACTCGGCGTCCTCGCCGACCTTGTGGCCGATGACGCCGGAGCCGAGCGGCGACTGGGGCGAGTAGGTCTCGATGTCGGAGCTCGCGTACTCGCGGGAGGCGAGCAGGAAGCTCAGCGTGTCGTCCTCGTCACCGTCGAAGGCGATCGTCACGACCATGCCGGGGGCCACCGCGCCGTCCGCCGAAACCGGGGCCTCGCCCACCTTGGCGTTCTCCAGGAGCTGGGTCAGCTGGCGCACACGGAGCTCCTGCTTGCCCTGCTCCTCCTTGGCCGCGTGGTACCCGCCGTTCTCGCGCAGGTCGCCCTCCTCGCGCGCAGCGGCGATCTTGGCGGCGATCTCCGTGCGAGCAGGACCAGTAAGGTGCTCAAGCTCGCCCTTGAGCTTGTTGTACGCCTCCTGGGTCAGCCAGGTGACGTTCTCGCTGGTCTGGGTCACAGGTGCTCCTCGTCGGTACTGGGAATACAAAGCATCGCCCTACCCAGAAGAATGTTCCTTCAGGAGTGGGCGAAACCACGAGCCTAACAATTCAGGGGCGGAAGGGGGAGGACATAAGTCACTAAAATCCCTTCAACGCAGGTCAGCGCCGCATATTCCGAAGGGCTGGGGCAGCCCCCGGTTGACGTCAGTCCTCGTGGCAGCCGACCAGCTCGGCGGTGGTGCCGCGGGCCGTCGTACGGAGGGTGACGACCTCGTCGATCCGGGTGCCGGAACCCTCGAAACGGAAGTCCGCCCGCCCCACCTCGGCACCGTTCTCGGCCTGCGAGCGCACGGTGCAGTAGCCGCTGGTACCGGAATCCTTGCGGACCTCCAGATGCACGGCGACCCGGTCGCTCCCGGTCTGGAAGCTGATCACCTCGGCGCTGATGTCGGTGCCCGCCACATGGTGGTAGCCGAACCAGCCCACCACGGCGAGCAGAACGCCGCCGAGCACCGCGCCGACGACCTTGAGCGTGCGGTCGGTGCGCTCGTCCGAGGAACGGCCGTAACGGCCCTCGGGCAGTCGCGTACTCGCCGTACTCATGATCGTCCTCTCGGCAGTGCGGGACGGAGGTCCCGAAAGGGGCTCCGGTCCGGAGCCGGAATTATTCGCCCCCCGATTCGGTCACTATAGAAGCCGCCGTTCGCGCCCGGTCACGCCGGGCGCCGATTCGACTTGAGGATTGAGTCTTGACTGACCAGCTGCGACTGATGGCCGTGCACGCCCACCCCGACGACGAGTCGAGCAAGGGCGCGGCCACCATGGCCAAGTACGTGTCCGAGGGGGTGGACGTGCTGGTGGTGACCTGCACGGGCGGGGAGCGCGGGTCCATCCTCAACCCGAAGCTGCAGGGCGACACGTACATCGAGGAGCACATCCACGAGGTGCGCAAGAAGGAGATGGACGAGGCCCGCGAGATCCTCGGCGTCGACCAGGAGTGGCTCGGCTTCGTCGACTCCGGCCTGCCAGAGGGCGACCCGCTGCCGCCGCTGCCGGAGGGCTGCTTCGCCCTGGAGGACGTGAACACCGCGGCCGGTGAGCTGGTGCGCAAGATCCGTGCCTTCCGCCCGCAGGTGATCACCACCTACGACGAGAACGGCGGCTATCCGCACCCCGACCACATCATGACCCACAAGATCTCGATGGTGGCGTTCGAGGGCGCGGCGGACGCGGTGAGGTACCCCGAGGACGAGTTCGGCCCGGTGTTCCAGCCGCAGAAGCTGTACTACAACCAGGGCTTCAACCGGCCCCGGACCATGGCGCTGCACCAGGCGATGCTCGACCGCGGACTGGACTCCCCCTACGCCGAGTGGCTCAAGCGCTGGGACGACTCGGGCCACAAGGACCGCACCCTGACCACGCACATCCCCTGCGCCGACTACTTCGAGATCCGCGACAAGGCGCTCATCGCGCACGCGACGCAGATCGACCCCGACGGCGGCTGGTTCCGGGTGCCGATGGACGTCCAGAAGGAGGTCTGGCCGACGGAGGAGTACGAGCTCGCGAAGTCGCTCGTGGACACCTCCCTCCCCGAGGACGACCTCTTCGCGGGCATCCGCGACAATGCCTGACATGAGCGCAAGCCTGGCACTGACCCACCTCGTCCCCCTCGCCAAGGAACTCGACAAGGACAAGGTGACCCCCGGCGTCCTCGGCTTCATCGTGTTCGCGGTGATGGCCCTGGCCGTGTGGGGTCTGATGAAGTCGATGAACCGCCACATGGGCAAGGTCGACTTCGAGGAGACCCCGGACACGGACCAGGACAAGGCCGCCGCCTCCGGTCCGGGGAAGGCCGCGTCCGCCAAGGGCTGAGCCGCTCCGGCGGCACAGGCGCGGCCCGGCGGCACCGACGCGCGGCCCGGCGGCCCGGGGAGGGCCTGCGGCCACTTCCCGCAGGCCCTCCCCGGGTCGCCCCGTGCGCTGTCCGCCCGGCCGTCGCGCCGCGGCGCGCGGACGCCCGCTCTCAGGACGTCGCTTCCGCTGTCGCCACCCCCATCACCTCCCGGGCGTGGCGGTCCGGGACCATGCGCAGACGCCATGCCTGCCAGCCCGCCTCCAGGGTGACGCCGCGTTCCAGGAGCAGCTGGAACGCCTCCAGGAAGTCGCCTAGCTTGTCGTCGCGCAGCGGATGCGCGGTGCGGGCCAGCTGGGCCAGCTCCTCCTGGGCCACCGCCGTGCCCACCTCCACCCCGCCGGGGGCCGCGTAGGGCAGCAGGGTGCAGCGCAGGAAGCGGGCCCAGTCCTCGCCGCGGCGGTCGCCGTACCCGGCGAAGAGACCGATCGCCTCGTCGCACAGGGCGAGCGCCTGCGCGGTGCGGGCGTTGCCCGCGTCCACGACCGCCAGCTCCAGGCAGGTCCACGCCTCGCCGTGGGCGACGCCGATCCGCTGGAAGTCGGCACGGGCGTCGACCAGCAGCTGGCGGGCGAAGCCCGAGTTGCGCAGGGACCCCGTCTGCGCGGCCCGCTGGTCGCGGGTCACCCGCGCCGAATGGTGCCGGGCGCAGGCCAGGCCGTAGACGTCCCGCATACGGGAGAACATCGTGCGGGACCGTTCCAGCGACCGCACCGCCCGGTCCAGGTCGCCCGACTCCTCCAGCGCCTGCCCGAGGTGGTACAGCGTCCACGCCTCACCGCGGGCGTCCTCGTTCTCCCGGTGCAGCGCCTGCGCCCGCCGCAGTCCGTCCACCGCCTCGGAGGCGTCGCCCGCCACCAGCCGGGCCCGTGCCAGCTGGGTCAGCGCCCACGCCCCGCCCCGGGCGTCGCGTGTGCGGCCGTAGAGCTCCAGTGCCGACCGCAGCTCCGACTCCGCGCCCGGTACCTCGCCCAGCCGCAGCCGGAGCTGGCCGAGCTGGTAGTGGGCCCATGCCTCGCCGTGCACGGACTCGCCCGCGCGGTGCAGCTCCAGCGACCGGTTCAGCAGGTCCAGCGCCTCGGCCAGATGCGCGCGGTCGCGCTCCACCGCGGCCAGCGCGTGCATGGTCCAGGCCCGGTCGACGGCCAGCTGGGGCGCGGCCTGGAGATCCAGGGCCTCGCGCAGCTTCGCCGATGCCTCCGTCAGGTTGCCCTGATGGTGCAGGGTGATGCCGAGCGAGCACAGGGCGCGGGCCGCGCCCGCGTCGTGGTGCGCCTCGCGGTACAGGTCGACCACCGACGCCAGGGTCGTGCGCGCCCGGTCCAGTTCGCCGAGCTGCCGGGCGGCGATGCCCGTGCGCCACTGCACGGAGCGCATCAGCAGCCCCTGGTCCACGGCCTGCGCCAGTTCGCTGATCTCGCCCAGCCGGTACAGGTCGCCGCGCAGCAGGCAGTAGTCGCACAGCGCGCCCAGCAGGTTCAGCACGGCTCCCTGGTCCACGCCCTCGGCGTGCCGGAGCGTGGAGGTGATGAAGCTGGACTCGTCGTCCAGCCAGCGCAGCGCCTCGTCCAGCGAGGTGAAGCCGTGCGGTCCGAAGCGGTCCGAGCGGGTCGACATGTTGCCGTCGACCAGGCGCAGCACCGAGTCCGCCAGGTCGGCGTAGTTCACGATCAGCCGTTCCTGGGCCGCGGTGCGCTCGGCCGGGTCCTCCTCGTCGAGCAGCCGGGCGTGGGCGAAGGCCCGTACCAGGTCGTGCAGGCGGTAGCGGCTGCCGCGGACGTGGTCGATCAGGCCGGCCCGGGACAGCGCCGTCAGATGCCGGGTCGCCTCCGGCTCGTCCGTCGCGAGCAGCGACGCGGCGGCGGCGGCGCCGAGCGAGGCCCGCCCGGCCAGCGCGAGCCGCCGCAGCAGCCGCCGGGCGGTCTCCGGCTGGTCGGTGTAGCGCAGCCACAGTGCCCGCTCGACCGGCTCGACGGGCCCGTACGCCCCCAGGCCGGCGGCCAGCGCCTCCGGGGAGCGTGTGCCCGGCGACGAGCCCGCGATCCGCAGGGCCAGCGGCAGCCCGCCGCACAGCACCCGGATCCGCTCGGCCGTCTCCGTGTCGGGGACGTCCGCGTCGGGGCCGTCCGCGGGGGAGGCCGCGGCGCCCGTCCGCAGCAGCTCCTCCACGCCCTCCGCCTCCAGCGGCTCCACCGGCAGCCGATGCACCCACGCCGGGATGTCCGCGGGCAGCTCCAGCGGATGCCGCGAGGTGACCAGGACGAGGCTGTCGGAACGTTCCGGCACGAGGGTGCGGACCTGCTCCGGATCGGAGGCGTCGTCGAGGACGACGGTGACGGGCACGCCTGTCAGATGCTGGTGGTACAGCTCGCTCAGCCGCTTGACCTGCTGATCCGCGGACGACCGCTCCCGGAACAGCAGCTGCTCGCGGGGCGCGCCCAGCCGGTTCAGCAGATGCAGCAGAGCGTCCCGGGTGGGCAGCGGAGGCTCCTCCGCGGTGTCGCCGCGCAGGTCCACCAGACAGGCCCCGCGGAACTGGTCCCGCAGATCGTGCGCGGCTCTGACCGCCAGGGTCGTACGGCCGCTGCCGGAGGCCCCGTGGAGCACGACGACGGTCGGCCGGGTGCTGGTGTTCGCGCGGGCCGCCTGCACCCACTGCCGGATCTGCGCCAGCTGCTGCCGGCGGCCCGCGAACGGCCCCGAGGGCTCCGGCAGCTGCCCGAACGACTGCTCCAGCACACTGCGGCCCCGGGCCGCCGCGCTCTTGTCGGCGCCGAGCAGCTTGGGCCCGGCCTTCGCCGGACCGGTGGACGCCGCCAGCACCCGCTGCTGGTCGAGGAACGGCCGGATCCCGCGCACCTCCAGCGCGGTCAGCCACTGGAGCCGCAGCTGCTCGGGCCCGCCGGGCTGGCCGAGGGCACCCGCCTGCCGGTGCGCGGCCGGCAGATGGGAACCGGCCACCTTCACCACGGTCGCCGCCGCCCCGACCACCCCGACCGCCGCGCCCGCGCCGAGCGCGGTGCCGCCGCCGGTGCCGAGCGCCAGGTCCGCCACCACGGCCGCGCCCGCCGCGACGGCCGCCACCAGCAGCGGAGTCCCGCCGCCCTCCCGTGCGTACCGCTGCCCGAAGGTGAGCCGGCCGGCCTCGGACTCCTCCAGCGCCCGTGTGTACGCCGTGTACTCCTCGGCCGCCGCGCCCGCCATCTCGTCCAGCGCGGCCCGCGCCCGTGCCAGCAGCACCTTCCCGTCGCTGCGGCCGCCCGAGCGGCGGACCTCCTCCTCGACGGCCCGCGCCAACAGCCGCTCGGCCTCCGCCCGATGACCGTCCCTCATGTCATGTCCCCCTCCGGAAGCACCCGCTGTCGGCCCAAGTGTGCTGCGGACGGACCGCCGGGGCGAGGGGGCGATCGTTCTCCGGAGTCCTTGGCGGGCCCGTGAGCCGGCCGAAAAGAAACGTTCGCGCGACCGGCCGGCGGTGCGGCCGCCGTGTCCGCCGGCGAAATCGGCTCACGGTCGTGGCAGGCGGACCGGGCCCGCGGACGACGGCGGCGGGCGGCGCGCGCCGCCCGCCGGGGCGGTACGACGTGAGGCCGCGGCGGTGCGGCCACCTGGCCCCCGGTGCGCGGCCGCTGGGGCAGGATGGACCCATGCCGAACCGACTGGCCCAAGAGACGTCGCCCTATCTCCTCCAGCACGCCGACAACCCCGTCGACTGGTGGCCCTGGTCGGACGAGGCGTTCGAGGAGGCGCGCAGCAGCGGGAGACCCGTGCTGCTCAGCGTCGGCTACTCCAGCTGTCACTGGTGCCATGTGATGGCCCACGAGTCCTTCGAGGACCAGGAGACCGCCGACTACCTCAACGAGCACTTCGTGAGCGTGAAGGTCGACCGCGAGGAGCGGCCCGACGTCGACGCCGTCTACATGGAGGCCGTGCAGGCGGCGACCGGGCAGGGCGGCTGGCCGATGACGGTGTTCCTGACGGCCGAGGGGGAGCCGTTCTACTTCGGTACGTACTTCCCGCCGGCCCCCCGGCACGGGATGCCGTCCTTCCGGCAGGTGCTGGAGGGGGTGCGGCAGGCGTGGTCGGAGCGGCGGGACGAGGTCGCCGAGGTCGCCGGGAAGATCGTGCGGGACCTGGCCGGGCGGGAGTTCGCCCAGGGCGGCACCGAGGCGCCCGGCGAGCAGGAGCAGGCGCAGGCGCTGCTGGGGCTGACCCGGGAGTACGACCCGCAGCGCGGCGGGTTCGGCGGCGCGCCGAAGTTCCCGCCGTCCATGGTGCTGGAGTTCCTGCTGCGCCACCACGCGCGGACCGGTGCGCAGGGCGCCCTCCAGATGGCGCAGGACACCTGTGAGCGGATGGCGCGGGGCGGCATCTACGACCAGCTCGGCGGCGGCTTCGCGCGGTACTCGGTCGACCGGGACTGGATCGTGCCGCACTTCGAGAAGATGCTCTACGACAACGCCCTGCTCTGCCGTGTCTACACCCATCTGTGGCGGGCCACCGGCTCCGGGCTCGCGCGGCGGGTCGCGCTGGAGACCGCGGACTTCCTGGTGCGCGAACTGCGCACGCCCGAGGGCGGGTTCGCCTCGGCTCTCGACGCCGACAGCGACGACGGCACCGGCAGGCACGTCGAGGGCGCGTACTACGTGTGGACGCCCGCGCAGCTGCGCGAGGTGCTCCAGGACGACGCCGCGCTCGCCGCGCAGTACTTCGGTGTCACCGAGGAGGGCACCTTCGAGGAGGGCGCCTCCGTGCTGCAACTGCCGCAGCAGGAAGGCGTCTTCGACGCGGAGCGCCTCGCCTCGGTCAAGGAGCGGCTGCTCGCGGCCCGCGCGGGACGCGCCGCCCCGGGCCGGGACGACAAGATCGTCGCCGCCTGGAACGGGCTCGTGATCGCCGCGCTCGCCGAGACCGGCGCCTGCTTCGGCCGGCCGGACCTGGTGGACGCGGCGGTGGCCGCCGCCGACCTGCTCGTACGGGTCCACCTGGACGACCAGGGCCGCCTCGCCCGGACCAGCAAGGACGGCCGGGTCGGCGCGAACGCCGGTGTGCTGGAGGACTACGCCGACGTGGCCGAGGGCTTCCTGGCGCTGGCCTCGGTGACCGGTGAGGGCGTCTGGCTGGACTTCGCCGGGCTGCTGCTGGACCACGTGCTGACCCGGTTCGTCGACCCGGAGTCGGGGGCGCTGTACGACACGGCCGTGGACGCCGAGCGGCTGATCCGCAGGCCGCAGGACCCCACCGACAACGCGGCCCCCTCCGGCTGGACCGCCGCCGCGGGCGCCCTGCTGTCCTACGCCGCGCACACCGGGGCCGAGCCGCACCGGGCCGCCGCCGAGCGGGCGCTGGGCGTGGTGAAGGCGCTCGGGCCGCGGGTGCCGCGGTTCACCGGCTGGGGCCTCGCGGTCGCGGAGGCCCTGCTGGACGGGCCGCGCGAGGTCGCGGTGGTCGGGCCCGCGCTCGACGACCCGGCCGCCCGGGCCCTGCACCGCGCCGCCCTGCTGTCCACCGCGCCGGGCGCCGTGGTGGCGTACGGCCCGCCCGGCGGCGAGGAGTTCCCGCTGCTGGCCGACCGCACGCTGGTGGGGGGCGTTTCGACGGCGTACGTCTGCCGCGGCTTCGTCTGCGACCTGCCGGTGACCGACGAGACGGCCCTGCGGGAGAAGCTCACCCCCTGAGACCGCCGGGCACCGGCGGGCCGCCCCGCGGGAGAAGCTCTCTCCGGGGCCGCCGGGCGCGGCGGCGGGCCGCCCCGCCGCTCAGCCCCGTCGGGGCCGCAGGCTCAGCGCACCCTCCACGATCGCCTCCAGCTGGTCGTGGTGGGCGCCCTTCCAGTAGGCGCGGCCGCAGTCACGGCACTGCGCGAACACGTCGTACGTCCGGCGTGTGCCCTGCTCCAGGCGGTCGGCCAGTTCCTCCTTGGTCGCCTGCCGCAGCGGGCCGTTGCAGGCGGTGCAGCGGGTCCAGGGGCGCAGCTCGGGGTCGAACCGGTCGAGGACGTCCTGGAGCTGGTCCTCGGGGCGGGTGCTGTAGATGTAGGCGCCGGCCCACAGTTCCCGGCGGCGCAGCAGACCGCGGTCCCGGCTGAGCATGACCCGCCGTTCGGCGGCCGAGCGGGAGGCCAGCGCCGGGTCGCCGATGTCCGTCGACTCGTACGCGGTGTCCACACCGAGCAGCCGCAGCCGGCGGGCGAGAGTGCCGAGGTGCACGTCGAGCAGGAACCGCAGGGGAGCGCCCGGGACCTGCTGGGGACGGGCGACCGGGCGGACACTCACCGTCTCCCCGTCCTTCGGGATGTGCGCGACCGGGGTGTCGCGGCCGTCGACGACGAGTGCGCCGACCTCGGTGAGCGGCACCCCGAGGGACTCGACGACATGACCGAGCGTCGAGACCCCGTCGGTGCGCAGGGCGGTGGTGCCGCGGCGCCGGTCGTGCGGCACGAACAGGGCGAGTGCGGGCGCTATCTCGACGTGGATCTCGGGTGCGTTCACCTGATCAGCATGGCACGGGGGCCACGCGGGATCCTCAGGGTTTCACCGGCGGCAGGCCGTCGACGAGGACGTCCAGGGCGCGGTCGACGAGGCCGGTGAAGTCGTCCCGGTGGTCGTTCTCCGCCCAGTACAGGGAGGTCTCCATCAGCGCGCCGACCAGCGACATGGCGTAGACGCGGACCTCCAGGCCGTCGGGGTCGCGGCCGGTGCGCTCGCCGATGGCGGTGCAGAGCATGCGGCCGGTGACCGACATGCTCTCCATCATCCGCGAGCGCACCGCGGGCACCTGGACCATGAGGTGGGTGCGCAGCCGCGCCACCTCCTCGTCCTGCTCCACGCCGGTGCGGACGGCCTCCCGCATGACGTGCCGGACGGTCTCGGACCAGGGCTCGTCGGCGGGACGGGCGCGCAGTTCCTCCAGCAGCACCGGGTCGTACTCGTCGGTGAGGACGATGTCCTCCTTGGTGGGGAAGTAGCGGAAGACGGTCGACGGGGACACCTCGGCCCGCTCGGCGATCTGGTCGATCGTGGTGGCGTCGTAGCCCTGCTCGCCGATCAGCGCGTAGGTCGCCGTGCGGATCGCCTCACGGGTCCTGATCTTCTTGCGCTCGCGCAGGCCCGGCTGTGCGCGGTCGGCGGGGGAGGTGCTGTGTGCGGCCGTCATGCACGTCATTGTCGGGCATCGTCGCGGGGTGCGGCCAAGGCCGGTCCGGTGCCGCGTTCGGCGCTCCTGCCCGGCAGGAGGGCCGCGGCCGGCAGCGCGGCGAGCAGCGCGACGACCCCGTTGACCAGCAGAGCCAGGTCCATGCCGTGGACGTACGCGCTGCCGTCGGAGGACGTCAGGCCCGCGGAGCCCAGTTCGTCGGCGAGCAGGCTGCCCAGCAGCGCGATGCCGAGCGCGGCGCCGACCTGACGCAGTGTCGTCAGCAGCCCGGACCCGCTGCCGGCCCGGTCGGCGGGCAGGGTGCCGAGGGCGCCGGACATCGCGGGGGCGACCGCGAGTCCGAAGCCGGCTCCGGCCAGGGAGAGCCACAGCGCGGTGAAGCCGTAGCCGGACTCCACCGTCGTACGGCTGCCCAGGAGCGCGGCGAAGGCGAGGACCGCCATGCCGGCGGCGACCACGCCCCGTGCCCCGAACCGGGTGACGAGCGCGCCGCCGACGCCCATGACCGCGCGGGCGGCGATCACCCGGGGCACGTCGTCGGCGAGGGCGCCGAGGAGCTATCCGGCGAGGAAGATCCCGAGCCCGGTGATCAGCATGCGGCGCCGGCCGAACCGGTCGCCGAGCAGTCCGGCGGGGAGCATCAGCGCCGCGAAGACGACGACGTAGGCGTCCGCCGTCCACTGCGCCTCGCCGGTCGTGGCGCCGAGACCGGCGGCCATCGTCGGGAGCGCCACATTGAGGATCGTCATGTCGAAGCCGAGCGTGAGCATGCTCGCGACCAGCGCGCCCAGGGCCCACCAGCGGCGTGGATGAAGAGCAACCATGAAATGAAAGTAGCTGTCAAAAGATAGTTGCTGTCAATATTGAGGGGTGTCCGGGGTTCCGGGCGCACGGAAAAGGCCACGGCTCCGATGAGCCGTGGCCTGGCGGGAGGGGGCGGGGCGCGTCACGCGTGCTGGTACGCCACCAGCGAGATGCCGACGTAGTGCACGACGAACGCCGCGAGGGTGAAGGAGTGGAACACCTCGTGGAAGCCGAACCAGCGCGGCGAGGGGTTCGGGCGCTTGATGCCGTAGATCACGCCGCCGGCGCTGTAGAGCAGGCCGCCGACGACGACCAGGACGAGCACCGCGATGCCGCCCGCCCGCATGAAGTCGGGCAGGAAGAACACCGCCGCCCAGCCCATGGCGAGATAGCAGGGGGTGTAGAGCCAGCGCGGGGCGCCCACCCAGAACACCCGGAAGACGATCCCGGCCGCCGCCGCGGCCCAGATGCCCCACAGCAGCCACTGCCCCTTGGAGCCGGGCAGGAGCAGCAGGGTGAGCGGGGTGTAGGTGCCCGCGATGATCAGGAAGATGTTGGCGTGATCCAGCCTGCGCAGGACGCCGTCCATGCGCGGGCTCCAGTCGCCCCGGTGGTAGAGCGCGCTCACGCCGAACAGCAGGCAGGCGGTGAGGACGTAGATGCCGCAGGCGAGGCGGCCGCGCGGGGAGTCCGCCAGTGCGGTGAGCACCAGGCCCGCGACGAGCACGGCCGGGAACATGCCGAGATGCAGCCAGCCTCGGAGCCTGGGCTTGATCGGATGCAGGGACGGCGCGACGGAACCGCGGCCGGCGGCCGGCGTGTCCAGAGGCGCGTCGGTGGCGGACGCAGTCATACGCCGCATCGTACCTACGGGACCGTAAGTTACGGGTCGGCGTGGCGAGATGGCGGACGAAGAGTGGCCATCGTCTCACGAGCCCCGGCCGGTCGCCGCAGGTTGGGGGCCTCATCGGCGGTTCCGGCCGTGTCAAGGCAAAGAACTTTCCGGTGAACACCATGGGGACGCAAAAGAACGCCGTTACACGTGGCGATCCTCACTCCGCTCACCTGTGAGGCCCTCTGGACAGATGGGCGCGAACATCGGATGATCAAATGAGTGCGGTCGGCACCGGATGAGCAGCTACGAAGCATCCGGGTCGCGGCCCCCACGGGGCAGACAGGACAAAAAACCCTCACCTAGGAGCAATCGTGGCGCGAGACATCGCGGCTCCCTCCGTCGTCCCCACCAACCACCAGGAACTGGTCACCTGGGTCAACGAGATCGCCGAACTGACGCAGCCGGACAACGTGGTCTGGTGCGACGGATCCGAGGCCGAGTACGAGCGTCTCAGCGAGGAACTGGTCGCCAAGGGCACCTTCCGCAAGCTCGACCCGGTCAAGCGCCCGAACTCCTACTACGCGGCCTCCGACCCCACCGACGTGGCGCGTGTCGAGGACCGCACCTTCATCTGCTCCGAGCAGGAGCAGGACGCGGGCCCGACCAACCACTGGAAGGCCCCCGCCGAGATGCGGGAGATCTTCCAGGGGGAGAAAGGTCTCTTCCGCGGCTCGATGAAGGGCCGCACCATGTACGTCGTGCCCTTCTGCATGGGCCCCCTCGGTTCACCGCTGTCCGCGATCGGCGTCGAGATCACCGACTCCGCCTACGTCGCCGTCTCCATGCGCACCATGACCCGCATGGGACAGCCCGTCCTCGACGAGCTCGGCGACCAGGGCTTCTTCGTCAAGGCCGTCCACACCCTCGGCGCCCCCCTGGAGGAGGGCGAGCAGGACGTGCCGTGGCCGTGCAACAGCACCAAGTACATCTCGCACTTCCCCGAGACCCGTGAGATCTGGTCCTACGGCTCCGGCTACGGCGGCAACGCCCTGCTCGGCAAGAAGTGCTACGCCCTGCGCATCGCCTCCGTCATGGCCCGCGACGAGGGCTGGCTCGCCGAGCACATGCTCATCCTGAAGCTCACCCCGCCGCAGGGCGAGTCCAAGTACGTCGCCGCCGCCTTCCCGAGCGCCTGCGGCAAGACCAACCTCGCCATGCTGGAGCCCACGATCTCCGGCTGGACCGTCGAGACCATCGGCGACGACATCGCCTGGATGCGCTTCGGCGAGGACGGCCGCCTGTACGCCATCAACCCCGAGGCCGGCTTCTTCGGCGTCGCGCCCGGCACCGGCGAGCACACCAACGCCAACGCGATGAAGACCCTCTGGGGCAACTCCGTCTTCACCAACGTCGCCCTCACCGACGACAACGACATCTGGTGGGAGGGCATGACCGAGGAGACGCCCGCCCATCTGACGGACTGGAAGGGCAACGACTGGACGCCGGCCTCCGGCACCCCGGCCGCCCACCCCAACGCCCGCTTCACCGTCCCGGCCTCGCAGTGCCCGATCATCGCGCCCGAGTGGGAGGACCCCAAGGGCGTGCCGATCTCCGCGATCCTCTTCGGCGGCCGCCGCGCCACCGCCGTGCCGCTGGTGACCGAGTCCTTCGACTGGAACCACGGCGTCTTCCTCGGCGCCAACGTGGCCTCCGAGAAGACCGCCGCCGCCGAGGGCAAGGTCGGCGAGCTGCGCCGCGACCCGTTCGCCATGCTGCCCTTCTGCGGCTACAACATGGGCGACTACATGGGCCACTGGGTCGACGTGGCCAAGGGCAGGGACCAGTCCGAGCTGCCCAAGATCTACTACGTCAACTGGTTCCGCAAGAACGACGAGGGCAAGTTCGTCTGGCCCGGCTTCGGCGAGAACTCCCGCGTCCTGAAGTGGATCGTCGACCGCCTGGACGGCAGGGCCGAGGGCGTCGAGACCCCGATCGGCGTCCTGCCGACCAAGGCCGCGCTCGACACCGACGGCCTCGAACTGTCCGACTCCGACCTGGACTTCCTGCTCACCGTCGACAAGGACGTGTGGCGCGAGGAGGCCGCCCTGGTGCCCGAGCACCTCAACACCTTCGGCGACCACACGCCGAAGGAACTGTGGGACCAGTACCGCGCGCTCGTGGAGCGCCTGGGCTGACACCCACCCCACAATCCCCCGCGGCCGGCCCCGATGGGAGCCCTGACCAGTGATCGTCACGGCCGGCCGCGGGAGGCGGCACATCGTCACGAACCGTGGCCCCGCACAATGGCGTGCGGGGCCGTGCTGCCCCCCTCACCCGCCGGGATGGAAACCTGCGTCCGGTGAGGCCAACACCGCTCGTGGCGGCCGCCCATGGGTGCGAACGGCGCAACGCTGTCGCCCATGCGCACACCTCACGCACGACCGGCGCGGCGTCCCCACGGCGAACGCCGCCGCCGCTGTCTCCTGGCCCGCGCCGGGACCGTCGCGGCCACCGTCCTGGCCCTCGTCGTGACCCTCCCGGGCACCGCGGCCGCGGCACCCGGCGACCTGGATCCGGCCTTCAGCGGCGACGGCAGGGTGCTCACCGGCATCGCCGACGACGACCGGGCGGCCGATGTGGCGGTCCAGCCCGACGGGAAGATCGTCTCCGTCGGGTCCTCCGCCGACCTCTCCCTGCCGGAGAGCCGTTTCGCGCTCACCCGCCACCACCCCGACGGCACCCCGGACACGTCCTTCGGCGGCGACGGCACGGTGACCACCGCCGTCAACAACATGGACCCGGACCTCCAGTGGAGCGAGGCGCAAGCCGTCGCGCTCCAGCCCGACGGCAGGATCGTCGTGGCGGGCAGCAGCTGGCGCGGCTACGAGAACTGCTGCTGGTTCACCGTGGCCCGCTACAACACCGACGGCTCCCCGGACACGAGCTTCGGCGGCGGCGACGGCCGGGTGTTCACCGACTTCGGAGGCCCTGACGAGGCCCGTGACGTGGCGGTCCAGCCCGACGGCAGGATCGTGGCCGCGGGCTTCGCCGGCGGCGAGGTCGGAGTGGCCCGCTACAACGCCGACGGCTCCCCGGACACGGGCTTCGGCGGCGGCGACGGCAAGGTGACCACCGACCCGTCACCGGGGTCGCCCGAGGAGGGCGGCGACGGCCGCGCCCTGGCCCTCCAGCCCGACGGCAGGATCGTCGTCGGGGGCGAGGTGGGCACCACCGCCTTCGACTTCGCCCTTTTGCGCTACACCGCCGACGGCACCCTCGACACGAGCTTCGGCGGCGACGGCATCCAGCGCACCGACTTCGGCGCGTACGACGCCGTGGAGGCGCTGGCCGTC
Source organism: Streptomyces sp. NPDC093094 (assembly GCF_044754345.1). Lineage (NCBI taxonomy): Bacteria > Bacillati > Actinomycetota > Actinomycetes > Kitasatosporales > Streptomycetaceae > Streptomyces > Streptomyces sp. NPDC093094. The sequence continues at coordinate 420,270 of NZ_JBIVOX010000007.1, read as the reverse complement.
CAGCCCGACGGCAGGATCGTCGCCGCCGGCAGCAGCAACGACCGGATCGCGCTGGCCCGCTACACCGCCTCCGGCACCCCGGACACCGGCTTCGACGGCGACGGCCGGGTCCTCACCCCCGGCGGCGGCGCCCGGGACGTCGTGCTCCAGCCCGGCGACGGGCGGATCGTCGTCGCCGGCGGCAACGGCGACTTCTCGCTCCGCCGGTTCGGCACCGACGGCAGCCCCGACAGCGGCTTCGGCACGGCCGGTGCCGTCACCACCGACTTCGGCGGCTCCGACGCCGCCCACGGCGTGGCCCTCCAGTCCGACGGCAGGATCGTCGCCGCCGGACAGGGCGGACCGGACAGCGACTTCGCCCTGTCCCGCCACCAGGGCGGCAGCGCACCGCCGCCGCCCGCCGCCACCGACCTGGCGGTGACGAAGTCCGGTCCCGCCGCCGTCAGCATCGGTGACCGGGCCACCTACATGGTGCGGGTGACCAACACCGGCACGACGGCCTCCGCCACCGGCGTCTCCGTGTCCGACACCCTCACCGGCGTCGCCGTCTCGGTCGTCTCGGCGACCAGCACCCAGGGCACCTGTTCCACCACGGCCACCGCCGCCTCCTGCGCCCTGGGCACCCTCGCCCCCGGAGCCACCGCCACCGTCACGGTCGCCGCCGAGCCCCGCGCCACCGGCACCCTCACCGACCGGGCCACGGCCACCACCGCGCAGACCGACCCGAACCCCGGGAACAACACCGCCACGGCGAACACCACGGTCGACAACGCCCGCGGCTGCACCCGCATCGGCACCAGCGGAAACGACACCGTCACCGGCACCTCCGGCGCCGATGTGATCTGCTCCCTCGGCGGCGACGACACGGTCGGCGCAGGAAACGGCAACGACGCCGTCCACGGCGGCTTCGGAAACGACCGGCTCGACGGCGGCACCGGCAACGACACCCTCGACGGCGGCACCGGCAACGACATCCTGCTCGGCAACTCCGGCAACGACCGCCTCAGCACCGTCGACGGCATCTCCGCCAACGACACCGCCAACGGCGGCGCCGGCACGGACACCTGCACCACCGACACCGGCGACACCCGCGTCAGCTGTCCCTGACCCTCACCGGTCCCCGCCCCGGTCCTCCAGATACCGGGTGTGGGTCTCCTGGCGGCGGGACTCCGTCTCCCCGAGGTCCGCCGCCAGCTTCTCCGCCTCCCGCCGCAGCAGCCCCGTCTGCCGCTCCAGATGCCGCTCGGGCGGCTCCTGGCCCGGAGCGAGCCGATGCCACCACCGGGCCCGTACGAAGGTGTCGACGGCCTCCGGAACGTCCTGGCGCACCATCCGCGACAGCACATGCACGCCCTCGGGGTCACGGGCGAGCGCCTCCGCGACCCAGCCCGGCTCCAGCAGCGCCGCCAGCAGCCCCGTCAGCTCGTCGAGGCTTCCCGCGGCACCCGGCGGCAGCTCCACGTCCGCGAGACAGCGGCCCAGCCTCCCGAAGTCCTCACGCACCTCGTCCAGCCGGGCCGACGGATCGGGGAAGTCCGGCAGCGCCGGCCGCTCCGGCGGCGCGACCAGAGCCCCCGCCCCGTACAGCCCCGCCACGACGACCGGCCAGTACGCGCCCGCCAGCCCGGTGAACGTCAGCGCCAGCCCGGCCAGACCGCACACGCTGCCGGCGATGTTCTTCCGCGAGCCGAGATACTCACTGATAGCCACGGATCTCCTCGAAGGCGCCGTCCAGAGAGCCCTCCCGGCCGTCGAAGAGACGGCCGCCGGTCAGCTCGGCGATGTGCTCCAGCTCCCCGCGGTCGGAGTCGCCGAAGAGGACCGGGAACACCGGCGTCGCCCGCCGCTCGTCGTCCAGTCCGGCGTAGAAGGCGTCGAAGTCCCCGGCCGTCGCACCGGTGGTGTTCTCGCCGTCCGTCATCAGCACGACCGACGTGAACGTGTCCCGGCCGCCGCCCAGATGCTCGTACGCCTCCCGCAGCGACGTGAAGATCGCGGTGTCCCCGTCGGCGTCCAGCGCGTCGGTGTCCCGGCGGATCGCCTCCATGCCCTTGTCCGGGTCGGCGGGATCGACGACATGCGTGCGGACGCTCTTCACGTCCGACCCGAACGGCATCAGCGTGACCTCCTCACGCATCCGGAAGCCGCCGGTGAGCCCGGTCAGCGCCTTCTTCAGGCTCTCCAGCCGGTCGCCCTCCATCGAACCGGAGGTGTCCAGCACGTACACCGTGCGCGAGGGCCGGCGCAGTTCGTTCTCGTAGGAGTCGAGCAGTCCGTCGGCGACCGACCGGCTCCCCGGGAAGGGCAGTTCGCGCCGCCGGTCCGTCTCCAGGCCCGGCGCCGGGGCCACCCCCGGCACGACCGGACGGCGGTGGGTGCGGACGGTGATCTCGCGCTGGAGCTCCGGCGAGCGCAGCGCCTCGGCCAGCCGCCGCACGTCCTCGCGGGCCCCGGCCGTCGACGACGTCAGCGAGGACAGCGGGTAGTCGGCGGTGACGACGCCGTCGCGCGGGCGGATCACCGTCAGGCCCGGGGTGCCCTTCAGGACGGACTCGTAGTTGAGCAGGGCGTCCACGTCCCCGCGCCGCCGGTAGGCCGTGGCCAGCCAGCCCGAGGAACCCGACGTCAGCTTCTGCCCCCCGAAGAACTCCTTCAGCCGGGGCGCGGCCTTCGTGACATCGGCGTCCGTCAGCGCGGACTGCGCCCCGGACAGCGCGGAGGCCACCGAGACCAGCGTCGAGAAGCCGGAGTGGGAGCGCGCCGGGTCGGTCATGCCGTAGGTGAGCTTCCCCTCGGCGACGGCCCGCTCGACCTGCGCCCAGGTCACGTTCCCGGGCTTCCAGCCCAGTTCCCCGACGGTGGCCGGGCGCACGCCGACGGCGACCGGGCTGGACATCACCGGTGTCTCGGAGACCACCTCCCGGGCCGCTTCCGGGCGCAGCCGCAGACAGTCGTTCGACGACAGCCACAGCGCGTCGTACGCCCCCTTCGCCCTCCCGCGGGCCAGCAGGTCGACGGCGTCCAGCGTGCCCATGTAGGCGGGCCGCACGGTGATGCCGGTCTCCTCGCGGACCCGCTCCAGCACCGGCTCCATGTCGGCGAGTTCGCTGGAGGCGAGGACACGCAGGGTGCCGGGCCGGTACGCGGAGGTCTCCGCGGGGGAGTCCGCGCCCTCGGTGCAGCCGGTCAGCAGGGCGGCGGCGAGCGCGGCGGCGAGCGCGCGTCTCATCCGAGGCCCCCTTCCAGCGCGTTCTGCGAACGGCTGCGCTCCAGGTACGAGCCCGCGTGCCGGAGTTCGGCGGTGAGGTTCTCCACGGTCGCCGCCATCGCCTCGGTCGCCTGCACCTTGTAGGTGTCGATCGCGTCGAGCGTGCGGTAGATCTGCTGGAACGCGGTCCGCAGGGTCTCCGCGCCGACGGCCGGACCGGCGGCGATCCGCTGGATCTCCCCGCTCTGCGTGGCCAGCATCTCGGCGTTGGTGCGGATCAGGTCCTCGGTGGTGCCGCGCAGGGCGTCGACCTGCTCGACGACCTTCTTCTGGTTGTCGAGCGCGGAGGCCAGCATCACGGAGATCCGCAGCGCCGACACGGTCGTCGTGGCGGCCCGGTCGACACCCTTGATCAGCTCCTCGTTGTTGCGCCGTACGACGTCCATCGCCAGGTAGCCCTGGGCGCACACCGCGAGCTGGGTCAGCAGGTCCTGGTGCTTCTGCCGGACCGGGAACAGCACGTCCGCGCGCAGCGAGTCGGCCTCCTGGGGGTCGCCGACCGCGGCGATGTGCTGCTCGACCGCCGTGTCGAGGGACTCGGTCAGCACGACGTACTCCTGGAGCTTGCCCATGGTCTCCCACAGGCGCACCCGCTCGGTCTGCAGCGCGGCGTTGTCGCGGCGCAGTTCGTCCTGGCCGCCCCGCAGCGAGCCGACGATCCTGTTGAGGGTGCCCTGCGCGGAGGCGTACTCGGCGAGGTGGTCGCGCAGCCTGTTGCCGCCGGGCAGCCGGGAGAGGAACCTGCGGCCCTTGTCCGCGGGCAGATCGCGCGGGTCGAGGTCCTCGACGACGCGGCGCAGCTCGACGAGGGACCCGGCGACCTTCGCCGACGCGTCCCCGCCCTTGTCCGGCAGCGAGCGCACGGTCCGCTCCAGCATGCGGTTGGACTGCGCGGCCGCGGTGCGCATCTCCCCGGCGCCCAGGGCCGTGATCTCGCCGACCTTGCCGGCGAACTCGGGCGAGCGCGCGTCGAGCGCGGCGAGCCCCGAGACGTAGTCGGCGGCCCTGCGGGCCATGTCGTCGCGGACGCCGTCCTCGACGGGCACCAGCCCGCCGGCCTTCTGCCTGGGCACGGCCGCGACCGGCTCGGGCGGGGTGAGGGTGAGGGTGAAGTCGTCGTCGGTCATCTGCTGTCCCCCTGGCTCCGGGCCCGGCGTGCCATCTCGTGCAGCACCGCGGAGGTGGGCACGGGCGCCTGCCGGACGCCGGTCAGCTGCCGGTCGAGGTGGGCGGAGCGGCCGCCGGCGGCCGCGGTGAACTCGGCGGCCGCGCCCTGCGGCCGGAAACCGTGCTTCACCGCGAGACGGCGCAGGTCCTTGTCGCTGCCGAGCAGCTCGCCGACCGCCCGGCCGTCCTCGGTGAGCGGCACGACGGTGTGATCGCTGTTGACGGTGGTGTCCGGGTAGAGGACGACCAGATCGCCGGGGTCCTGCTGCTCGTGCAGCAGCGAGGCGACCTGCGACTCGTACACCAGCACCAGCGGGTTGCCGACCCCGCTGACGAAGTCCCGGAACGCCGCGTCGGAGCTGGACTGCTGGGCCCCCTGCACGCTGACGAGCTTGTGCAGCAGCGGGGCGGTGGCGTCGAGCGCGCGGTCGTCGGCGACGACCCGGCCGCCGTGGGCGACGTAGGAGGCGGCGGCGAGGTAGAGGGCGCCGGAGCTGGAGGTCTCGGGGTCGGTGCTGGCGATGTAGAGCGTGCCGCTCAGCTCGCCGTACCGGCCGGCTCCTTCGAGCTGCTGCCAGGTGCGGTCGTGCCCGGCCGCGTCGAGGTAGGTCTTCATCCGCAGCAGACCGCGGCCGCCGCCCTTGTCGAGGGAGGCGAGGCCGTTGGCGCCGAGCACCGTGGCGGCGCTGCGGTGGGCGACCACGACGAGGGGCGAGTAGAAGGGCCGGGGCAGCGGCTGCCGCACCCGGTGCTTCTCGGCCAGCTCGTCGGCGGGCGCCTTGCTGGACGGAAAGGCGAGGTCGTAGCCCTTCAGGTCCAGCCCTTCCATGGCCCAGGAGCCGGATGCCTCGGCCTTCACGGTGTAGCCCCGGGCGGCCAGGACCTTCACCACCTCCGGGTCGGCGAAGAACTCCGCCTTCTCCGACCCGATCACTGCGCGCACGGTCTTCGTTGCCGTGCCCCTGCCCTCACCGTCCTGCCCCGCGACGACGGCCACCGCCACACCGCCGACCAGCAGAACCGCGAGGACGATCCCCATGATTCGTCTCACGGGGTGGAGACTGCTCGCGGAACTCCAAGTTCCCGCCCGCCCCAGGTGAACGCGAGGTGTCGACCCCATCCCGGTATGCAACCGGACGCTTGCCCTCCGGAGTTCAGCCGCGCCCGTCCCCGTCGCCCGCCCTGCCGTACCGGCGGAACTCGGCGGTCGACACGTGCCAGGACCCGAACGGCACGGTGTCGCCACCACGGGATGCGGACGTCCGAAGGGGCGCGGGGAACCGTGCGAGCAGCCGCCTGCGGTCGGCGGAGATCCGCCGGCGGCGAGCCGCACGGCGGGAGTCCGCCCGGGTCTGGCGCCGTGCATGGCGCCCGGTCCGCGCGTCGCTGCGGGTGCGCGCGGACCGGGGCCGTGGAGGGGAGCCCCGGAGGGCTCAGGGAAGGGCCGGCTCGTGCAGGGCCTCGGTGTGGGCGTCCATCCGCTCCGCCGCGAGGATCGCGACGGCCGTGTCCGCGCGGGACGCGGCGACGACCAGGGCCCGGCCCGCGAGGGTGTGGGCCCGCCGGTGCAGGACGCCGGCCCCGCCCGTGGCGGCCGGGACCGCGCGGACCGGCACCGGGCCGCCGCGCAGCCGCGCGACCTGCTCGGCGAGCCGGGCCGCCGCCGTGTCCAGGTCGGCGGACGGGGTCAGGGCGCGCAGTTCGTCGGTGACGGCGAGCAGCGCGCCGAGGTGCCCCGAGAGCTGGATGTCCAGCTCCTCCTCGCGCGAGCGGTGGGGGAAGTCCGAGGACGTGCCGGCCACCGTGTGGACCGACTTGGTACGGATCGGTTCGTACATGGATGGCCTCCTGTGGTGACAGAAGCCATCCTAGCTTGGATCCAGTCTAAAGTTGAGCTGTTCCCGGGAAAGGGCCCGGAGCCCGGCTCACGGCTGGCCGTAGCCGTCCAGGAAGGTGCCGATCCTGCCGATCGCGTCCTGGAGGTCGCGGGTCGTGGGCAGGGTCACGACGCGGAAGTGGTCGGGCTCGGGCCAGTTGAAGCCGGTCCCCTGGACGACCATGATCTTCTCGCGGCGCAGCAGGTCCAGGACCATCTGCCGGTCGTCCTTGATCTTGTAGACCTTCGGATCCAGGCGCGGGAAGAGGTACAGCGCGCCCTTCGGCTTCACGCACGTCACGCCGGGGATCCGGGTGAGCATCTCGTGCGCGGTGTCCATCTGCTCCTTCAGACGTCCGCCGGGCAGGACCAGGTCGTTGATCGACTGCCGTCCGCTGAGCGCGGCGACCACGCCGTGCTGTCCCGGCATGTTCGCGCACAGGCGCATGTTCGCCAGGATCGTCAGGCCCTCGATGTAGGACTCGGCGTGGGCGCGCGGGCCCGAGACCGACATCCAGCCCACCCGGTAGCCGGCCACCCGGTACGCCTTCGACATGCCGTTGAACGTCAGGGTCAGCAGGTCGGGCGCGACGGACGCCGTGGGGACGTGGGTGGCGCCGTCGTAGAGGATCTTGTCGTAGATCTCGTCCGAGCAGACCAGCAGGTTGTGGCGGCGGGCGATGTCGGTGAGGCCCTCGACCATCGCCCGGTCGTAGACGGCGCCGGTCGGGTTGTTCGGGTTGATGATCACGATCGCCTTGGTGCGGTCGGTGACCTTGCGCTCGATGTCGGCGAGGTCCGGCATCCAGTCGGACTGCTCGTCGCAGCGGTAGTGCACGGCCGTACCGCCGGACAGGGACACCGCCGCCGTCCACAGCGGGTAGTCCGGCGCCGGGACCAGCACCTCGTCGCCGTCGTCCAGCAGGCCCTGCATCGCCATCACGATCAGCTCGGAGACGCCGTTGCCGATGAAGACGTGCTCGACGTCCGTCTCGATGCCGAGGGTCTGGTTGTGCATGACGACCGCGCGCCGCGCGGCGAGCAGGCCCTTGGCGTCGCCGTAGCCGTGGGCGCCGGAGACGTTGCGGAGGATGTCCTCCAGGATCTCCGGCGGGCACTCGAAACCGAAGGCCGCCGGGTTGCCGGTGTTCAGCTTGAGGATGCGGTGCCCCGCCGCCTCCAGCCGCATGGCCTCCTCGAGAACCGGACCCCGGATCTCGTAACAGACGTTGGCGAGCTTGGTCGACTGGATCACCTGCATGAAGGGAGCTTACGGCCCGGTATTGCTCCCCGGGCCGTGTTTTCCGACACGTGAGACGGATGGTTTGGGAGGGTATCGCCCTCGGCTGTCGCCGGGCGGCCGTAATCCCTACAATGCGCGGCCATGTCCGAGCACCGTCGATCCGGCCACGAGACGCACCCACATCCGGCCGGTGACGCCATGGGCGGGTACGGCGCGCAGGAGGCGCCCCGGGTGCCGCCGAACGTGTACCACCCGCACGCGGCGGGATCCGCCCCCGTCTACGACGCGTACCACGACCCGGCCGCCGCCCACGGCTGGCAGAACGCCTACGACGAGACGGCGCAGCTGCCCCGGGTGACGGAGCAGGGCGCGGACGTCCCGGCGGGGCGTGCCGCCGCCCGGCGCGGTGCGCGCAGGGCCGCCGCCCGCCGCGACCGCAGGATGGCCGCCGCCGGTGCCCTCGGGGTGCTGTCCCTGACCGCGCTCGTCGCCGGGTTCACCCTCGGCGGCTCCTCGGACGACGGCCCGGCGGACCGCCGCGACCGCACGGGCCCGACCGCGCCGGACGCCACGGACTCCGCGGGCTCCGCCGTCCCCGAGGCGGACGGCACCGCCGCGGAGAGCTCCCCGGCGTCCGACCCGCGGTCCCGCCCCCTGTCCGGCCCGCCGTCCGTCTCCCCTTCGGCGGCTTCCTCCTCGCCGGTCCCGGCCGCGTCCGCCCCGGCGGCGCCCGCCGGGACCCCGCGGCCCACCGTCCCGGCCACCACCGCCCCGCCCGCGGAGCCCACGGCCCCGGCGAGCACCCCGGGCGACTGGGGCGACTGGGGCGATGGGGACGGTGGCGGCGGCAAGCCGGGCCACGGGTACGGCAGGCCCAAGGGATCGGGTTAGACGGCGCCGGCCGCGGGGCGCCGGAGGGTCCGGCACCCCGCGGGGGCGGTCCCGGTGTCCCGTGTCCGCGGAGCGACCCCGGCCCCTGTAGTCGCATTCGGCCACTCGGGCCAGAAACGCCTCCTTGTCCCCTCATGCCCCTGCACTAACAATGCGCATGACAAGTACGGGGCGGCCGGAAGATCTCCGGCCGCTCACGTCCGTAGAGGGGACCCCACATGAACAAGCCTCTCCTCGCCGCGCTCGCCGCCCTGGTGATCACCGGGGCGGGCGCGGCACCCGCGGCCGCCGCCACGGAGTCGGAGACCGGGAGCGCGGCGCCCGCGATCCGGGCCGTGAACTTCGCCGGCACCGTGTCGCTGAGCAACTGCTCCGGCTCGGTGATCCGCATGCCCGACTCGGCCGACGACGACCCGGCCCTGGTGCTCAGCAACGGCCACTGTCTGGAGACCGGGTTCCCCGATCCCGGCGAGGTGATCGTGGACCAGGCGTCCAGCCGCTCCTTCGGCCTGCTGAACTCCGCCGGGACCCGGGTCGGCACCCTGCGCGCGAGCAAGATCGCCTACTCGACGATGACCGACACCGACGTGTCGGTCTACCAGCTCACCCGCACCTACGCGCAGATCCGCAGCACCTACGGGATCGAGGCGCTCACCCTGAACGACACCCACCCGGTCGCCGGCACCGCCATCAGCGTCGTCTCCGGCTACTGGAAGCGGATCTACAACTGCAACGTCGACGGGTTCGTCTACCGCATGCGGGAGGGCGGCTGGACCTGGAAGGACTCCGTCCGCTACACCTCCGCCTGCAACACCATCGGCGGCACGTCGGGCTCGCCCGTGGTCGACCGCGCCACCGGCCGGGTCGTCGCCGTCAACAACACCGGCAACGAGGACGGCCAGAGCTGCACGGACAACAACCCCTGCGAGATCGACGAGAGCGGAAAGGTCACCGTCCGCCAGGGCATCAACTACGCCCAGGAGACCTACCTCCTCGCCGCCTGCTTCGGCCTGGACAACAAGCTCGACCTCGGCGCGGCCGGATGCGCCCTGCCCAAGCCCTGACCTCCGGGCCCTGCCCAAGCCCTGCCCAAGCCCTGCCCAAGCCCTGCCCAAGCCCTGACCTCCGGGCCCTGACCTCCGGGCCCTGACCTCCGGGCCCTGACCTCCGGGCCCTGACCTCCGGGCCCTGACCTCCGGGCCCGGTGCCGGAGCCCGGCGCCGGAGCCCCGGCGCCGGGACTCCGGCCGGCCGCACGGGGTGCGGAGTGCCGGCCGCACAGAGGGCGGCGTTCCGGTCACACGGGTGTGCGGCGCACCGCCCGCCCCGCCAGCACGTCCGTGCGCCGTCCGTCCTCGACGACGAACCTTCCGTCGACGAGGACGTACGGAATGCCCGTCGGCAGGGCCCGCGGACGCCCGTAGGCGGAGCCCGCCGCGACGGTCGCCGGGTCGAACAGCACCAGATCGGCCCGGTACCCCTCGCGCACCAGCCCGCGGTCCGGCAGACGCAGCCGGGCCGCGGGCCGCGAGGTCAGATGCGCGACGCACTCCTCCAGCGACAGCACGCCCAGCTCACGGACGTACCGGCCGAGGTAGTGCGGGAACGTCCCGTACGCCCGCGGATGCGGCTTGGCGCCCCGCAGGATGCCGTCGGAGCCGCCGGTGTGCACCCGGTGGCGCATGACGGCGCGCACGTTCTCCTCGTGGCCGACGTGCTGGAGGATCGCCGGGCCCAGCCGGTCCTCCAGCAGCAGCCGCCGCGCCGTGGCCCAGGGCGCCTCGCCGCGCTCCCGCGCCGACTCCAGGACCGTACGGCCGACGTACGCGCCGAGCGCCGGATCGGTGACGCCGGAGATCTCGACCGTCCCCCACTCCACCGGCACCCCGTGACAGCCGTCCGAGCCGGTGACCTCCAGGTCGTGCCGGATCCGCTCGGCGGTCCCCTCGTCCGCGAGCCGCCGCAGCACGGCCTCGGGCCCGCCCTCGCCCGCCCAGCCCGGCAGCAGCGCCGCCAGCGTGGTGCTGCCGGACGTGTAGGGGTACGTGTCGAGGCTGATGTCGGCACCCGCGTCCAGCGCCTCGTCCAGCAGCGCGAGCAGTTCCGGCGCCCGGCCCCGGTTCACACCGAAGTTCATCGTGGCGTGCGCCAGGTGCAGCGCGCAGCCCGCCCGCCGGGACAGGTCCACCATCTCCGCGTACGCCTCCAGCGCGCCCGCGCCGTAGGAGCGGTGGTGCGGGCACCAGTAGCCGCCGTACGAGGCCACCACCCGGCACAGCTCGGTCAGTTCGGCCTCCCCGGCGTACATGCCGGGCGTGTACGTCAGCCCGGACGACAGCCCCACCGCGCCCTGTTCGAGCCCCTCGGCGACCAGCTGCCGCATCCGGTCCAGCTCCCGGGGCGTGGCCGGACGGTCCTCCCAGCCGACGACGAGCGCGCGCACGGTGCCCTGCGGGACCAGATAGGCCGCGTTGACGGCGATGCCGCGGTCGAGGCGGTCCAGGTACTCGCCGACCGACCGCCAGTCGAGGTCGAGGTCGTCGCCGTACCCGTTCCAGCCGGTGATCGCCCGCCGCACCTCCTCCAGCGTGCGGTCGTCGACCGGGGCGTAGGACAGCCCGTCCTGGCCGATCACCTCCAGCGTCACGCCCTGGGCGGCCTTGGCGCTGTGGTCGGGGTCGCGCAGCAGGGCGAGATCGCTGTGGGCGTGCATGTCGATGAAGCCGGGGGACAGCACGAGGCCCTCCGCGTCCAGCTCCCGCATCGCCGACGGCCGCTGGCAGCCCGCGGCCGCCGCCTCCTTGACGACGGACACGATCCGGCCGCCGTCGATCACGACGTCCGCCCGCCAGGAGGGCTCGCCGGAGCCGTCGACGACCTCGGCGTCACGGATGACCAGGTCCTCCACGGGGGCCTCCTCAGAAGAACGTACGGATGTAGTCGACGACCGTCCCGTCCGCCTCGGCCACCGGGATCAGCTGCCACTTGTCGAACACCGTGCACGGATGGGACAGGCCCAGGGCGACCCAGTCCCCGACCTCCACGTCCGCGGCGGACGACAGACGCAGCCAGGCGTGCTGGTCGGACAGGGCGACGACCTCCAGCTGGTCCGCCGGGTGCTCCGCCCCGTCCCGGCGCACCGCCTGGACGACCGGAAGGTCCAGGTCGTACGCCGCGTCCCGCTTGCCCGCGTTGACGAACGCCTGGTCGCGGGCCGGGCGCGAGACCACCTGCGTCCACAGCCGGAAGGCCGGTGCGAGCGCCCCCTCCCCGGGGACCCGGTTGAACGGCGTCAGCCTGCGGTAGTGCCCGTCGTCGTGCGAGACGTACGCGCCCGAGCGCAGCAGCTTCAGCACCGGCAGCGACAGTGCGGGGATCCCCGCGAACACGTCGGCCACCGCGTCGAACCAGGCGCTGCCGCCCGCGCTGACCACGATCTCGTCCGTACGGCCGAAGCGCCCCGCCCTGTCGAACTCCCCGGCCAGCGCCACCAGCCGGCGCAGCCACGCCCGCACCCGCTCCGGAGTGGCCTGCGGAACCTCGCCCTCGTACCCGGCGACGCCGGTCAGCCGCAGGGTCCGGGTGGCCGCCACCGCGTCCGCGACCGCCGCGCACTCCGCCTCCGTCCGCACCCCGGTGCGCGCGCCCTCGCCCGCCGCCAGCTCCACGACGACGTCCAGGGGGCGTGGTGCGCCCGCCTCCGTCAGCGCGGCGTCCATCAGCTCCACGCCGCGCACGGAGTCGACGTAGCAGACGAAGCGGAACGCGGGGTCGGCGGCCAGCTCCGCGGCGACCCACCTCAGCGCGGCGGGGTCGACCAGCTCGTTGGCCAGGAAGACCCGCTCGATCCCGAACGCCCTGGCCACGCGCACCTGGTGGGGCACGGCGAGGGTGATGCCCCATGCCCCGTGCTCGATCTGCCGCCGGAACAGCTGCGGCGCCATGGAGGTCTTGCCGTGCGGCGCGAAGGCGAGGCCGTGGCGGGCGGCGTACGTCTCCATGAGCCGCAGGTTGTGCTCCAGGCGCTCCGCGGACAGCGCGAGCACGGGCGTGGTGAAGCCGCCGGTGAAGAGGTTGCGGCGCTGGTCCGCCAGCTCGCCGACGGTGAGGCCGTCGGCGTCCGGGGGGAGGCCCTTGAAGCGGTGGTCCACGCGTTCCGCGGCCAGTCCGTCGAGCGACTCCATGTTCAAGGATCCTCCCTGATCAGGCATGTTGCATAATCTGCAATGACCGTTGCGTACAGCGCTTGCTGCTGTCTAACATCTCGGCCGACGCGGGGTCAACGGAACGTCCCGCGCGGCCCCGAGGAGCATCCGGCCATCGTGACTGCCACCGGACCCACCCCGGACGTCGTCGACGTCGTCGCGCTCGGCGAGTCCATGGTCACGTTCCTGCCCGCCCGTGTGGGACGGCTCGCCGACGTCCCGGAGTTCCTGCGGGGCATCGGCGGCGCCGAGTCCAACGTGGCCTGCGCACTGGCCGCCGCCGGGCACACGGCGAGGTGGGTCAGCCGGGTCGGGGCGGACGGGTTCGGGGACCATCTGGTGGAGACGGTCGCGGCGTACGGGGTCGACGTGTCGGCCGTGCGCAGGGATCCGGACCGGCCGACGGGGGTGTACTTCCGCACGGCGGGGGAGCGGGGCACCGAGGCGCACGAGGTGGCGTACTACCGGGCCGGGTCGGCGGCGTCCGCGATGTCCGTCGCGAACCTCGACCTGGACGCGGTGCGTTCCGCGCGGGTGCTGCACCTGTCGGGGATCACCGCCGCGCTGTCGGGGGAGTGCCTCGCCCTGCTGCGCGAGCTGACCGCTGCGCGCGCGGACCGCCCTCTGGTGTCGTTCGACGTCAACTACCGGCCCGGGCTGTGGCCCGACCCTGCGCGGACGGGGGTCCTGCTGGAGCTGGCCCGGGGCGCCGACATCGTGTTCGTGGGCGCCGACGAGGCGCGGGACGCCTGGGGCATGCCGGACACCGGGCCTCTGCTGTCCGCTCTGACGGGGCCCGCGCTGGTCGTCGTCAAGCAGGGGGCCGACGGGGCCACGGCCTACGGGCGGGAGGCCGGCGGGGTCACGGTCTGCGGGCGGGAGGCCGGCGGGGTCACGGTCTGCGGGCGGGAGGCCGGCGGCCGTCCGCCGGCCGCCGGACGCGGCGGGCCGGCCGCGCCCGCGCGGCGGACGCCGGGCGGAGAGCACGGCCCCGCGCCCCTGAGGGCGTCCGCGCCCGAGGTCGACGTCGTCGCCGCCGTCGGGGCCGGGGACGCCTTCGCCGCCGGGTTCCTCTCCGCCACCCTGCGGGGGCTGCCCGTGCGGGACCGGCTCCGGCACGGGCACCTCTGGGCCGCCGCCGTGCTCACCGAGGCCGGTGATCTCGCCGCGCCACCCGCACGAGGGCACGCCGACCGGCTGGCCGCCCTGGACGACGCCGCGTGGGGGAGACTGCGACTCGGCCCCGGCTGGACCCGAGCCGGAGAGGCCCTGGAGGAGGTACGCACGCCATGAGCCAGACCGTCGACCGGGCGCTCGGCATCCTGCCGCTGCTCGCGGAGGGCCCCGCCGACCTGGGACAGGTCGCCGACCGCCTGGGCGTCCACAAGAGCACCGCGCTGCGCCTGCTGCGCACCCTGCACGAGCACGGTCTGGTCTACCGCCAGTCCGACCAGCGCTACCGGCTCGGAGCCCGGCTCTTCGCCCTCGCCCAGGAGGCGATGGAGAACCTCGACATCCGCGAGATCGCCCACCCCCACCTCGTCCGCCTCAACGAGGAGTGCGGGCACACCGTCCACCTCGCCGTGTACGAGGAGAACGAGGTGCTCTACATCGACAAGGTCGAGAGCCGCTACCCGGTGCGCATGTACTCGCGGATCGGCAGGCCCGTCGCCATCACGGTCGCGGCGGTGGCGAAGCTGCTGCTCGCCGATCTGCCCGAGGCCGAGCGCCGTGCGGTCGCGGAGAAGCTCGACTATCCCCTGTACACGGCCCGTTCGACACCGAACGCCCCCGCCTTCCTCAAGGAGCTGGAGCGTGCGCGTGAACAGGGCTGGGCCACCGACCTCGGCGGCCACGAGGAGTCCATCAACTGTGTCGCCGCACCGGTCCGCGGCGCCGACGGCCGGGTCGTCGCGGCGCTGTCGGTGTCCGCGCCCAACGTCGTCGTCACCGCCGACGAACTCCTCGCCCTGCTCCCGCTGGTGCGCCGCACCGCAGACGCCGTCAGCGGCGAGTACTCCGGAAGAACACCAGTAAGGGACCCCGCATGACGGAAAAGACCGCCCTCACCCCCAGGACCCACACCACCCCGCCCGCGAAGTTCTCGCACGGTGTGAAGAAGGGCAACATCCTCCAGGTCGCCGGTCAGGTCGGCTTCCTGCCCGCCGAGGAGGGCAGGCCGCCCACCCCCGCGGGCCCCACCCTGCGCGAGCAGACCCTCCAGACCCTCGCCAACGTCGAGGCGATCCTGGAGGAGGGCGGCGCCTCCTGGGACGACGCGATGATGATCCGCGTCTATCTGACGGACGTGGACCACTTCGCGGAGATGAACGAGATCTACAACGCCTACTTCGAGGCCCGGGAGCTCACGGCCCCGCCCGCCGCGCGCACGACGGTCTACGTCGGCCTTCCCGCCGGACTGCTCATCGAGATCGACGCGCTCGCCGTCCTCGGCTGACGGCCGCCCGTCCCCCGTGCACCCCGTGCCGTGCGCGGCGCGGGGTGCACGACGGCGGCCGGGTCGGGCATCTTCGTATAACGAAAGCCGGGGTCGGCTGTGTACGACACAGGTTCGTCGACCATACTGCTGCGCTGTGGAGCAGCGCATTGGTTCGAGCAGTCAGCCCCTGGACGCCGGAGTGAACCCGGCGCACATCCCCGGGCTCACGGCCCCCGTGGCCAAGAAGCCGGAGGACGCCGGACCCGAGGCGGAGGACACGCCCGGCACCGAGGAGACCGGCACCCCGGTCGCCGAGGACACCGGCGGCGAGACCTCCCCGAAGGCGTCCGAGGCGGAGCCCGCGGAGCCCGAGAAGGACTCCGAGGAGCCCGAGAAGGCGTCCGGGGCCGGATCCGAGAAGGACTCCGGGGCCGGATCCGAGGAGGCGGAGGAACCCGCCTCCGGGGAGACGCCCGGCGACGGCCCCGTCTTCGAGGCCGCCGACCGGCGGGCGCGGATCGTCGCGGACGCCCGGGGGGTCCGGCTCACCCTGGACGACCAGGAGTGCGAGTTCCGCTGGGACGAGATCGGCGCGGTGGAGACGGAGACCGGCCGCTTCGGCAAGCGGTACACGGTCACCGTCCACACCCCCGACCGCCGCTGGTACCCGATCGAGATCGAGGCCAGGTCCCGCGCCCAGCACAAGGAATGGGACACCCTGCTGGACGCGGCCCTGGACGCCTACTTCGAGGAGTAGGCGCCGCGGGAGCGGCAGGTCCTAGCAGTACTGGGCCTGCTTGCCGATCGACCGGTACATGCAGTCCGCGTTCTCCAGGAGCTGCAGGACCGCGTCCCGGTTGCGGGAGGTCTCCCGCTCGATGACCTCGTCGGGCGGGTAGAACCCGCCGCCGCCGGACCGCGGGTACATCTCGAAGGTGTACCCGAAGATCTTGTGCGTGCCCCACAGGTAGTCGTCGATCGACCCGTCCGTGATGTACAGGTCGCTCGACTGCTCGGGCGTGTACCCGTTGCTGGCCGCCATCTTCTGCCCGACCGCGGCGAAGGCGTTGCGGTCGTCGGCGGTCATCCCGGTCGTGGTGTCGGAGTAGGTGTAGCCGAACGGCCACAGCACCAGCTCGCTGTACGTGTGGAAGTCGATGCCCGCCTTGATCTGCTGCACGCCCCCGACGACCCGGCTGCGCACGAAGTCGGAGACGACCTTCACCTCGGGCGCCGACTCGGCCGCCGGACCCCGGTAGGTCTCCGAGGAGGTGGAGCCGGAGGAGCCGCCGCAGCAGCCCCAGCGGAAGTTCCAGTTGCGGTTGAGGTCCGTACCGACGTACGAGGAACCGGAGTTGGGCTGACGGTTCTTGCGCCAGGAACGGTAGGAGCCGCTGGCGATGTCGTACTCGCCGCCGTCGGGGTTGAGGTCGGGCACGATCCAGATCTCACGGCTGTTCACCAGGCCGGTGACGCGTGAGTCGCTGCCGTAGCCCGCGCCGAGCTCGCGCAGCAGGTACAGCGCCATCTCCACCGTCAGATGCTCACGGGCGTGCTGGTGGTGAGTGAACAGCACCTCCGGCTCGGACTCGTCGGCGGCGACGTTGTCGCTGATCTTGACGGCCACGATGTCGCGGCCCTGATAGGACCTGCCGATGACGCGCTTGCTCATGATGCCCGGGTAGGCGGCGATCCGCTGGTCGATCTCCGCCGTCATCTCGGCGTAGTTGTGGTACCGCGAGTCCGCCGAGGGGAAGTCGTACAGCCGGACCTCGTCCGGGGAGGTC
Source organism: Streptomyces sp. NPDC093094 (assembly GCF_044754345.1). NCBI lineage: Bacteria > Bacillati > Actinomycetota > Actinomycetes > Kitasatosporales > Streptomycetaceae > Streptomyces > Streptomyces sp. NPDC093094. The sequence continues at coordinate 403,394 of NZ_JBIVOX010000007.1, read as the reverse complement.
CGGGCGGAGGCGTCGGGCAGCGCCGTGACCCGGTAGCCCCTGGCCCGCAGGGTGCGGATCTGGTCCGCGCGGCCGGAGACGACCAGACCCTCCTCGTCGGCCGCGTCCACGCTCACCCCGGCCGCGGTGACGGCCGTGCGCTCGGCGGCGGTGCTGTTGTGGACGTGCACCTCGTACTGCCGGATGCCGTCGGCGGCCGGGACGGGTCTGCTCGCGCTGTCGGCGCTGGCGGAGGTCAGGTCCGCCGAGAGCGGGGCGGCGAGCGCGAGGGCGAGGACGGCGGCCAGCGCGGCCGTCCGTCCGGTGCCGCGGGCGCCCGGGCCGCGAATGCCAAGTCGCATGAAATCTCCTTGTTTCTCCGGGAGTTCCGGGATCTTCCGGAACGGGGGAGTGGAGCGTGGGGTGGTTCATCCGTGCGACGTGCGCGGACCCTCCGGGCGGCTGTGGGGTCCCGCCGGCGGGTCCGGGTGCGGGTTGTGGCGCTCATGGTGAGGGTGTGGCATGGGCAGGTCAATACCGCCCAGGCCGGATGGCCGGAAGCCGCGCCTGCGCCGGTCGGGCACATCGCGTGGAGATCCCGGCAGGCCCTCTTGCCCCGCCTGGACACCTGCGCTTTCTTGGCGTCCATGGCGGACACCACGGGACACCCCACGGAACCAGGCGTCGCACCCGCAACCAACCCCCCACCTCGCCGAGCGAGTTGGCGTCACATCGGCCCCGGCGTCGTCGTCGCCGCCACCGGTGTCGGCGCCGGCGACCTCGTCGCCACACTCATCGCCGGCAGCAGCTTCGGCTACACCCTTCTGTGGGCCGCGGTCGTCGGCTGTCTGGTGAAGATCTCCCTGGCCGAGGCGGCAGGCCGCTGGCATCTGTCCACCGGCCGGACCCTGTTCGACGGCTGGTCGAGCCTGGGCCGGTGGACCACCTGGTTCTTCGCCGTCTACGTCGTCGTCTGGGGCTTCGTCTACGGCGCGGCCGCGATGTCCTCCAGCGCGCTGCCGCTCCAGGCGATGTTCCCGGACGTGATGGACCTGAAGTGGTGGGCGGTCGCCTGCGGTCTGTCGGGCCTGGTGTTCGTCTGGTTCAACCGCTACGCCGTCTTCGAGAAGGTCATGACCGTCCTGGTCGGCGTCATGTTCGTGGTGACGGTCTACCTGGCGGTCCGGGTCACCCCCCACCTCCCGGAGGCTCTCGCCGGGCTGCTGCCCGTGCTGCCCGACGAGAAGGACTCCGTCCTCAACACCCTCGGCCTGATCGGCGGGGTCGGCGGCACCATCACGCTCGCCGCGTACGGCTACTGGGTCAACGCCAAGGGCTGGACCGACACCGGCTGGATGAAGGTCATGCGGTTCGACAACCGCGTCGCCTACGCCACCACCGGCGTCTTCGTGATCGCCATGCTGTTCGTCGGCGCCGAGCTGCTGCACTCCGCGAACGTGGCGATCGCGAGCGGCGACAAGGGCCTGATCCAGCTCGGCGACATCCTGGAGGCCGAGTACGGCTCCGCCACCGCCACGTTCTTCCTGATCGGCTTCTTCGCCACCTCGTACACGTCGCTGATCGGCGTCTGGCACGGCGTGAGCCTGATGTTCGCCGACTTCGTCGCCCGGCTGCGCCCCGGCACCGAGGCCCGCGGCGAGGCGGTGGCCTCCGGTGCCCGTGAGCGCTCCTGGCCCTTCCGGGCCTATCTGCTGTGGCTGACGTTCCCGCCGGTCGTCCTGCTCTTCCAGAACCAGCCGTTCCGCCTGATCATCGTCTACGGCGTGCTGGGCGCGGCCTTCCTGCCGTTCCTGGCGGGCACGCTCCTGTGGCTCCTGAACTCCGCCCGCACGCCGCGCGAGTGGCGCAACGGGCCGCTCAGCAACGCGATGCTCGCGCTCGCCGGGCTGCTCTTCCTGGTGCTGTGCGTGCAGCAGATCCGGGACCAGCCCTGGTCGGACTTCTTCTGACCGTCACGCGCACACCGGCGGCCGTCACGCACGCACGCACGGCCGTCACGCACGCACGGACGGCCGTCACGCACGCACGGACGAGGGCCGCCGCCCGGTCAGGGGAGCGGCGGCCCTCGCCCGCCACCCCTGCCCGGGTGGGGTGGGCAGGGACGGCAGGCCGTGCCGTACTACGGCAGGGCGTGGACGTGCGGCCCCACCGCGTTGGACCACGCGTTGCCCGCCGTGGCGTCCCAGTTGGTCGACCAGGTCATCGCGCCCCGCAGAGCGGGGTAGGTCCGCGACGGCTTGAACGAGCCGCAGTTGGTTCCCTTGGCGAGACAGTCCAGCGCGTTGTTCACCACGCTCGGCGAGACGTACCCGCTGCCCGCGCCCCGCGTCGAAGCCGGCAGGCCGAGGCCCACCTGGGACGGCGCCAGACCGCCCTCCAGCTGGATGCAGGCGAGGGCGGTGAGGAAGTCCACCGAACCCTGTGAGTACACCTTCCCGTCACAGCCCAGCATCGAACCACTGTTGTAGTACTGCATGTTGACGACCGTCAGGATGTCCTTCACGTTCAGCGCCGTCTGGAAGTACGCGTTGGACGTGGACTGCATGTCGATGGTCTGCGGGGCCATCGTGAGGATCAGCGACGGGCCCGCCTTCGCCGACAGCGAGCGCAGCGCCTGGGTCATGTAGGTGGCGTTGAGGCCGTTCTCCAGGTCGATGTCGACGCCGTCGAAGCCGTACGTCTGCATCAGGGAGTGGACCGAGTCGGCGAAGGCGGTCGCCGAGGCGGCGCTGTTGACGCCGACCGTGCCCTTCTCGCCGCCGACCGAGATGATCACCTTCTTGCCCGCGGCCTTCTTGGCGCGGATGTCGGCCTTGAACTGGTCGACGGTGTAGCCGCCGAGCCCGGCCGAGTCCAGGTTGAAGGTGACGGCACCCGGTGTGCTGGTGGCGTCGGCGAAGGCGACGGCGATGATGTCGTACTGGTTCGGCACGTCGGAGATCTTCTGGACGGTCGCGCCGTTGTTGAAGTTCTGCCAGTAGCCGGTCACCGCGTGCTTGGGGAGGTTGCCGCCGCCGCCCGGGTCCGTGGGCCCGGTCACGGCGGTCACGGCCGCCGACTTCGGCGACTCGCCGGCCGAGTTGGTCGCGGTGACCTGGAAGGAGTAGCTGGTGGAGGCGGCGAGCCCGGTCACGGTCGCGGAGGTGCCGGTGACCGCGGTGATCTTGTTGCCGTCGCGGTAGACGTTGTAGCCGGTCGCGCCGGAGACGGTGTTCCAGGCGAGGGACACCGACGTGGACGTCGTACCGGACACGCCCAGGCCGCCCGGGGCGCCCGGGACCGTCGGGCCGGGGTCGGTGCCCCCGCCGCCGTCGGGGCCGAGCACCGAGACGTCGTCGGCGAGATAGGCGGCCTGGCCGTACCAGCCGTGCAGATAGACGGTGACGGAGGTGGTGGAGGCGCCGGTGGTGAAGGTCGTCGACAGCTGCTTCCAGGAGGGCGCGTCGGGCGTCCACGTCGACACGTCGGTCGTGCCGGTGCCGGTCGCACCCAGATAGGTGTAGCCGCCCTGCACCCAGGCGCTCAGTGTGTACGTCGAGTTCGGCTTCACCGCGACGCTCTGGCTGCACCGGGCGTTGTCCTGCCCGGCCGGGGCGGCCCGCAGCGCGGCCGAGCCCCCGTGCACCGGGGAGGAGACGGTCGTGCCGCTGGACGCGCTGCACGTCCAGTTGGCGAGGCCCGACTCGAAGCCGGCGTTCCGCGCGTTGTTGACGTCGGCCGCGGACGCGTCGACGGCCGCGGTGAGGGACAGGGCGAGGGCTGCGGTGACGGCGCCGGCGAAGAGGCGGGTCCGTCGTCTCCGGCCGGGCGGAGCGGGCTGTGCGCGGTCCACTGGGGCCTCCGGTGGGGGAAGTGGGGTGGGGAAGAGAGACGGTGGCCACCGTTGGACGTCCAAGTTGGTCCAGACCAATCGGAGTTGTCAAGAGGTCCAGACCAACTCGCCCGCAGGAGTGCAAGTTGTTGGCGACTGCGCGCAACCTGACCCGTTTTGACGTGACTTGCGCGTCAGCAGTTCCACCGGAGCTCACCAAACGCTGTTCTCCGGTCACAGACCCGTGGGTAAAGTGCCGACGTAGTCACGCACTGAAGTCGTCCCGGCTCACCGGAGTGACACTCCGGAAGGCCGGCCGGCGGGGAATCGGGGAGCTGCGCGTGCCAACTGCCGTTGCCGTGACCAGTGCCGACCTGGCACTGCCGCCGCTGGACGAACGCACCGTGCCCGCGGCCGTCCTCGACGGCATCGACCGCGAACCGCTCGAACAGGCCGTGACCCGCCTGTCCGTCCTGGTCGAGCAGCACGGCCATGTGATCGTCGTCCACTCGCCGGGCGCCGATCCGGCCGTCGAACGGCGCCTGCGCACCGTCCGCTCCCTGCTGGAGAGCGACCGCATCGCCCTGTTCCGGCCCGAGCTGCCGCCCCTGGCCGTCGCCGTCCTCGCCCGCCAGCTGCGCCAGCTCGCCTCCTGCGACCTCGGCCCCGGCGTCCTCGCCTCCGCCGGGCGGCTGCTCACCCACTATCTCCACGCCGGCGCGGTCCTCGGCTCCGTCGCCAGGCTCGACCGGGTCCCCGTCACGCTCAAGGCCCACGCCAAGTCCTGGATGCCCGGGAGCCAGTTCGCCGTCGTCGCCCACCCCGAACCGCAGCTCGTGCGGATCGGCCCCGAGGCGTCCCTCGCCGGACCGGAGTTCGCGACCTCGATGCTGGTCGCCCGGGGCCAGCTCCCGTCCGACTGGGTCACCGGCACCCTCGCCCCCGCCTGGAACGCCCAGGGCCTGCGCGAGACCGGGCTGCCCGCCGAGTCCCCCCGCTGGTGGGGCACCGCCCGGCTGACCGAGTTCTGCAGCTTTCTGCCCGACCTGTCCGTCCTCTACCAGCTGGTCGCCTCGGTGCGGCAGAGCGTGTGCCACTGGTGCGGCCTCGACGTCATCGGCGACCGCTGTGTGTTCTGTTCCGCCGTCCCGCCCGCCTCGGAGAGCCGCATGCTCACCGGCTGACCCCTCGCCACCTTGCCCACCAACCCACCCCCATAGAGGTTGCTCGGTTCATGAACTCCCGTCAGCGCCGCGGCGTGATACTCCTGCTCCTGTCGGTCCTGGGCGCCCTGGCCGCCTTCGCCGGCGTGCTCTCCGTCGTCGACGACGTGAAGTCCAAGGTCGGCCCCGAGGTCGCCGCGTACGAGCTCAAGAGCGACGTGGAACCCTACACGGCCCTGAACCCGGCCCAGTTCAGGCGGATCAGCATGCCCGAACGCTGGCTCTCGGCCAACGCGGTCACCGACCTCGACGACATCCGGGGCAAGATCGCGGTCACCACCCTCAAGAAGGGCTCCCTGCTCCAGAGCGACATGGTCGCCGACCAGCCCGAGCTGAAGCCCGGCGAGCAGGAGGTCGCCATCATGATCGACGCCGCGACCGGGGTGGCCGGCAAGATCACACCCGGCTCCGCCGTCAACGTGTACGCCACCTTCGAGGGCGAGCGCGAGGGCGCCCCCGACCAGTCCCGGATCGTCGTCACCAACGCCCGCGTCCTCGACGTCGGAGAGCTCACCGCCCTGGAACCCGGTGCCGGCGACCGCTCCCGCCGCACCACCGAGGCCGTCCCCATCACGTTCGCGCTGTCCACCCTCGACGCCCAGCGTCTCACCTACGCCGAGTCCTTCGCCCAGCGGGTCCGCCTCGCCCTGGTCGCGCCCGGCACCGGCACCGCCGTCCCCGACAAGGACCGCACCTACGAACTCGCCCAGGACAAGTGAGAGGCCCGGCATGCCCACGAGGATCCTCCCGGCCGTCGGCGACGCGGACGCGGTCCGGTCCGTCACGACACTCCTCAGCCAGCTTCCCGACGCCGAACCCCTGGTCCCCGTCGTCGACTCCACCCAGCTCGTCGACACCCTCGCCCGCCTCGCGGCCGAGTCCGTCGACGAACTGCCCGAGGTCGTCGTCGTCCACGAACGCATCGGACCCGTACCGGCACTGGAGCTGATCCGCGAGGTCGCCCTGCGCTTCCCCGCCGTCGGCGTCATCCTCGTCACCACCGACGCCGGACCCGGCCTGTTCGCCGCCGCCATGGACTCCGGCGCCCGCGGCCTGGTCGCCCTCCCGCTGTCGTACGAGGAGCTCGCCGGCCGCGTCCAGGCCGTCGCCGCCTGGTCCGTCGGCGTACGCCGCCACCTCGGCCACGGCGCCGACGTGTTCTCCGGCGTCGGCGGCACCGTCGTCACCGTCAGCGGCGCCAAGGGCGGTGTCGGCACCACCCTCACCGCCGTCCAGATCGCCCTCGCCTCCCAGGCGTCCGGCCGTGGCACCGCCCTGGTCGACATGGACCTCCAGAGCGGCGACATCGCCGCCTACGTCGACGTCCAGTTCCGCCGCTCCGTCGCCGACCTCGCCGGCATCACCGACATATCCCCGCGCGTCCTCGCCGACGCCGTCTTCCGCCACGACACCGGCCTCGCCCTGCTCCTCGCCCCCGCCGAGGGCGAACGCGGCGAGGAGGTCACCGACCGCGCCGCCCGCCAGATCGTCAGCGCCCTGCGCTCCCGCTACGAGACCGTCGTCATCGACTGCGGCGCCCAGACCACCGGCGCCTCGGCCGCAGCCGTCGAGATGGCCGACACCGCCCTGCTCGTCACCACCCCCGACGTCATCGCCGTACGCGGCGCGAAACGGGTCGTGCGCATGTGGGACCGGCTCCAGATCCGCAAGGCGGAGGAGACCACCGTGGTCGTCAACCGCCACAGCCGCAGCACGGAGATCCAGCCGTCCCTCATCCGGAAGATCACCGGCACCGCCCTCGCCGGCACCTCCGTCCCCGCCAACTTCAAGGAGCTCCAGTCCGCCGTCGACGCCGGCCGCGTCCACGAACTCGACGCCAAGAGCCAGGTCCGCCAGGCCCTGTGGGCCCTCGCCGGCGAACTCGGCCTGGTCAAGGCCCAGGCCGGAACACAGAAGCACGGCCGGCTGCGAGGGGACCGGCGGCGCAAGGACGGTGCGGGATGAGGCGGCCCGGCCCTTCGGAGCGGGACTCGGGGCAGGTCACGATCGAGTTCCTCGGGATGACGCCGACGATCCTGATCACACTGGTCCTGATGTGGCAGTTCGTGCTGACGGGGTACACCTTCACGCTCGCGGCCGACGCGGCGGACGAGGCGGTGCGGGCGGGGACCGCGGCCTCTCGGGGAGAACGGCAGGGGGCGTGTCAGGCCGCGGGGCTGGAGAAGCTGCCCGACGCCTGGAGCGGCGAGATCACCTGCGGAGGCACCGGCTACGTCACCGCCGAGGTCAGGCTGGAGGTGCCGGTGCTCTTCCCGGGCTCGGTCGCCTTCCCCTTCGAGGTGACGGGCCACGCGGGCGCGGTCGAGGAGGAGACGGACTGAGATGCCGTACGACACCATGACCCGCGCCCGCGCCCGCGACCGAGGCCAGGTCGCCCTCGAATACCTCGGCTTCGTCCCCATCCTGATCCTCGTCGCGCTCGCCGGCGTCCAGGTCGGCCTCATCGCCTACGCCGGACAGCAGGCGGGGACGGCGGCGAGGGCGGGGGCACGCAGTGCCTCGCTCGGGCAGAGCGCGCAGGAAGGCTGCGCGCAGGCGGTCAGCGACTGGCTGTCGGTCGCCTGCACCGCTGCCCACGGCGACGACGAGGTGACGGTCACCGCCGTCGTCGACATTCCCGACTTCGGCTGGGACTTCGGCGAGGCCACCAAGTCCGCCACCATGCCGCTCGACCACACCGACGAGGAGTCCGGCCAGCCATGAGCCTCAGGGCACGCATCAACTCCCCCGAGGAGCACGCCGGCCGGGGCGAGGACGGCCATCTGGTCGCCTCCTACCGGGCCAAGCTGCTGGAGGAGATCGACCTCGCCGAGATGGGCTCCCTCGCCGCCGCGGAGCGCCGGGCGCGCCTGGAGCGGGTCCTCGGGCACATCATCAGCCGCGAGGGCCCGGTGCTGTCCACCGTCGAGCGCTCCCAGCTGATCCGCCGCGTCGTCGACGAGGCGCTCGGCCTCGGCATCCTGGAGCCGCTCCTGGAGGACGCCTCGATCACCGAGATCATGGTCAACGGCCCCGACGCGGTCTTCGTCGAACGCGGCGGCCGCGTGGAGCAGCTGCCCCTGCGGTTCGCCTCCCACGACCAGCTGATGCAGACCATCGAGCGGATCGTGTCCACCGTCAACCGGCGCGTGGACGAGTCCAACCCCATGGTCGACGCCCGGCTGCCCTCCGGGGAGCGCGTCAACGTCATCATCCCGCCGCTGTCCCTGACCGGCCCGATCCTCACCATCCGCCGCTTCCCGCGCTCCTTCACCCTCCAGGAACTGATCGGCTTCGGCTCGCTCGACGAGCACATGCTGTTCCTGCTCGCGGGCCTGGTGCAGGCCAAGTTCAACATCATCGTCTCGGGCGCCACCGGCACCGGCAAGACCACCATGCTCAACGCCCTGTCCGGCCTCATCCCCGACGGCGAACGCATCATCACCATCGAGGACTCCGCCGAGCTCCAGCTCCAGCAGGCCCACGTCATCCGCCTGGAGTCCCGCCCGCCCAACGTCGAGGGCAACGGCCACGTCACCATCCGCGACCTGGTGCGCAACTCCCTGCGCATGCGGCCCGACCGTATCGTCGTCGGCGAGGTCCGCGGCGGCGAGTCCCTCGACATGCTCCAGGCGATGTCCACCGGCCACGACGGCTCCCTGGCCACCGTGCACGCCAACAGCGCCGAGGATGCCCTCACCCGTCTGCAGACCCTCGCCTCCATGTCGGACGTGGAGATCCCCTTCGTCGCCCTGCACGACCAGATCAACAGCGCCGTCGACGTCCTCGTCCAGCTCACCCGGTTCGCCGACGGCGCCCGCCGCATCACCGAGATCGCGGTCCTCGACAGCCACGGCGGAGAGCCGTACCGCCTGGCCACCGTCGCCCGCTTCGACGCACAGCCCATGACCCCGGACGGCCGTGTCCACGGCGCCTTCCGCTGCTTCCCGCTCCCGCGCCGCACCGCCGACCGCCTCTACATGGCGGGCCAGCCCGTCCCCCAGGCGTACGGCGTGGCCCGGCACGCGGACCAGCTCGCCACCCGAGAAGCCAGGTAGGACCGCCCATGGAACTGCGCACCCTCGTCCAGCTCACCACCGGGCTGACCCTGCTCGCCTGCCTCCTCGCCGTCCTCGGCGTGCACACCTACGCGGCGGGCCGTGCCCAGCGCCGGGCCCTGGTCGACCGGCTCGCGCTGGAGGGCCCCACCGGCACACCCGGCCGACGCCGCCACTTCCGCGGACTGGACCGCCGTCTGCGCCGCACCCGGCTCGGCCGCCTGCTGGAACTGCGCCTGGCGTCCACCGGCCTGGACATCACCCCCGGGGAGTTCTTCGCCGCCATGACCACCGCGGTCGTCGCCCTCTGGCTGATCGGGCAGGCCGCCCTCGCCCCCTTCTTCGGCCCCATCGCGGGCGTCCTCGGCATCTGGGCGGCATGGCAGTTCCTCAACTGGCAGCGGCAGAAACGCATCGAGAAGTTCATCAACCAGCTCCCCGAGCTGGCGCGGATCCTCGCCAACGCCACCCAGGCCGGCCTCGCCCTCCGTACCGCCGTCGGCATGGCCGCCGAGGAACTGGAGGCACCCGCGGGCGAGGAACTGGCCAAGGTCGCCAACCAGCTGGCGATGGGCGCGGCCATGGACGACGCGCTCGGCGAACTCGCCGACCGGCTGCCCTCCCGCGAACTCGTCGTCCTCGTGACGACCCTGGTGCTCTCCAACCGGGCCGGCGGACAGGTGGTCGGCGCCCTGCGCAACCTCACCGAGACCCTGGAGGAGCGCAAGGAGACCCGCCGCGAGATCCGCACCCAGCTCTCCCAGGTCAGCATGACCTCGTACGCCGTCCCGCTCATGGGCGTCGGCGCGCTCTTCCTGATGAACGGCGTCAAGGACGGTGCCCTCGACCGCATGACCGGCTCCCCCGTCGGACAGGCATGCGTGATCATCGCGTTCGCGCTGTACGCCGTCGGCTTCGTCCTCATCCGCCGCCTGTCCCGCATCGACGTCTGAGGAGGCTGGGATGGCCTTGCTGCTCGCTCTGCTGATGGGTCTCAGTGTCTGGGGCGCCTTCGCCGGGATCCGCATGTACCGGGCGGACGCGAAACTGCCCGGGGACCTGGCCCTGGCCCTGGAGGTCGGCTCCACCCGCACCGGCGCCGTCGACTCCCTCGTCGACCGCATGGGCATGCGCTACGCCCCCGCCGTGCTGCGCCTGATGGGCCCCAAGCAGGCCGCCAGGTACCGCCGTAAGATCGACCTCGCGGGCAACCCGGGCGGCCTGACACTCGACCGCTACGCGGCCAGGCGTGCCGTGTACGGAGCCCTGGGCGCGGTGGGCGCCCTGGTGTTCCTGCTCCGGGGCGACTTCTTCGTGGCCCTGCTGCTACTGGCCTTCGGCGCCTTCTGGACGGAGGTCGGGATCTGGTCGGCGATCCGCGTCCGCAAGGACGTCATCGAACGGACCCTGCCCGACTTCCTCGACGTCCTCGCGGTCGTCGTCGGCGCGGGCCTCGGCTTCCGCCAGGCCCTGGACCGGGTCGCCTCCCGCTACGAGGGCCCCTGGGCCGACGAGATCCGCATCACCCTGCGCCAGATGGACCTCGGCATGAGCCGCCGCCAGGCTTTCACGGAACTGCGCCGGCGCAACGACTCCGAGCAGGTCGCCATGTTCGTGACCGCGCTCCAGCAGGGCGAGGAACTCGGCGCCCCGATCGTCGACACCCTGGTCGCCCTCGCCCGGGACATGCGCCGCACGGACGCCCAGAACGCCCGCCGCAAGGCCGCCCGGGCCGTGCCCAAGGCCACCATGATGATCACCACCTTCATGGTCCCGGCCACGATGCTGCTCCTCGGCGCCGGCCTGATCCTCGGCTCCGGCACCGACTTCGGCTCGGTCACGGGACGCTAGGGGGACCGGTGGCGACGACGACGATCGCGACGACGGACCGGCCCCGGTGGCGGCGGCCCGGCGCGGCGAGGACGGCAGCGGCGGCGCCGGCCGTGGCACCGCCCACGCCGCCGCTGCCCATCCAGGTCAACGCCGTCCAGGCCATGTGCCGCCAGGTCTTCGGCTTCCGGCTGGCCATGATCGCCGTGGCCGCCCCGGCGGCCCTGCTCAACGCGAGCCCCGGCCTGGGCGTACGCCTGGTGGGGGCCGCGGTGGTGGTCACCTTCATGGGCTCCTACGTCCTCTTCCGCGACTGGGAACGCTTCGGCCCGCTCCTGCTGCGCCACCCCTCCCTCCTGGTCCTGGACACGGTCCTCGGCGCGCTGCTCCTGGTCTCCGCGGGCCCGGACACCACGCTCGCCTACGTCAGCGTCTGCACGCCCCTGCTCGCCGGCATCGTCTACGGCTGGCGCGGCGCGGCCTTCTTCGCGTCCCTCCAGGGCCTGATCCTGCTGCTGGTCCACGCCGTGCTGGGGCCGGGCGAGGAGGTGGCCGAGTCCCTCCTCCTGCCGGGCCTGTGCGTCATCACGGGCGCCGTGGGCTCCACCCTGCGCAACCTGATGCTGCGGTTCGGCGCCGCGACCGAGGCGCTGTCGGCGACCCGGGCCCGCCTGGCGGTGACGGAGGCGGTCAGCGCGGAACGGGCCGGCCTCGCCCGGGAACTGCACGACTCGGTCGCCAAGACCCTGCACGGCGTCGCCCTGGCGGCGGAGGCCCTCTCCCGCACCGCGGCGGCCCCGGGCGCGGACCCCGCCGCGCTCGGCGCCCAGGCGGACCTGATCGCCCGGGCGGCCCGCAGGGCGGCGGCGGAGTCCAGGGACCTGCTGTCGGACCTGAGACGCGCGGCGGACGGCGAGGAACCCGCCGAGGTGTGTCTGACCGGGGAACTGGCCGCGCGCGTCGCCGACTTCGCCGCACGGTCGCCGCTGAGGGCGACCTACGAGGCGGACCTGCCCGCAGGACTGAAGGTCCCGCACACCAGGGCCCGCCACGTGGCGACGATCGTCACCGAGGCCCTCGACAACGCAGGCCGGCACGCCCGCGCGACCCGGGTCGGGGTGCGGGCCGAGGCGCGTGCCGGCGTCCTGCGCGTCACCGTCCGGGACGACGGCCGCGGACTGCCCCCCGGCACGACGCTCGACGCCCTCCGGCACTCGGGCCACTTCGGCCTGCTGGGCATGACCGAACGGGCGGCCTTCCTGGGCGGCGGCCTCCGCGTGGGCCCGGCCGGGGACGGGGACGCGGGGGGCACGGAGGTGTGTCTGGAGGTGCGCCTGGAGAAAGGGCCAAAGACCGGTCCGGAGCCGGGTCCTGCGACGGACCCCGCGGCGGGTCCGGAGGCGCCGGTCCCGCCGGCTCGACGAGGGGGGCGCAGCTGATGCCGGAACGGGTCCCGGTCCGGGTGGTCGTGGCCGACGACAACCCGGTCGTCCGCGCGGGCCTGACGGCCCTGCTCTCCGGCCGGGAGGACATCGAGGTGGTGGCCCAGGCCGCCGACGGCCACGAGGCGTGCGAGGCGGCCGCACGGCACCGCCCCGACGTGGTCCTCCTGGACGTCCGCATGCCCGGCCTGGACGGGCTCTCCGCCCTGCCCCGCCTCGTCCGCCACGCCCCGGTCCTGATGCTGACCTACAGCCGTGAGCCCGGGACCGTCCAGGAGGCCCTGCGCCACGGCGCCGTCGGCTACCTCGTCCACGGCGAGTTCACCCCGGACGAGCTCGTCGCCGCCGTACGGGACGTGCGCCGGGGGAGACCGCACTTCACGGCGAGCTCGGGAGCGGTGGTGCTGGCCAGGTTGCGAGAGGGTGCGACTGCAATGAGCGTAGAGGAATTAGCGGGCGAACAGCGGGAGTTTCCGCCTTATGTTCTTTCGCAAATGCAATCAGATGTGAGACAGTCGACGGCGGGGGGACGGCAGGGCCCCGACCACCACCTCAGCGCCCGGGAGGCCGAGATCATGGACCTCATCGCCTCCGGCATGACCAACCAGCAGATCGCCGCCGCCTGCTTCATCACGGAGAAGACGGTCAAGAACCACATCAACCGCATCTTCGCCAAACTGCACAGCACCACCCGAGGCGAGGCCACCGCCAAGTGGCTGGGCACCGACGCGCACCCCCGAGGAGGCACCCGATGAACCGGAGTTGGGCCCCCTCTTGGGCCCAGGGACCCTCTTCGCGCCCACCCGCACGGGGTACTGCTAGCCCTGACGACAGTGTTTCCGCTGCGGCGGGAGGGGAGCGCCATGCGCAACGACAAGGGTCAGACCGCGGTGGAGTACCTGGGAATCATCGCGGTGGTGGTGGCAATCGTGCTGGCGATCACGGGCACGGACATCGGGCAGTCGATCTACGACGCGATCACGGAACAGATCGCCGAGGTCACGGGTGGCTGACACGCCACCGCACATGCGGTGACGCCGGGCAGGCCTTCCCTATCTACATCACGGTGGTGGGGGGCCTGCTTTTTCTTGCGTTGGCCTACCTGGCGGTCGGCCAGGCCGGGGCGAGCCGAGGCGAGACCCAGACGGCCGCAGACGCGGCGGCTCTGGCCGCGGCACTGGAGGAGCGGGACCAGCTCGCCGACGCGTGGATCGCGAACATTCGTGAACCCGCGAAGTGGCTGGAGATCTTCGCCGGGCTGGCGCCGGGCTTGGAACCCTCGTGCGGGCGAGCCTACGAGCTCGCCGCCATGAACGATGCCACGGCGGATTGTGATCCGGACGGCCCGCTGCGTTTCACCGTGACTGTCGACGCGAACGAACCTGTCGGGGATTCCATCGTCCCGGGCACGGAGTCCTTCTACGCGGAGGCTGATGCCGCGGCCGTGATCGAGCCTCGCTGCACGTTCGATCCTCTGGGGGAGGGCGCCGAGGAGGAAGCGCTGCCGGAGCTCGTGTGCGGGGACGAGGGCGAGGTATGGGACCTCGACCCGGAGGATCTCGACGACCTTCCGAAACCCGAGGACCTTTTCGACGTCCATCTGGCTGACTGAGAAGCGAACGGCGAACGAGGGAGAAGGAAGCGAAGCCATGAGTATGCGGTTCACAACGAAGGCCCGCGGGGGGATGGTCGCACTGACCGTTGCGGCCGGACTGGCCCTCGGTGTGGCTGGTTGCGGTGGCGGAGGTGAGGACGACAAGAAGCCGGAGCGCTCAGCCTCGGCGTCCCGGGGATCCGACCCCCGACCGAGCACCCAAGAAGGAGACTCCGAGCAGCCACTCGCCGAATTGAAGGGAGCGGACGGACTGCTTCTGCAGATCACCTCCGCCGCTCGCGACAGTGGTGGGTTCGTCACCGTGAACGGAAATCTGAAGAACGACGGTGCCAAGAGCGTTGTGGTGCCTGCCGCACTCAGCGGCAACGAGACGGAGATCGTCCGGAACGGACGGTCGCTCGGCGGCGCCACCCTTGTCGATTCCAAGGGCAAAAAGCGGTACTACGTACTGCGTGACACCGACGGGCGCCCGCTGACGACCACCGGTTTCTCCATGATCAAGTCTGGCGAGACGGTGGCTGTCTTCATGCAGTTCCCCGCACCCCCCACCGACACCACCGAAGTCACCTTCCAGCTCCCCACCTTCGCCTCCGCCCCCATCCAGATCTCCGGATGAGGCCCTCCATGACCCCCACACGCCTCACCCTGACCCTCACCGCGACGACGCTGCTCCTGCTGACCGGGACCACCGCGTACGCCGACGACCCCAGTGTGCCGCCGGGGACCGAGCCGACGGCTGCCGCTCCGGTGGACGTCGACGGCAACGACCCGGACCTGAAGCTCCCCGAGGGAGCGACCCTGGCCGAGCCGAAGGTGCTGGACATCAAGCAGGTCGTCGAGGACGAGAGCGGCGACGAACGCCGTGAGGACACCAACGCGGACGTGAAGTTCGCCCTCCAGGCCGAGGTGCTGTTCGGCAAGGACAGCGCGCGGCTCGGCGCGGAGGCGAGGGCGCGCATCGCGGCGATCGCGCAGGAGATCCGGGCCCAGAACGCCACCAGGATCCGCGTCTTCGGCTTCACCGACGACCTGGGCTCCTCCGCCCACGGCGACGTCCTGTCCAAGCAGCGCGCCAACGCCGTCCACGACGTCCTGGACGACGCCCTCGACGATCCCGGCGTCACCTTCGAGGTCCGCGGCTACGGCGAGCAGTACCCCATCGCCTCCAACGCCACCGAGGCCAGCCGCAGGAAGAACCGCCGGGTGGAGATCTCCTTCCCGCGCGGGACCTGACCGCGGCACGGCCGGCCCCGGGTCAGGGGGCCGCCGTCTCCACCTCGACCTCCGTGCCCGCCCGCAGGCCCCACGTGCGCATGCTGCCCGCCGCGGCCTCCAGGACGTGGCGGGCCCGGAGACGGGGAAGGCCCAGACGGTTGGGAGGCATGGTGCGCAGGGCCAGGATCCTGAGGTTCCGGTCCAGGTAGGCGACGTCGATCGGGATGCGCATGCCGAAGGTGTGGATGCTGCCGGCGGGGGAGAGGAGCAGAGCCCCCGTCACCTCGTCCCGGCCCAGGAGGCCCTTGGTGCGGGCCCGGTAGGACGTCGCTATCTCCAGGGGGATCGGCGGCGGCGCGGCCCCTGCCGGTTCCGCCCCTCTCACCACCGTCAGCCGTCCCGGCCCGTCCCGCCAGCCGCCCCGGCCCCGGCCCTGGTCTCGGCCCATGTCGGTCCCCTCCCCGTACCGCGGATCATGCCGTGCCCCCCGACAACGTAAAGGAGTTGTCCCGCTCCCGGGGGCCGGATAGGAAGGCCGCATGACTGAACTGGGTGCCGTCTTCCGTCCTCAGCTTCCGCCCGAGCGGCTCCGGGAGGTGGTGCGGGTCGCCGAGGGCAGCGGGCTGGAGCAGCTCTGGCTGTGGGAGGACTGCTTCCTGGAGGGCGGTGTCTCCACCGCGGCCGCCGCGCTGGCGTGGAGCGAGCGGCTGCGGGTGGGGGTCGGTCTGCTGCCGGTGCCGCTGCGGAACGTGGCGGTCACCGCGATGGAGGCCGCCTCGCTGTACCGGATGTTCCCCGGCCGGGCGACCGTCGGTGTGGGGCACGGGGTGCAGGACTGGATGGAGCAGGTGGGAGCCCGGGCCGAGTCGCCGCTGACCTTGCTGCGCGAGCACCTCGACGCGCTGCGGGCGCTGCTGCGCGGGGAGCGGGTGACCCGGCGGGGCCGGTACGTCCGGCTGGACGGTGTGGCGCTGGACTGGCCGCCCGCACAGGCCGGCGACGTGTTCTGCGGCGCCACCGGGCCGCGTACGCTGCGGCTCTCCGGCGAGGCGGCCGACGGCACGATCCTGCACGCGGGGACGTCGCCGGAACGGGTGCGTGAGGCGCGGCGGCTCGTCGACGAGGGGCGGGCGGCGGCCGGGCGCAGCGATCCGCACCGGCTGGTGGTCTATCTGGTCGCCGCCACCGGGGCCGACGCCCGGGACCGGCTGCACGCCGAGCTGGTGGCGGAGGGCGTCGCCGATGTGCCCGGGCTCGGGGCCGCGGGTGAGGCCGAGGCCGTCGCGGAGGCCGTCCTGCGGTTCGTGGAGGCCGGCGCGGACTCCGTCGTGCTGCAGCCCACGGCCGGGGAGAAGGACCCGGAGGGCTTCGTCCGGTTCGTCGCCGAACAGGTGCGGCCGCTGGTGCCGTGAACCGGTGCCGTGAACCGGTGCCGTGAGCGGGCGCCGCGGGCGTGCCGCGAGGGGCGTGCCGGGCCCCGAAAACGGGCGGCGTCCCCGCGGGGTCTGCTGGCATCCTCGCGGTATGCAGCCACGTACGTTCGAGGAACTCGTCGCCGAGGGCGCCTCCGTGCCCACCGAGGGCTGGGACTTCTCCTGGTTCGCGGGGCGTGCCGGCGAGGCGCGGCCCTCGTGGGGGTACGCCGTCTCGCTGGCCGGGCGGCTGGCCGCGGCCGACGCGGCGCTGGACGTCCAGACGGGCGGCGGCGAGGTGCTGGACTTCGCCCTGGGGCGTGCCGGGAGGACGCCCGCGCGGATCGCGGCGACCGAGGGCTGGCCTCCGAACGTCGCGAAGGCCGGCGCCCTGCTGGGCCGGCGCGGTGTCGTGGTGGCCGCCTCGGACGAGGACGCCCCGCTGCCCTTCGCGGACGGCACGTTCGACCTGGTCTCCAGCCGGCACCCCGTGACGCCGCACTGGGCCGAGATCGCGCGGGTGCTGGCACCCGGAGGCACGTACTTCGCCCAGCACGTCGGCCCCGGCAGCGTCTTCGAGCTGGTCGAGTTCTTCCTGGGGCCGCTGCCGCAGGAGGTGCGCCGTGCCCGCGATCCCGAACGTGAGCGCGCCGGGGCCGAGGCGGCCGGGCTGGAGGTCGTGGACCTGAGGGCCGAGCGGCTGCGGGTCGAGTTCCACGACATCGCCGCCGTCGTGCACTTCCTGCGCAAGGTCGTGTGGATGGTGCCCGGCTTCACCGTCGAGGCGTACGAGCCCCGGCTGAGGGAGCTGCACGAGCGGATCGCGGCAAAGGGGCCGTTCGTCGCCCACAGCAGCCGTCATCTGTTCGACGTACGGCGGCCGAAGGGCTGATCGCCGCGGCCTCTGCCGGGCGAACGGGTGGAATGGCCGGGAAGCGCCGTCAGGCGGAGCGATGCGCCCCGCTTTGCAGAAGGGCCGTCATATCCACTGCAAATGGGGCAAGTGGCTCATGTGTGCCCCTCTGGCCCCATCGTTCACACCTTTTCCACATCGTTACCGCGACCAGGTCGCTTTGGATCACGGATCTCACGTAAGTTCAGACCAAGGTAATTCGCGTGAGCAAAGCTGCGCGTGGGGCGCCGCGCAGCGGAGGGGGCTGCGCGGTGCCCTGCCCCATCAGGCTCGTCAAATGCGTGCACGGGGTTCGGTTAGCCCGTCGGAGGGACCTGGCCTCCCCTGTGCCGCCGCTGTGTTCCGGCCATGAACGGCCTGTGAACCAGGCATTCCGGGGCCACTGAGGCGTTGTCGTCCGATTCCGGAGAGTAATTGCGGCATGCCGATGCACGCAGCATCACTTACGAAGGGTTATGGTGGAAACCCCCCCTCGGGCCGGTCCGTCTCCCCCCCACGGACCGGCCCGTTTTTCATTGCCTCGCGGCACCCCGGGGGGAGCGTCCCCAAGGGGCGCGGGGCCGCGTCGGCCCACGGCTGCCGCCCGGGCGCGGCCGGCCGGGCGCGGCGGCGAGCCGCGCATCCGAACAGAAACCACCACCCGCGGTGGGCGTCATCACCCACCCGCACACCCCGGTCGACAGCGGGGGTAGGCTGCGGCCCGCGGGGACCGCATCCGCACAGGAGGGGCTGACATCACGTGAACCTGCGCGACAAGCTGCGCGGCCTGCTCGTCAGGCTGTACACGCGCCGGGTGGAGGGTCACCTGGACCACGCTCAGGTGCCCAAGCACATCGGCGTGATCATGGACGGCAACCGCCGCTGGGCGAAGGCCGCCGGCTCCACCACCGTGCACGGTCATCGCGCCGGTGCCGACAAGATCGAGGAGTTCCTCGGCTGGTGCACCGAGGCCGACGTCGAGGTCGTCACCTTCTGGATGCTGTCCACCGACAACTTCACCAGGCCCGAGGAGGAGCTCGTCCCCCTCCTCGGCATCATCGAGGGCGTCGTGCGCACCCTCGCCGCCGACGGCCGCTGGCGGGTCCACCATGTCGGCACGCTCGATCTGCTGCCGGCCGGGATGCAGCGCACGCTCAAGGAGGCCGAGGAGGCCACCGCGCACGTCGACGGGATACTGGTCAACGTCGCCATCGGCTACGGCGGACGCCAGGAGATCGCCGACGCGGTCCGCTCGATGCTGCTCGACGCGGGCGACAAGGGCACCTCGCTGGAGGAGCTCGCCGAGGCCGTCGACGTCGACATGATCGGCCGCCACCTCTACACCGGCGCCCAGCCCGACCCCGACCTCGTCATCCGCACCAGCGGCGAGCAGCGGCTGTCAGGTTTCATGCTCTGGCAGACGGCTCACTCGGAGTACTACTTCTGCGAGGTCTTCTGGCCGGCCTTCCGCAAGGTCGACTTCCTTCGGGCCCTGCGCGACTACGCGGCGCGTCACCGGCGTTACGGCGGCTGACGGCGGACGTACCTCCGCGAGTGCGGACGTACCTCACGTAACGAGGAGTTCACCGGTCCGCCGTCATATGCCCTGGCATGGCGGCGGGTGTTCGAGGGCATAAGCCAAGCAGGCCGACACCCGAACCACGGGTGTCGGATCTCAGCGGACGGCACGAGTCCGTCCGCCCGGGAGGCCCTTTGCACCAGCCCCACCGTGCGTCCACTGCACGGAAGCAGCCGCGGAGGTCCGGTTCTCGGCCCGCGGCGCGCGAGGGTCGTCGACCGGTCCAGCTCCACCTCGTCGCTCCCCGACCTCATCCGAGGGGGTACGTCCTTCCGTGGTGACCAGCGCAAAGCGCCACAAGTCAGACCGGCGCACCTATGTTCTCGACACCAGCGTCCTGCTGGCCGACCCCAATGCCCTCAGCCGCTTCGACGAGCACGAGGTCGTGCTCCCCGTCGTCGTGGTCACGGAGCTGGAGGCCAAGCGGCACCATCCCGAACTCGGCTACTTCGCCCGTCAGGCGCTGCGCCTGCTGGACGACTACCGCGTGCGGTACGGCCGTCTCGACGCCCCGATCCCCACGGGCGATCTGGGCGGGACGCTCCGTGTCGAGCTCAATCACTCGGACCCCAGCGTGCTGCCCAGCGGCTACCGCCTGGGGGACAACGACTCCCGCATCCTCGCGGTCGCCCGCAATCTGCAGGCCGAGGGGTTCGACGTCACCGTCGTGTCGAAGGACCTGCCGCTCCGGATCAAGGCGTCCTCCGTGGGACTCCAGGCCGAGGAGTACCGGGCCGAACTGGCCATCACGGACAATTCCGGCTGGACCGGGATGTCCGAAGTGACCCTGCCGGCCGAGCAGGTGGACATCCTCTTCGAGGAAGGACACGTGTACGCCCCCGAGGTGGCCGATCTGCCCGTGCACACCGGACTGACCATCCAGTCCGAGCGCGGCAAGGCGCTCGGCCGGGTGACGGCCGAGGGCAATGTCCGTCTGGTGCGCGGGGACCGGGAGGTCTTCGGCATCCACGGCCGCAGCGCGGAGCAGCGCATCGCGCTCGATCTGCTCCTCGACCCGGACATCGGGATCGTCTCCATGGGCGGCCGGGCCGGCACCGGCAAGTCGGCACTCGCGCTGTGCGCGGGGCTGGAGGCCGTGCTGGAGCGCCGGCAGCACCAGAAGGTGATGGTCTTCCGTCCGCTGTACGCGGTCGGCGGGCAGGAGCTCGGCTATCTGCCGGGCACCGAGGCGGAGAAGATGAGCCCGTGGGCCCAGGCCGTCTTCGACACGCTGTCGGCGGTCACCGGCCGCGAGGTCATCGAGGAGATCACCGCGCGCGGGATGCTGGAGGTCCTGCCGCTCACCCATATCCGCGGCCGCTCGCTGCACGACGCGTTCGTGATCGTGGACGAGGCGCAGTCCCTGGAGAGGAACGTCCTGCTCACCGTTCTGTCCCGGATCGGCGCCAATTCCCGGGTGGTTCTCACCCATGACGTGGCACAGCGGGACAATCTGCGCGTCGGCCGCTACGACGGTGTCGTCGCCGTGGTGGAGAAACTGAAGGGGCATCCGCTCTTCGCGCATGTCACCCTGACCCGGTCCGAAAGGTCCCAGATCGCCGCACTTGTGACGGAAATGCTGGAGGACACCCAAATCTGAGCCGTGTGAGGCCGGTTGGCGCCGTCCCGTAAAGGCCGAGAGCCTAGCGGGGCGGCGCCTTCCTGTGTGCGTGTTCGATGAAATCCCTGGGGGTGAAAGGGATGTGAGCTTTCACACGCAACTCAGAATTGCCTTGCGCCGTTCGGTTACGGCAGAGTCTCACTCCTGTCAGGCCCCGCATACGGCACACGTGTACCCCCAGCGGTGCACAACAACTGAAGCAACACGTCAACTTCATAGCGCCGCCGTATGCCGCCCGAGCACCACGCGGCGCTCCCCTTGCGGGAGTTGCCCACCGGGTCCGTGCCTCCCGTGACCCGGTAGTGGGGAGGCCAGCGCCAGGGGCACGATTGCGTCCGCCAGGGTCACCGAAGCGGGCGCTGCTGGAAGGAAACCGTGTGAGCCGGATTTCGGTCCGGGGATTCGCAGTGGCTTCGGCCACCGCGGTCACCGCTGTCGGAAGCGTCGTCGGCGTTGCCTCGGGCAGCACCGCGCAGAACAACGACGCCGAGGCGACGGCAGCCGGCGCGACGCTTCTCGCGGACATCCCCGCGGGCCAGCAGGCCGAGGTGCAGACCGCGTCCCTGACGCAGCAGGCCGACGCCCAGGCCATCGCCGCGGACTTCACCGCCAAGAAGGACGCCGAGGAATCGGCCCGCAAGGCCGCCGCCTCGACCGCGGTCGCCAAGAAGGAAGCGGCCGTCAAGGCCGCCGAGGAGGCCGAGGCCGCCAAGGAGCGCGAGGAGGCGGAGAAGCTCGCCGCCAGCCGCAGCGAGGCCCGTGCCGACGCCACCACCTTCGCCGTCCAGAGCTCGTACTCCGTCTCGCAGATCCAGTCGATGGCGCGGCAGATGGTGCCGGGCGACCAGTGGACCTGCTTCAGCAACATCGTGGACCACGAGTCGAGCTGGAACTACCAGGCGGTGAACCCCTCCTCCGGCGCGTACGGCCTCTTCCAGGCCCTGCCCGGCTCCAAGATGTCCTCGGTCGGCGCCGACTGGCAGACCAACCCGGCCACCCAGATCCAGTGGGGCCTCAACTACATGAACGAGCGCTACGGCAGCCCGTGCGGCGCCTGGTCGTTCTGGCAGGCCAATCACTGGTACTGAGTCACCGGGCTCGCGCGAGCCCGTTCTCTCAACCCCGGAAAGCCCCTCCCCGTCTTCACGGAGAGGGGCTTTCGCCCTGTACGGTCTGACACGACGACTCCAGGGGGGAGTGGTGGGGAAGGACGGGGGAAGAGGACGGATCATGTCGCGAGTGCCTGGATGGCTCGACCGGATCGGCAGCGGACTGACCGAGATGGGACAGCGGTTGGACGAGCGCCGCGCGGAGGTGGAGCAGGAGCACACCGAGCCGGGGCGCGGGATCCATGACGCCCCCGAGAAGTCGCCGGCTCCTTCCGTCCCTCCGCCCGTCGTGGTGCCACGCCCCGACGACCCCTCACAGGCCGTCCCCTGGGGGGTCCGGGTCGCCGCCGAGGCCGGCTGGCGTCTGCTGGTGCTGGCCGGCACCGTCTGGGTGCTCATGCGGGTCATCAGCGCGGTCCAGCTGGTGGTGCTCGCGTTCGTCGCCGCGCTGCTGATGACCGCGCTGCTCCAGCCCACCGTGGCCATGCTGCGCCGGCACGGCGTACCGCGAGGCCCGGCCACCGCGCTCACCGCGGTCCTCGGCTTCGTCGTCATGGGCCTGATCGGCTGGTTCGTGACCTGGCAGGTCATGGAGAACATCGACGACCTCTCCGACCAGGTCCAGGACGGCATCGACGAACTGCGCCGCTGGCTGCTCGACAGCCCCTTCCACGTCACCGACAAGCAGATCAACGAGATCGCCAAGAACCTGCGGGAGGCGATCGGCGCCAACACCGACCAGATCACCTCGGCCGGTCTGGAAGGTGTCACGGTCGTCGTCGAGGCGCTCACCGGCATCCTGCTGGCCGTCTTCTCGACGCTGTTCCTGCTCTACGACGGCCGGCGCATCTGGGAGTGGACCCTGAAGCTGGTCCCGGCCGCGGCCCGGCCGGGTGTCGCGGGGGCGGGGCCGCGGGCCTGGCGGACACTGACGGCGTATGTGCGGGGCACCCTGGTGGTCGCCCTCATCGACGCGATCTTCATCGGCCTCGGCATCTACTTCCTCGATGTGCCGATGGCCGTGCCGCTGGCGGTGTTCATCTTCCTGTTCGCCTTCATCCCGCTGGTCGGCGCGGTGATCTCCGGCGCGCTGGCCGTGGTGGTCGCGCTGGTGACCCAGGGCGTGTTCACGGCCGTGATGACGCTGGTGGTGGTGCTGGCGGTGCAGCAGATCGAGGGCCACATCCTGCAGCCGTTCATCCTGGGCCGGGCGGTGCGGGTGCATCCGCTCGCGGTCGTGCTCTCGGTCGCCGCGGGCGGCATGATCGCCGGCATCGGCGGCGCGGTGGTCGCGGTCCCGCTGGTCGCGGTGACCAACACGGTGGTCGGCTATCTGCGGGCGTACACCCAGGAGGCGGCACTGCGGACGGCCCCCGAACCCCGCGGTGCCACAGCCCTGGACGCGGCTCCGGTCCGGCCGCCCGTCGCGGAACCGGAGGGCCCCGCCCACCCGGAGGGCTGAGCGGGGCCCGGTCCCGTCGGCCGACTCCCGGCCCTGTCGGCCGTGCCGTCGGTCCGGTCGCCCGTCCAGGAGACGGAGAAGCCCCGCCCACCCGGAGGGTGGACGGGGCCTCGTGGAACAGCGGTCACCCGGCGGCGGGGGCCGCCTCCGTGTCCGCCGCGGTCACTCCGCGGCGAGAACCGCTTCCGTGTCGAGGGTGACGCCGACGGCCTGGACCACCGAAGCGATCTTGAATGCCTCCTGGATCGCCTCGCGCTCCACGCCCGCCTTGCGCAGCACCTGCTCGTGCGAGTCCAGGCACATGCCGCAGCCGTTGATGGCGGAGACGGCGAAGGACCACAGCTCGAAGTCGACCTTGTCGACGCCGGGGTTGCCGATGACGTTCATCCGCAGACCGGCGCGCAGGTTCCCGTACTCGTGGTCCGAGAGCAGGTGGCGCGTCCGGTAGAAGACGTTGTTCATCGCCATGATCGCGGCGGCGGCCTTGGCGGCCTGGTACGCCTCGGGCTTCAGGTTCTCCTTGGCCTCGGGCTCCAGCTCACGCAGCACGATCGGGGAGCGGGAGGCGATGGCGGTGGCCAGCACCGTGCCCCACAGCTGCTGCGCGGGCAGGTCCGAGTTGCCGATGACCGAGCCCAGGTTGAGCTTCAGGTCCTTGGCGTAGTCCGGTATCCGGGACTTGAGGGAGTCGAGGGACATGCCTCACTCACCGGCCAGCAGCGCGACCGGGTCGAGGGTGTTCTCGCCCTTGGTCCAGTTGCACGGGCACAGCTCGTCGGTCTGCAGGGCGTCCAGGACCCGCAGGACCTCCTTGGGGTTACGGCCGACGGAGCCGGCGGTCACCATGGAGAACTGGATCTCGTTGTTCTGGTCGACGATGAACACGGCGCGCTTGGCGAAGCCGTCCTCGCCCTCGATGCCCAGGTCGCGCATCAGCTCGTGCTTGGAGTCGGCCATCATCGGGAACGGCAGGTCGCGCAGGTCGTCGTGGTCCTTGCGCCAGGCGTGGTGGACGAACTCCGAGTCACCGGAGAAGCCGAGGACCTGGGCGTCACGGTCGGCGAACTCCTCGTTCAGCTTGCCGAAGGCGGCGATCTCCGTCGGGCACACGAAGGTGAAGTCCTTGGGCCACGCGAAGACGATCTTCCACTTGCCCTCGTAGGTCTTGTGGTCGATCGTCTCGAACTCCTGGCCCTTCTCCAGCGAGACGCAGGCGGTCAGTTCGAACTCGGGGAACTTGTCACCGACAGTGAGCACGCGCTCTCCTTGCAGCGAGGAAGCACCCTTTTTGGGGGCGTTTCCCATGGGTTGGACGCTGATGATGTTGGCACAGGCGGCATTGATTGCAGAAATAGCTACACTCGGACGTGTTGATCGGAGGTGGTTATCAGTGACGGTGAGTGTCGCCGGGGCCAAGAGGCGCCAGCCGAGCCTGTCCCAGCTGCGGGCCTTCGCCGCCGTGGCCGAGCATCTGCACTTCCGGGACGCGGCCGCCGCCATCGGCATGAGCCAGCCCGCCCTGTCCGGTGCCGTCTCCGCGCTGGAGGAGGTCCTCGGTGTCGTCCTCGTCGAGCGTACGACGCGCAAGGTGCTGCTCACGCCCGCCGGGGAACGCCTCGCGATCCGTGCCAAGGCCGTCCTCGCCGAGGTCGGCGCGCTGCTGGAGGAGGCCGAGGCGGTGCGCGCCCCCTTCACCGGGGCGCTGCGGCTCGGGGTCATCCCCACCGTCGCGCCCTATCTGCTGCCGACCGTGCTGCGCCTCGTCCACGAGCGCTATCCGCACCTCGACCTCCAGGTCCACGAGGAACAGACCGCGAGCCTCGTCGAGGGCCTGAACACCGGCCGGCTGGACCTGCTGCTCCTCGCGGTGCCGCTGGGGGTGCCCGGGGTCGTCGAACTTCCCCTGTTCGACGAGGACTTCGTGCTGGTCACGCCGCTGGACCACGGGCTCGGCGGCCGTGAGGGCATCCCGCGCGAGGTGCTGAAGGAGCTGAACCTGCTCCTGCTGGACGAGGGGCACTGCCTGCGCGACCAGGCCCTCGACATCTGCCGGGAGGCCGGCCGCGAGGACGCCGACGTCACCACCACCGCGGCCGGACTGTCCACCCTGGTCCAGCTGGTGGCCGGCGGACTGGGCTGCACGCTGCTGCCGCGTACGGCGGTGAAGGTGGAGACCAGCCGCAGCAACCAGCTCCTCACCGGCTCCTTCGCCGAACCGGCCCCCACCCGCAGGGTCGCCCTGGCGATGCGGACGGGGGCGGCCCGGGGGGCGGAGTACGAGGAGCTGGCCGCGGCCCTGCGCGAGGCGCTGCGCCCGCTGCCCGTACGGGTGCTGGGGGCGGCTCCGTCCGCGTCGGCGCCGTAGGGGGTGCGGTTGTCCTGCGGGTGCCGGCCGTCGGGGCCGGTCGCGCAGTTCCCCGCGCCCCTCGGGCGGGCACTGTGTCCGTGGGCTTTCGGACCTCGGGGCCGGTCGCGCAGTTCCCCGCGCCCCTGGAGGGGACCCTTCGGGTCACTCCGTCCGCAGGCCCTCCGGCCGCATCAGCCTGACCAGGGGAGGCAGGCTCAGCAGGGTCACCGCCACGACCACGGCACCGCCGATGCCGGTCATCGCGAGGACGCTCGGCCAGTCCACCCGTACCGCCGTGTCGGTCATCCGCAGGAGCACCGCGCCGAGGGCCAGCCCCACCGCGCAGGCCAGGGCCAGGCCCAGTGCTATCGGCAGGGCCGTCTGCCACAGGACCGACAGGCCGAGCGTGCGGCGGCGGGTGCCGAAGGCGACCAGGGCGGACAGCAGGTTCCGGCGCTCGCGGAGCTGTTCCAGCTGGGAGACCAGCAGGCTCGCGCCGATCAGCGCCAGCACGCAGGAGGCGCCGACGAACAGTCCGTTCCGGATGGAGTCGAAGCGCTCCGAACGCTCGACGGACTGCCACGTCCAGGCCGTCGAGTACGGGTCGACCGCCGCGGCGGTGTTGCGGACCAGCTCCTCCGCGTCCGGCACGGACCGGTCAAGACCGAGGTAGACCCGGCCGACCAGCGCGGGGAGGGCGGCCTTCGGCAGCGCGCTCGGGGTGGCCAGGAAGCCGCCCCACTCGTTGCCGCTCAGGCCCTTGTCGGCCTCTGCCCGCTTCATCCCCTTCGGCAGCGTCCAGGCGACCTGGCGGGAGGGCGGGCCGCCGTCGTAGGTCTTCGGGTCGATGTACAGCTCGCGTCCCGTCCGGGCCAGCTTCGGGGTCTCCGTGTCGTACTCGGCGCCGTGCACCGCGAAGACGTCGCCCTCACGGCACGACGGCAGCTTCGCCACCTGGCGCAGGGTCGCGCAGTCGGCCACCGTCAGAGCGGTCGTCACCTCCGGGTCCTTCGCCCGGTCCCCGACGTTGCCGTCGGACAGGGAGTGGACCGTCCGCACGCCCTTCGTGCGCCGGAACCGCTCCGCGGCCGGGTCCGGTTCCGTCCCGGCGGGGAGGTCCACCTGCATCTGGACGCGGGCCACGTCGGTGCCGGTCGGGGTCTCGTAGTCGCTCTCCACGCCCGCGAACAGCATCTGGAGCGCGATGGCGCCGGCGACCGCGACCGCGATGCCGTTGACCGTACGGGCGGCCGTGCCGCCGCTCAGCTGGAGCCGTCGCACGGCCAGCTGCCAGGACACCGAACCGGCGCCCATACGGGCGACGACCGCCTCCACGACCCACGGCAGCAGGGCCGTGATCCCCACGAGCAGCAGCATCACGCCGCCGATGACGAGGTACTGGTTGAAGTCGCCGTTGTCGCGGCCCTGGCCGATCATCGGCACGAGCATCCCCAGACCGGCCAGCGGCACCAGCAGCCGCCACCACAGCCGGCGCCGGGCGGGCTTGGCCGTGCGCACCACGCCGAGCGGCTCGATCACCACACCGCGCAGCGCGAACAGGGTCACCAGCACCGCGGCGGCGGGCACCGCGAGGGCCACCAGCGCGGCCAGCGCCGGGGAGGGGTCGAGGTCGCCGGGGAACACGCTCACCCCGAACACCTCGAAGGAGCCCACGATCTGACGGCCGGCCAGGAAGAAGCCCGCGCCGAACAGCACGCCCAGCGCGGCCCCCGCGAGGGCCTCGCCCGCCGCGACCCGCCGGGTCATGGCGCCGTCGGAGCCCACCAGCCGCAGCGCCGCGAGCCGCCGGTCGCGCCGCTCGCCGCCGAACCGTACGGCCGCGGCGATGAACACGGCCACCGGCATCAGCAGTGCCACCAGCATGACCAGGACCAGCAGCAGGAGCACCGGGTCCAGCGGCTCGGAGGGGAACGGGTCCGGGTCGCCGAACCGCTCGACCCGGTTCACGGTGTTCTCGCTGGTCGCGATGCGCTCGGCGAGCCCGTCGGCGCCCCGGTAGAAGAGCAGTTCGGAGGGGCCGATCAGGCCCGCCCGCCCGACGGTCCCGGTGATCCGGCCTGGCAGCCGCTCACGCAGCAGGGCGCCCTCGTCGGAGTTCAGCAGCCGCTCCAGCGCGGGCGAGACCACCAGCTCACCGTCTCCGGGGAAGGCACTCAGCCCCGGCGGCAGCGGCGCGCGCGGCCCCTCCGGCTCCAGCGCCCGGCCCCGGACCTCCTCGTCGCGGAAGTAGGTCGACACGTCGGCGACGAGGGCGGTGGCGTCGGACCTGGCCGGCTTCTCCGGGGAGTACAGCGAGTCCGACCGCGCGGAACCCCGGTCGTCACGGGCGTCGAGCGCGTTCGGGATCGCGGTGGTGATCAGCAGCAGCGCCACACCGAGGCCGACGCCGACGGCGGTCAGCAGCGCCCGCACCCAGCCGCCGCGCCCGGTGAAGGCGAACCGGGTTCCCATGCCCAGGTCGCGCGTCCACTGGCGGACGTTCATACGGCGCGCTCCATGTCCCGGGACCTGCCGTCGCGGACGACGATCTCACGGTCGGAGTAGGCGGCGACCCGGGCTTCGTGGGTGACCAGGACGACGGCCGCGTTGGTCGACCGGGCCGCCTCCGTCAGCAGCTCCATCACCCGCTCGCCGTTGAGGGAGTCCAGCGCGCCGGTCGGCTCGTCGGCGAACAGCACCCGCGGGCCGGTGACCAGGGCGCGGGCCACCGCCACGCGCTGCCCCTGGCCGCCGGAGACCTCGCCGGGCCGCTGCCCGGCCAGGTCGTCGACCTCCAGGCGCTGCATCCAGGTCAGCGCGGTGCGTTCGGCGTCCTTGCGGGCCACGCCGTTCAGCCGCAGCGGCAGGGCGACGTTCTCCACGCAGGTCAGTTCGGGCACGAGCTGGCCGAACTGGAAGACGAACCCGAACTCCGAGCGGCGCAGCCGGCTGCGGCCGGCGTCGCTCATGGTCGCCATCTCGTGTCCGTCGTAGAGGATCGAGCCGGAGTCGGGCGTGACGATCCCGGCGAGACAGTGCAGCAGGGTCGACTTGCCGGAGCCGGAGGGGCCCATCACGGCGACGACCTCGCCCGCGTGGATGGAGAACTCGGCGCCGTCCAGCGCCGTGGTGGGGCCGTACGCCTTGCGCAGCCCCTCGGCCGCGAGCAGGGAACCGGGGGGAGGGGTCATGCGGTCACCGCCTGGGCGAGTTTGTCGAGGCGCGCGGCGGTCAGTTCCAGCCACCGCAGGTCGGCCTCCAGATGGAAGAGCGCGTGGTCGCAGATCAGCTGGTCGGCGAGGTCGCCGCCGCGCTTGCGTTCGGTGAGCATGCGCATCATCCGCAGATGCTCGGCGCGCTGGGTGTCGAGGATGTCGGCGGCGTCGCGGTGGGTGAGCAGCGCGAGGACGACCTTGGTGTAGAGCGTCGACTGGAGGTACGGCTCGGGCTTCTCCGGGGTGGCGAGCCACCGGGCGACGTCGGTGACCCCGGCGTCGGTGATCGCGTACCGCTTGCGCTCGGGGCCGCCGCCGGGCTCGATGCCGTCGACTTCGACGAGCCCGTTCTTCAGCAGCCGGGACATCGTCGAGTAGACCTGGCCGTAGTGCAGAGGCCGGTCCTGACCGAACTTCGCGTCGAAGGCGCGCTTGAGGTCGTAGCCGTGTCGCGGGCCGGACTCCAGCAGGCCGAGAAGAGTGTGACCGATGGACATGGCAGCACTCTACACACCGTGTATACGCCGCATGTATACGTGAAGTGCACAGTGGCTGCCGGGGTGGCGGTCGGCCCAGGTGGGGGCCGTTTGTCACGGTTCTGCTACTGGGGATCCCGCGGCCGGCCCCGGCGGGGGATCGGTCCGGCGTCACCGGGCAGCCGGCCGGCCTCCGCGAGGGCGCGCCGCAGCAGGAACTCGATCTGCGCGTTGGCGGACCGCAGTTCGTCCGACGCCCACCGGGCGAGCGCGTCGTACACGGACGGGTCCAGCCGCAGCAGCACCTGCTTGCGCTGCTGCGGCCGCCGCTGAGGGGCCGGGCCCTCGGAGGGGGTGCTCACTGGTAGAGGGTCCCGGTGTTGAGGACCGGCTGGGCCGAGCGGTCCCCGCACAGCACCACCATCAGGTTCGACACCATCGCCGCCTTCCGTTCGGTGTCCAGCTCCACGATGTCCTGCTCCTCCAGGCGCGCGACGGCCGCCTCGACCATGCCGACCGCGCCGTCCACGATCTGCCGGCGGGCCGCGACGACCGCTCCGGCCTGCTGCCGCTGGAGCATCGCGGAGGCGATCTCGGGAGCGTACGCGAGATGCGTGAAGCGTGACTCCACGATCTGCACCCCGGCCGCCTCCACGCGTGCGTGCAGCTCGACGGCGAGCTTCTCGGTGATCTCCTCGGCGTTGCCGCGCAGCGACAGGCCGTCCTCGTCGTGGGCGTCGTAGGGGTACTCGATCGCGATGTGCCGCACGGCCGCCTCGGTCTGCGTGGAGACGAACTCGATGTAGTCGTCCACCTCGAAGCTGGCCTGCGCGGTGTCCTCGACCTTCCACACCACGACCGCGGCCAGTTCGATCGGGTTGCCGTAGGCGTCGTTCACCTTCAGCACGGCGGTCTCGTGGTTGCGGACCCGGGTGGAGATCTTCGTGCGCGAGGTGAACGGGTTCACCCAGCGCAGGCCGTCCTGGCGGATGGTGCCCCGGTAGCGGCCGAAGAGCTGGACGACCCGGGCCTCGCCGGGCGCGACCGTGTTCAGCCCGCACAGGGCGAGGAACGCCGCGAGGACGACCAGCGACCCGGCGACGGTCAGCGTGGCCTTGGCCGCCGTCGAGGCGAGGACGGCCCCGGTGACGATCAGGCCGGCCCCGCCCAGCACCCCGAGCAGTCCGAGCAGCAGGGCCAGCCCGCCGCCGATGCTGTTGGCGGCGAACTCTCTCACCCGCGGCTCGGGCATCTCGGGTACGTCGGCGGTGACCGATGAGGCGACTGCGGACATGGGTGGTCCCCCGTTTCTCGCACGGCAGCCGCCTGCCGGCAGCCGCTCGTCCTAGCTCAATGCTTATTAAGTGATATCACTTTACGCCGTCACGGCAACCCTGTGCACCTCTCGTACGTCGGTTCCCATGGGGTGGGTGCTCATTGTCACGTCCGTAAAAGACCGGATCGGGCGGACTTGGCCACATACACCGGTGTTAGCTTTCTGAGCTGACCTGAGCCGAGAACGTGTGCGACACCTGAGAGCGAAGCGGAGCAGAAGGACTGATGGGACGAGCGGAAGAGAGACGGGCGCGGCAGCGCGGTGGCGGCCGCGCGGCGCAGGGGCGTCGCCGTTCGTCGGACGCGGCGAACAGCACCGGCGGCATACGCCGGTTCTTCACCTGGAGGAAGATCCTCGGCACGTTCCTGGGCCTGTGCCTGCTCGGCATCGGCGCCTTCATCGTGCTGTACCTGGCCGTGGACGTGCCCAAGGGCAACCTCGCCGCCCAGCGCCAGAGCAACATCTACAAGTTCGGCGACGGCACCATGCTCGCCCGCGACGGCGAGGTCAACCGCGAGATCGTGGACCTCGCCAAGGTCCCCGAGCCGGTCCAGAAGACCTTCGTCGCCGCCGAGAACAAGAGCTTCTACCACGACTCCGGCATCGACCTGAAGGGCACCGCCCGCGGTCTGCTCAACACCGTGACCGGCAAGGGCAAGCAGGGCGGCTCCACGATCACCCAGCAGTACGTCAAGAACTACTACCTGACCCAGGAACAGACGGTCACCCGCAAGTTCAAGGAGCTGGTGATCTCCCTCAAGGTCGACCGCCAGCTCACCAAGGACGACATCCTCGCGGGCTACATCAACACCAGCTACTACGGCCGCGGCGCCTACGGCATCCAGGCCGCGGCCCAGGCCTACTACCGCGTCGACGCCGAGGAGCTCAGCGTCGCGCAGGGCGCCTATCTCGCCGCTCTGCTCCAGGCACCCAGCCAGTACGACTGGGCCGTCGCCTCGGACACCAGCAAGCGCCTGGTGAAGAACCGCTGGAACTACGTCCTGGACAACATGGTCGAGGAGGACTGGCTCGACCGGTCCGAGCGGGCCCCCATGAAGTTCCCGGTGCCGAAGGAGCCCAAGGGCGCCCCCGGCATGGAGGGCCAGAAGGGCTACCTCGTCGAGCTGGCCAACCGGCAGCTGGAGGACCGGCTGATGGCCGAGGAGGGCATCACCCGCTCCGAGGCGGCCGCCCAGGTCGACCAGCAGGGCTGGACCATCACCCTCAACATCGACCCCAAGAAGCAGGCCGCGCTGGAGAAGGCCGTCAAGGCCGAGCTGCTCTCCGAGCTCGACCCCAAGGAGCGCAAGGTCGACGCCGACGTCCAGCCGGGCGCGGTCTCCGTCGACCCGAGGACCGGCAAGATCGTCGCCCTCTACGGCGGCCGCGACTACTTCAAGCACTACCTCAGCAACGCGACCCGCCGCGACTACCAGCCCGCCTCCACCTTCAAGCCGGTCATCCTGGCCGCCGCCTTCGAGGAGGGCGCGAAGACCCAGGACGGCGACCCCATCACGGCGAAGACGCTCTACGACGGCGACAGCCGCCGCCCCGCCGAGGACGACGGCCGCGAGGTCGGCTTCGCCCCGCCCAACGAGGACGACGTCGACTACGGGCCCATCAGCGTCCAGACCGCGATGAACAAGTCCGTCAACTCGGTGTTCGCGCAGATGGGTGTCGACGTCGGCATGGACACCGTCATGGCCACGGCCAGGAAGCTCGGCATGGACACCGAGGGCATGCAGGCCGTGCCCGCCCAGACCCTCGGCTCCATGGGCGCGAGTCCCCTGGAGATGGCCGGCATCTACGCCACCCTCGCCAACCACGGCAAGCAGGTCACCCCGACCATCATCAAGTCGGCGGAGAAGAAGGGCCGCACGGTCGAGATCCCCGACCCGATCGGCGACCAGGTCATCAGCCGCAGCGCCGCCGACGGCGTCACCTCCGTCCTGACCGGCGTGGTCGACGACGGCACCGCCCAGCGCTCGGTCCGCGACAACCCCCTGCGCGACGGCCAGCAGGTCGCCGGCAAGACCGGCACCTCCGACAACAACAAGTCCGCCTGGTTCACCGGCTTCACCCCGAGGCTCGTCACCTCCGTCGGACTGTTCGGCGAGGACGACAAGCCCCCGCACAAGCAGATCCCGATGTACGAGGCCGGCGGCGAGGACCGCGTCAACGGCGGCGGCTTCCCCGCGCGGATCTGGGCCGCCTACACCTTCGGCGTCATGAACAAGGTCACCGAGTTCGACCTGGACACCGACCAGGGCGCGGCGGTCGAGCCCGACTGGACGCCGACGACGACACCGTCCTCGACGCCCACCGAGAGCCCGAGCGAGACGCCCACGACCGAGGCGCCGACCACGAAGCCGCCGACGACCCGGCCCCCGACGACCGAGGCCCCGACCGAGGAGCCGACGACCGAACCCCCGACCGAGACCCCCACGGAGACCCCGACGGAGACGCCGACGGTGACCCCGACGGAGGACATCCCGGAGGACCCGGCCGAGCCGGGGATCCTGGACCGGTGAACACGAAGGAGCCCGGCGATCAGATCGCCGGGCTCCTTCGTGTTCCTCCCGCGGAGGGGGCCGTCACCCCTGGTTGAGCTCGAACCACACGACCTTGCCCGTGCTCAGCCGGGTCGCCCCCCATCTGCGGGCCAGCTTGTTGACCAGATACAGCCCGCGCCCGCCCTCGTCCGTCGCCCGGGCCTGCCGCAGCCGAGGCAGCTGCGGCACGTCGTCCCCGACCTCGCAGCGCAGCACGTCCGTCCGCAGCAGCCGCAGGGTCACCGGCCGCGAGGCGTAGCGCACCGCGTTGGTGACGACCTCGCTCACCAGCAGCTCCACCGAGTCGGTGAGCTCCTCCAGCCCCCACCGCGCCAGCGCACTGCGGGCCAGCCTGCGGGCACGGCCCGGCGCGGCGTCCTCCGGCTCCAGGAACCAGTACGCCACATCACTCGGCGCGATCCCGTCGAACCGCGCCGCGAGCAGCGCGATGTCGTCGTCCCGGTCGCCCGGCCCCAGCATGTCCAGCACCTCGTCGCACAGTGCCTCCAGCGGCGGCGGATGATCCGGCCCGGTCAGCTGCGCGGTCGCGGCCAGCCGCTCACGCAGCTGTTCTATGCCGGTCCACACGTCCCGCAGCCGCGACTCCACCAGCCCGTCGGTGTACAGCAGCAGCGTCGCCCCGGCGGGCGCGTCCAGCTCCACCGCCTCGAAGTCGACACCGCCCACCCCGATCGGCGCCCCCGGCGGCACCCGCAGCACCTCGGCCCGGCCGCCCAGATGCAGCAGCACCGGCGGCGGATGCCCGGCGTTGGCGATCGTGATCCGGTGGGAGACCGGGTCGTACACCGCGTACAGACAGGTCGCCATCCGGTCCGTGCCGAGCCGCTGCGCCTGCTCGTCGAGATGGTGCAGCACCTCCTGCGGCGGCAGATCCAGCCCCGCGAGGGTCTGCGCGGTCGTCCGCAGCTGGCCCATGATCGCCGCCGAGGTCATGGAATGGCCCATGACGTCACCGACGACCAGCGCCACCCGCGAGCCCGGCAGCGGGATCGCGTCGTACCAGTCGCCGCCCACCCGCGCGGTCTCGGCCGCCGGCAGATAGCGGGACGCCAGCCGTACGCCCGTGGGACGGGGCAGCGTCTCCGGCAGCATCGTGCGCTGGAGCTCGTCGGCGATGTACGCCTCCCGCCCGTACAGCACCGCCTTGTCGATGCCGAGCGCGCTGTGCGTGGCGAGCTGCGCGGCCACCAGCAGGTCGTCCGCCTCGAACGGGATCCGTTCCGGCCGGCGCAGGAACACGGCCGCGCCGATCACCCGGCGCCGGCCGCGCAGCGGGGCGAGGATCGCCCGGCGCCCGCCGGGCACGATCGACTCACCCTCCTCGCCGAGCAGTTCGGGCAGCGCGGCACGCGCGGCGGGCGCGTCCGCGAACACCGGCCGCACCCCGCGCAGCACCTCGGCGAGCGCGCCGCCGGGACGCACCTCGCACAGCTCGGCGGTCACCGAGGACAGCTCGGCCGGTTCCGGTGCCTGCGCGGGCAGGAAGCCGCCGTCGGTGTCCCGCTCCTCCGGGATCCGGTCGGTACGCCGCAGCCGCAGGACGACCGGCCCCGTGGGCCGCTCGTCGCCGACCGGCAGCGGGTCGCGCAGGTACACCAGGATGGCGTCCGCGAACGTCGGCACCGTCGCCCGGCACAGCCCCATCACGATCTCGTCGAGGTCGATGCCGCGGGCGATCCGCCGGGTCGCCGCGCCCACGAAGCGCAGCCGGTCCCCGTCCCGCCGCATCGGCGTGGGACGGCTGCCGGGCACACCCTGGCCGCTGCGCCGCTCCTGCCCGCCCGGGGCACGCCCCGCGGGCCCCTCCTGGCCGGTGCCCGGCTGGGCCGGGATCGCCTCGGGAGCGGGCCGCGGGCGATGGGTGCCCGGCTCCGCCGCGGCCGGCTGCGAATGCTCCGGGCCGCTGTCGCCGGGCGTCACGGACGTGTCCGCCGGGGTCTCGCCCGCCCGGCCCTGCGGCGGTAACGCGGGACCGGCCGCACGGCCCGTCGCCGGGGTGTGCAGGAGCGCCCCGCGGGGGTCCGCGGGGTCGACGCCCGCCTGGGGGCGTTCATAGGAGGTGGGGTTCTCCGTCACGCGTGTGAAATCCATCCGTCCGGGGCTGCGCGCCGCGCGTGCAGTTCGTCCCGCAGAAATCCCGATACCCGGAATACGTGCCCCAGGAACGGAGTCCCCGCGTGGTCAGAGACTGTGCCTGTGTCACCGGCGGACCAGCCGCGGTCCGCACGGGTGTTGCCGTCGTACACCTCGCTCACGCCCTGCCGCCCCTCGGTGACATCCGGTCAGACTCGCTCCGCGCTCCAGAAGTTGCCTCCGTGCGCCCTTGCGGAGGACGATCCTACGTTTCGTGCCCGGGGGCGCATCAAGGGTCTCATGAGGACACGTGCGCGGGCGTACGGTCCCAGTCGTCCGGCAGTGACGGTACCCCCCAGGAGGGATCCGGACGCCAGTTCTGCCAGCCGTCACCGAACGGCGGCCCCCAGGCGCGGATCGCCTCCACCGCGTCCTGCCCCGCCGCCCGCACCCGTCCGGCCAGCGCCGCGTCGACCAGGCCGTCGCGCTGGGCCTGCGCGAACTCGTCCTCGTCCCGCCAGCTCCAGCTGCGGTCCGGCTCGACGGAGATGTCCAGGAAATGGTCCTCGGAGTCCACGCCGCCGTGCCAACGGGCCAGCGGCTCCTCCAGATTGACGTACCAGTTCTTGAACCGCCAGCCCGGCTCCCAGAACAGCCACACCGACCACGGCCGGCCCGGCTGCGCCAGTTTCAGCACGCCCGTGCCGAACCAGCGGTCGCGCTGCACCGTGCGCGGCCGGGTGTAGCGCGACTCCAGCGGTTCCTCGTGCACCGGAGTGCCGTCGGCGAGCACCGGCTTCACGCACTCGGTGCCGGGCGCCAGCCACACGGCGAGCAGTTCCTCGTCGTCGCGCACCACGGTCACGGGGCGCGCGATGTGGAACCGCTCTCCGGCGTTCTCCCGGTAGCGCCACAGGATCCGGCTCCCGGGCGCCCAGTGGGCCGTCGGACCGTCCGTCTCGTGTCTCACCGCTCCACCGTCTGCCATGTACAGATATTAGGTGTCACCGTGGTACGACGCCGCCGTGCGTCCCATGGTTCACCTGCGGGACACACGGGCGGAACACACGGGCCTACGGCCGGGTCATGCGCAGGACGTCCAGCGCCTCGTCGAGCTGCTCCAGGGTGAGGTCGCCCCGGTCGACGTACCCGCCCTCCAGCACCACCTGACGGATGGTCTTGCGCTGCGCGAGCGACTCCTTGGCGACCTTCGCGGCCTCCTCGTAGCCGATGTACCTGTTCAGCGGCGTCACCACCGACGGCGAGGACTCGGCGTACTCCCGGGCGCGTTCGCGGTGGGCGGTGATGCCGTCGACCGTGCGGTCGGCGAGCAGCCGGGAGACGTTGGCGAGAAGCCGTACGGACTCCAGGACGTTGCGGGCGATCACCGGCAGCATGACGTTGAGCTCGAAGTTCCCGGCGGCGCCGGCCGCGGCGACGGCGGCGTCGTTCCCGGTGACCTGCGCGGCGACCATCAGCACGGCCTCGGGGACGACCGGGTTGACCTTGCCCGGCATGATCGAGGACCCAGGCTGGAGGTCGGGCAGGGAGATCTCGGCGAGGCCGGTGCGCGGGCCGGACGCCATCCAGCGCAGATCGTTGGCGATCTTCGTCAGGCCGACGGCGACGGTGCGCAGCTGCCCGCTGGTCTCGACGATCCCGTCCCGGGCGCCCTGGGCCTCGAAGTGGTCGCGTGCCTCGGTCAGCGGCAGTCCGGTGGTCCGGGCGACCTCCTCGATGACGGCCGCGGAGAAGCCGGGCGGGGTGTTGATGCCGGTGCCGACCGCGGTCCCGCCGAGCGGGAGTTCGGCGAGCCGGGGCAGGGACGCGGTCAGCCGCTCGACGCCGTACCGCATCTGGGCGGCGTACCCGCCGAACTCCTGGCCCAGCGTCACGGGCGTGGCGTCCATCAGATGCGTACGGCCGGACTTGACCACGTCGGCGAACTCCTCGGACTTGCGCTCCAGGGCGGCGGCGAGGTGTTCCAGGGCCGGGATCAGGTCGCGGGTGACGGCGGCGGTGGCGGCGATGTGGAGGGAGGAGGGGAAGACGTCGTTGGACGACTGCGAGGCGTTGACGTGGTCGTTGGGATGCACGGGCCGGCCGAGGCGCTCGCTCGCGAGCGTGGCGACGACCTCGTTGGTGTTCATGTTCGACGAGGTCCCCGACCCGGTCTGGAACACGTCCACCGGGAAGTGCTCGTCCCAGCGGCCCTCGGCGACCTCCGCCGCGGCCTCCTGGATCGCCGCCGCGATGTCCTCGTCGAGCACGCCGAGACGGGCGTTGACCTTGGCGGCCGCTCCCTTGATCCGGGCGAGCGCCTCGATGTGCGCGCGCTCGATGCGCTGCCCGGAGACCGGGAAGTTCTCGATCGCGCGCTGGGTCTGGGCCCGCCACTTCGCGTGCGCGGGGACCCGCACCTCACCCATCGAGTCGTGCTCGATGCGATAGCCCTGCTCCTCGTCGGCCACTGCCGATCACCTCCACCTGTCACAGCGTCCGGGACGTGACAGGTGTTCCCCCGGGGCGGAGTCCCGTCACGGGGGAACAGGGGCGAGGGGGAGCGGTCTTCCGGCCGGAGGCACCGTCACCCCGGGCCGGCCCGGACGTGAAGGCCGGTGCAGGAGCCGGATCCCGGAGGAAGCCGTCCGGCCCGTCCGTCCGACGGCACCGGCTGCCCGTCCGGCGTCCGAGGGCGAGGCGTCCGGACCGAAAGGGGCCCGTGGCGGCGGCTGCGGGACCCGTCTCCCGCCGCCCCCGGCGCACCAGGCCCGCGAGGTGAGGGCCGGCTCCGGCACGGGATCCTGGAAGAAGCCGTCCGACTTGTCCGCCGGGCGGCACCGCTCAGCCCGTCCGGTGTTCGAGGACGAGGCTCTTCGGGGCGGAGCCCCAGCGGGGTCGAAGGGGCGGAGCCCCTCGGGACGGGACGGGCAGGTGCGGCGGGGGCGAGAAGCATCCCCGCCGCACCCGAGAACTGCGCCGGCCAGGGCCCGCGCACGGGGGCCGAGGTGAGGGTCGGCTCCGGCACGGGATCCTGGAAGAAGCCGTTCGACTTGTCCGCCGGGCGGCACCGCTCAGCCCGTCCGGCGTTCGAGGACGAGGCTCTTCGGGGCGGAGCCCCAGCGGGGTCGAAGGGGCGGAGCCCCTCGGGACGGGACGGGCAGGTGCGGCGGGGGCGAGAAGCATCCCCGCCGCACCCGAGGAACTACGCGAGCCCGGGGCCCCGCACGGGGATCGAGGTGAAGGTCGGCGCCGGCGCGGGATCCTGGAAGAAGTCGTTGCCCTTGTCGTCGACGACGACGAAGGCCGGGAAGTCCTCGACCTCGATCTTCCAGACGGCCTCCATGCCGAGCTCCTCGTACTCGACGACCTCGACCTTCTTGATGCAGTCCTGGGCGAGACGGGCCGCGGGGCCGCCGATGGAGCCGAGGTAGAAGCCGCCGTGCGTGCCGCACGCGTCGGTGACCTGCTTGCTGCGGTTGCCCTTGGCGAGCATCACCTTGGAGCCGCCCGCGGCCTGGAACTGCTCGACGTAGGAGTCCATGCGGCCGGCCGTCGTGGGACCGAAGGAGCCGGAGGCGTAGCCCTCGGGCGTCTTCGCCGGGCCCGCGTAGTAGACCGGGTGGTCCTTCAGGTACTGCGGCATGTCCTCGCCCGCGTCCAGCCGCTCCTTGATCTTGGCGTGCGCGATGTCACGGGCCACGACCAGCGGACCGGTCAGGGAGAGCCGGGTCTTGACCGGGTACCGGGTCAGCTCGGCGAGGATCGTCTCCATCGGCTGGTTCAGGTCGATCTTCACCACGTCGGAGTCCTCGTCGAGGTGCTCGTCCGTGGTGTCCGGCAGGAAGCGCGCCGGGTCGGTCTCCAGCTGCTCCAGGAACACACCCTCGGCAGTGATCTTGGCGACGGCCTGGCGGTCGGCCGAGCAGGACACGGCGATCGCGACCGGGCAGGAGGCGCCGTGGCGCGGCAGCCGGATCACCCGGACGTCGTGGCAGAAGTACTTGCCGCCGAACTGCGCGCCGATGCCGATCTTCTGGGTGAGCTCGAAGACCTTCTCCTCCAGCTCCTTGTCCCGGAAACCGTGCCCGAGCGGCGAGCCCTCGGCGGGGATCTCGTCGAGGTAGTGCGCGGAGGCGTACTTCGCGGTCTTCAGCGCGTACTCGGCGGAGGTGCCGCCGACGACGATGGCCAGGTGGTACGGCGGGCAGGCGGCCGTGCCGAGCGAACGGATCTTCTCCTCCAGGAACTTCATCATGGAGGACTCGTTCAGGACGGCCTTCGTCTCCTGGTAGAGGAAGCTCTTGTTGGCCGAGCCGCCGCCCTTGGCCATGAACAGGAACTTGTAGGCGCCGCCGTCGGCGGCGTACAGCTCGATCTGGGCCGGCAGGTTGGAGCCGGTGTTCTTCTCCTCCCACATGGTGAGCGGAGCCATCTGCGAGTAGCGCAGGTTGAGGTTCAGGTAGGCGTCGTAGATGCCGCGGCTGAGGGCCGCCTCGTCGCCGCCCTCGGTCAGCACGTTCTGCCCGCGCTTGCCCATGACGATCGCCGTGCCGGTGTCCTGGCACATCGGCAGCACGCCCGCCGCCGCGATGTTCGCGTTCTTCAGCAGGTCCAGCGCGACGAACTTGTCGTTGCTCGACGCCTCGGGGTCGTCGATGATCCGGCGCAGCTGGGCGAGGTGGGCCGGGCGCAGGTAGTGCTGGATGTCGTGGATCGCCTCTTCGGCCAGCTTGCGCAGCGCCTCGGGCTCGACCTTGAGGAACGTCCGTCCGTCGGCCTCGAAGGTGGAGACACCCTCGGAGGTCACCAGCCGGTAGGGGGTGGTGTCCTCGCCCATGGGGAGCAGATCGGTGTACTCGAACTCAGGCATCGGTGCCCATTCCTCACTCGACAGACGGCGGCCGGCCTCCATTGGCGGGCGCCCACCAGCGTAGAACCTCCCGAGGACGACCGGCTTGTGAGGTAAGGCTCAGTCGGGGGTGTCGCGATCTATCGTGTTTCGGTACGCTGCTGCCGTGGACCTTCAGAAGCAGACCGCACCCACGCCCGCAGCCGAGCTGCGCTGCTCCGACGCCGACCGGGACCGGGTCGCCGACATCCTGCGCGAGGCGCTGGCCGAGGGCCGGCTGACCGCCGACGAGCACGCCGAGCGCGTGGAGGGCGTCCTGGCCGCGCGGACGGTCGGTGAGCTGGAGGTCTTCATCAGGGACCTGCCCGCGGCGCACGCGCACCGCGCCGGCCCCTACGCCGCCCCGCACCGCCCCACGGCCGGCGCGATCCCCGCCGACCCCGACGACAACGTGGTCGCGGTCTTCGCCGCCGCCGTCCGCAAGGGCCGCTGGCGCGCGGGCCGCCGCATCCACGCCTACGCGGTCTTCGGCAGCGTGGAGATCGACCTGAGCGAGGCGCTCTTCGAGTACCAGCAGGTCGTGATCAAGGCGTTCTCGGTGTTCGGCAGCGTCGAGATCCGTGTCCCGGAGAACGTGTCGCTGCGCGGTACCGGCGGCGGCGTCCTCGGCGCGTTCGAGGTGACCCCGCAGGACGCGGACGACCCGCGGGCGCCGGTCGTCTTCGTGGACGGCTGGGCGGTGCTCGGCAGCGTGGAGGCCAGACCCCGGCGCGGCAGGCTCGTCGCGGACATCCTCGACCGGGTCCAGCACAAGGCCGACCGGAGTCTGCGCAAGCACCTCGGTCATTGACGCGCGCCGAGGCGTCGTCCGCGG
Organism: Streptomyces sp. NPDC093094; assembly: GCF_044754345.1. Taxonomy (NCBI): domain Bacteria; kingdom Bacillati; phylum Actinomycetota; class Actinomycetes; order Kitasatosporales; family Streptomycetaceae; genus Streptomyces; species Streptomyces sp. NPDC093094. The sequence continues at coordinate 362,379 of NZ_JBIVOX010000007.1, read as the reverse complement.
CGGTCGGGAACTCCTCGCATAGGCACGCGCACAGCGGGTAGACCTTGCTGCATCGTCTCTCGCTCGCGAAGCCGTCGTCAGGAGTAGACCGTGCTGCAACCGCCGCATTCGTCCCTGCAGGTAGCTGCCGTTCCGGCCCAGCGGGGGCCAGTGCGGGACAGGGACCAAGACGCCCCCTGGCACACCGAGGCGGTGTGCCGGCGCGACGAGGCCGGCCTGTTCTTCGCGCCCTCCAAGGAACCCACCGCCGCCCGGCTCTCCCGTGAGGAGGCGGCCAAGCGCGTCTGCGCCCGCTGTCCGGTCATGGTCGAGTGCCGCGAGCACGCCCTTCTCCAGCCCGAGCCCTACGGCGTGTGGGGCGGCCTCACCGCCGCCGAACGCCGGGTGGTCCTCGCCCGGCGCCGCCGCCGCGAGGTGGAGCTGAAGAAGGCCGCGAGGACGACGGCCCGCATAGCGCAGGCGGGCTGACCGGCACAGGCAAGGGAAAAGGGGCGCCCCCTCCGCACAGGGGGCGCCCCTTTTCCGGTGCTGCGGGGGTGATGCGCCGCTGCCGGCGTCACACCCCCACGGCGCTACTTGGCCCGGTCGAAGTCGATCGCGCTGTAGGCCCGCAGCTTGCTCAGCCGGTGCTCCGAGTCGATCCGGCGCACGGTGCCCGACTTCGACCGCATCACGATCGAGTCGGTCGTGGCCGTCTCCGACCGGTACCGCACACCCCGCAGCAGCTCACCGTCGGTGATGCCGGTCGCCACGAAGAACACGTTCTCGCCGGTGACGAGGTCCTCCGTCGTCAGCACCCGGTCCAGGTCGTGGCCCGCGTCGATCGCCCGCTGCCGCTCCTCGTCGTCCTTGGGCCACAGCTTGCCCTGGATCGTGCCGCCCAGGCACTTCACGGCACAGGCCGAGATGATGCCCTCCGGCGTGCCGCCGATGCCGAGCAGCAGGTCCACACCGGTGCCCTCGCGCAGCGCCAGGATCGACCCGGCCACGTCGCCGTCGGTGATCAGCTTTATGCGCGCCCCGGTGTCCCGGATCTCCTTGATGAGGCCCTGGTGCCGCGGGCGGTCCAGGATGACGACGGTGACGTCCTCCGGCGTGCCCCGCTTGGCCTTGGCGACCCGGCGGATGTTGACCTCGACGGGCGCGTTGATGTCGACGAACTCGGCCGCCTCGGGGCCGGTGACCAGCTTGTCCATGTAGAACACGGCGGAGGGGTCGAACATCGCGCCCCGCTCGGTGGCCGCGAGGACGGCGATGGCGTTCGGCATGCCCTTGGCCGTCAGCGTGGTGCCGTCGATCGGGTCGACGGCGATGTCGACCTCGGGGCCCGTCCCGTCACCGACGCGCTCCCCGTTGAAGAGCATCGGGGCCTCGTCCTTCTCGCCCTCACCGATGACGACGACGCCGTTCATCGAGACGGTGGAGACGAGGGTCCGCATGGCGCGCACCGCGGCACCGTCGGCGCCGTTCTTGTCGCCGCGCCCCACCCAGCGGCCCGCGGCCATCGCGGCGGCTTCGGTCACACGGACCAGTTCGAGGGCGAGGTTCCGGTCGGGAGCCTCGGAGGGGACGTCCAGCTCGGACGGCAAATGATGATGCTCGGTCATCGGAGCGCACCTTTCTGATACGACGACGGCCGGATGAGGGTTCTGTTCGAGACTCTATCGTCAGACCGACAGACTGAGCAGGGGGCCCCACGGATGAGCGGAGGGGGGTACCTGCGACCATAGGGGGCGTGGCAGGCACGTACGGCAAGCAGAAGACGGCCCGGGACATGATTCTGTCCCTGGGCCTCATCGTCCTCGCGGCATTGGTCGTCTACCTCTTCATCCCGCACGACGACCGCGAACCCGACCTCCAGCGCGTCGACTACCGGGTGGAGCTGCTGACGGCACGCCGCGCGGCCGCGTACCCCGTGGCGGCCCCCGAGGGTCTGCCGAACACCTGGAAGGCCACGTCGGTGCGCTTCCGCGGCGACCAGAACGACGCCTGGCACCTGGGCTTCCACGACCCCGACGGCGAGTACGTGGCGGTCGAGCAGTCCACCGAGAGCCCGGCCGTCTTCATCGACAAGGCCAGCCAGGGCGCCCGGGAGAGCGGGACCACCGACGAGATCGGCGGCCGCACCTGGGTCCGCTGGACCGGCGGCCGCTACGACGCGCTGGTCCTCACGGGAGAGAACGGCGCGACCACGGTGGTCACCGGCACCGCCCCCTTCGCCCGTCTCACCGAGATGGCGCAGGCCCTCAAGCTGGACTGACCCCGGCGCGTCCGTACCGGCCCCGGCGGAGCGACTTCCGGAGGTCGTGTCCGTCGCACGCACCCGCGCACATGACAGGAGGCCCCCGGCACGCCGCCGGGGGCCTCCTCGTCCGTCCGGGACGGCGGTCAGGGACGCCCGTCGTCCCCGGTGTCCTCGCCGGAGCCCTCCTCCGTGGCCAGCGCCGCGTCCAGCCGGGCCCGGGCGCCCTCCAGCCAGCCCCGGCACACCTTCGCCAGCTCCTCGCCGCGCTCCCACAGCGCGAGCGACTCCTCCAGCGTCGTACCGCCCGCCTCCAGGCGCCGTACGACCTCGATCAGCTCGTCACGCGCCTGCTCGTAGCCGAGCGCCTCGTCCACCTTGCCGGTCATCCGCCCACCCTAGACATCGCGGCGGCCGTCGCCGCCGCCATCGACATGTACAGAGAACTCCCCCTCGGCCACCCGGGCGCGCAGGCCCTCGCCGGCCGTCACCTCGCCCGGGGAGCGCACCGCCTGCCCGTCGGCCCTCTGCAGGACCGCGTAACCGCGCTTCAGGGTGGCGGCGGGGGAGAGGGCCACCACGCGTGCGTGCGTGTGCGTCAGCTCGGAGTCGGCGCGGTCCAGGAGATGACCGAGACAGCGCCGGGACCGCTCGGCGAGAGAGGCCACCTGGCCGGCGCGCTCGTCGACCATCCGGTACGGGTCCTCCATCGACGGCCGGGCCAGCGCATGGGCGAGCCCGCGCTCCTCGCGCGCCAGCCAGGCGTCCACGCAGCGCCGCGCCCGGTCGCGCAGCTGCCGCATCCGCTCCAGCTCCTCGCCGACGTCCGGCACGACCTTCTTCGCCGCGTCCGTCGGGGTCGAGGCCCGCAGGTCGGCGACGTGGTCCAGCAGCGGGCTGTCCGGCTCGTGGCCGATCGCGGACACCACCGGCGTACGGCAGGCGGCGACCGCCCGCACCAGCTGCTCGTCGGAGAACGGCAGCAGGTCCTCGACGCTGCCGCCGCCCCGCGCGACGACGATCACGTCGACCTCGGGGTGGGCGTCCAGCTCCTCGACCGCCCGCACCACCTGCGGCACCGCGTGCACCCCCTGCACGGGGACGTTGCGCACCTCGAAGCGGACGGCCGGCCAGCGGCGCCGGGCGTTCTCCAGCACGTCCCGCTCGGCGGCCGACGCCCGGCCGCAGACCAGGCCGATCAGCTGCGGCAGGAACGGCAGCGGCTTCTTGCGCTCCGGCGCGAACAGACCCTCGCCCGCGAGCGTCTTCTTCAGCCGCTCGAGCCGCGCCAGCAGCTCCCCGACCCCCACGGCCCGTATCTCCGCCGCCCGCAGCGACAGCTGCCCGCGGGGCGCGTACCACTCGGGCTTCGCGAGCACCACCACCCGGGCGCCCTCGCTCACCACGTCGGCGACGGCGTCGAACACCTGCCGGTAGCAGGTGACGCTCACGGAGATGTCGTACGACGGGTCCCGCAGCGTCAGGAACACCACTCCGGCGCCCGGCCGCCGCGACAGCTGGGTGATCTGCCCCTCGACCCACACCGCCCCGAGCCGGTCGATCCAGCCCCCGATGAGCCGCGACACCTCGCCGACGGGCAGCGCGGACTCGGGAGTCGTGTTCACAGACATGCCGCGAGCGTAACGGGCCCCGCCGACAATCCGGCCCGGCGCCGGGAGGCCCGGCGAGCGGCGCGGCCGGCGGGACCCGTCCGCCGCGGGAACACACGTGCCCGGCCCGCACGTCCGTGCCCGTGTCCGCCGTCCGCGGGCCCCCGGCCACCGGCCCGCGGCCCGTCCCGCCGGCGACCGGCCGGGCAGGCGATCCCGGGCCCGCCGGACGCGGCCTTACGATGGGACGCATGACTGCTTCGCCTGGCCGCCGTGTCCTGCTCGCCGCTCCCCGTGGTTACTGCGCGGGTGTGGACCGCGCCGTGATCGCCGTCGAGAAGGCACTGGAGCAGTACGGGGCCCCGGTGTACGTCCGGCACGAGATCGTCCACAACAAGTACGTCGTGCAGACGCTGGAGAAGAAGGGCGCGATCTTCGTCGAGCGGACGGAGGAGGTGCCGCCGGGCAGCATCGTGATGTTCTCGGCGCACGGCGTCGCCCCCGTCGTCCACGAGGAGGCCGCGCGCGGCCGTCTCGCCACCATCGACGCGACCTGCCCGCTGGTCACCAAGGTCCACAAGGAAGCCGTCCGCTTCGCGAACGAGGACTACGACATCCTGCTGATCGGCCACGAGGGCCACGAGGAGGTCATCGGCACCTCCGGAGAGGCCCCCGACCACATCCAGCTCGTCGACGGGCCGGGCGACGTGGCGAAGGTCGAGGTCCGCGACGAGTCCAAGGTCGTCTGGCTCTCCCAGACCACCCTCTCGGTCGACGAGACCATGGAGACCGTCGACGCGCTCAAGGAGAAGTTCCCCCAGCTGATCTCCCCGCCGAGCGACGACATCTGCTACGCCACGCAGAACCGCCAGCTCGCCGTCAAGCAGATGGGCGCCGAGGCCGATCTGGTGATCGTCGTCGGCTCGCGCAACTCCTCCAACTCCAAGCGTCTCGTGGAGGTCGCCAAGCTGGCCGGCGCCCGTGACGCCCACCTGGTCGACTTCGCGCACGAGATCGACGAGGCATGGCTGGAGGGCGTCTCCACCGTCGGCGTCACCTCGGGCGCGTCCGTGCCGGAGGTGCTCGTCGAGGAGGTCCTGGCCTGGCTCGCCGAGCGGGACTACGAGGACGTCGAGCTGGTCAAGGCCGCCGAGGAGTCCATCACGTTCTCCCTGCCCAAGGAGCTGCGCCGCGACCTGCGTGCCGAGGCCGCGGCCCTGGTGGCCCAGCGGGGCGGGTCCGGCGCGGAGACCGCCGGGGCGTGACCGTCAGTCGTCCGTCGTAACGTAGAGCCATGCAGATCTTCGGTGTGGACATCGGCGGGTCCGGAATCAAGGGCGCCCCGGTGGACCTGGACAAGGGCGATCTCTCCCAGGAGCGCCACAAGGTGCTCACACCGCAGCCGGCGACGCCGGACGCGGTGGCCGACGGGGTGAGAGAGGTCGTCGGGCACTACGGCTGGACGGGACCGGTCGGCGTCACCTTCCCCGGCGTGGTCACCGGAGGTGCGACCATTCGCACCGCGGCCAACGTCGACAAGGGCTGGATCGACACGGACGCGCGGGCCCTGCTGAGCGAGCGCCTGGGCGGCCTGCCGGTGACGGTGGTCAACGACGCCGACGCGGCGGGCGTCGCCGAGATGCGCTTCGGCGCCGGCCGCGGCCGCCGGGGCACGGTCGTCCTGCTGACCTTCGGCACGGGCATCGGCAGCGCCCTGTTCGTCGACGGCGTCCTCGTCCCCAACTCCGAGCTCGGCCATCTCGAACTCGACGGCCACGACGCGGAGAAGCGCGCCTCCAGCAAGGCCAAGGAGGACCACGACCTCACCTGGGAGCACTGGGCCGGCCGCGTCGAGAAGTACCTCGCGCACGTCGAGATGCTCTTCTCCCCGGAGCTGTTCATCATCGGCGGCGGCGTCAGCCGCAAGTCCGCGAAGTTCCTCCACTTCATCGACGGCATCAAGGCGGAGATCGTCCCCGCGCAGCTGCTGAACAACGCGGGCATCGTGGGAGCGGCGATGCGCGCGGCGGAGTCGGGTCCGGCGTAGGGCGCTCCGGCGCGGAGGGTCGTGCGGCGGAGCCACCCGGCCCTCCGCGCCGTGCGGCCGGGGGCACCTCCCACGCCCTTGAGGCAGTGGGGGAGTGCGTGCCGGGCGTCACGGAGATCCGCCGGAAGGGCCCTAGGGGCCGGTGGCCGGGCGGGACCCTGCCGGGCGGCGCCGGCGGACGTGCGCCAGCCTGCGGGCGATCACGATCACGCCGGTGAGCAGTGTCCCGCCGTACAGCCACCCCGCCTGGGTGGCCAGCGCGGTGAACAGGCCCATCAGCCGTCCCCCGACGCCCTCGCCGCCCGCGACCGGCAGCAGCCCCGCGGTGAACGCGATCGGCACGACGACGGGCCCGGTCATCAGGTCCCCCCGGCGCACCCACACCGCGGTCAGCACGCACACCGGCAGGAACAGCACGCCATACACCGTCAGGGACGCCCCGAACAGCAGCCCGTCCAGGAAGCCCAGCGCGAGCATCACCGCCGCGCAGAACAGCCCGCCGCCCAGACCGGTCAGCCGGGGGTTGGGCAGCCGCCGCAGGCGGCGCAGCAGCGGGGGTGCGGGCCGCCGGGTCCCGGCGGGACGCCGCCGCGGGTGCCCCGGGCCGCCGGCTCCCGGACGGGGTCGGGGCGGGCGCGGGCTCCCCTGGGGCAGGCGCGAGCCGGCCGGCCCCGGACGTGCCTGGCGGGGTCCGGGCCGCGCCGCGCGGGCGTCGGCGGAACCCGCCTGGGGCGGCAGCGGAGGCGTGCCGCGGCGCGGTGCGGACCGGTCTTGGCGAGTCCTGTGTTGCTCCACTGGACCAACTTAGGTCGTTTTATGTGTCGAACTGCCCTCCAGACACGCCGTGGGGCCGAGCTTGGCCGAGCGTTCGACGGGATCGCCGGGGGCCGCGCCGGGCACCCCGTAAACTGGTGGATCGGCCAGGCTCTCCTCTGGCCCCGGCCCGAAGGCCCCCAGGCCCCGACGGCGCCCCCCTGGCCCCTCCTCACGTACGGGAAGTCGCAACGTGTCGCTCACGATCGGAATCGTCGGTCTGCCCAATGTCGGCAAGTCGACCCTGTTCAACGCCCTGACCAAGAACGACGTGCTGGCGGCCAACTACCCGTTCGCCACGATCGAGCCGAACGTCGGCGTGGTCGGCGTGCCCGACCCCCGCCTGGCGAAGCTGGCCGAGATCTTCTCCTCGGAGCGGGTCCTGCCGGCCACGGTCGACTTCGTCGACATCGCCGGCATCGTGCGCGGCGCCTCCGAGGGCGAGGGCCTGGGCAACAAGTTCCTGGCGAACATCCGCGAGTCCGACGCGATCTGCCAGGTCATCCGCGCCTTCAAGGACGAGAACGTCGTCCACGTCGACGGCAAGGTCTCGCCGAAGGACGACATCGAGACGATCAACACCGAGCTGATCCTCGCCGACCTCCAGACCATCGAGAAGGTCCTGCCGCGTCTCCAGAAGGAGTCCCGGATCAAGAAGGACATCGCTCCGAAGGTGAAGGCCGTCGAGGAGGCCAAGGAGATCCTGGAGAAGGGCGACACCCTCTTCTCCCAGGGCATCCTCCAGGGCACCGAGCGCGCCGAGCTGCTGCACGACCTGCACCTGCTGACGACGAAGCCGTTCCTCTACGTCTTCAACGTCGACGAGGACGAGCTGACCGACGACGCCTTCAAGGACGAGCAGCGCGCCCTGGTCGCCCCCGCCGAGGCGATCTTCCTCAACGCCAAGCTGGAGGCCGACCTGGCCGAGCTGGACGAGGCGGACGCCATGGAGCTGCTGGAGTCGGTGGGCGCCGAGGAGCCGGGCCTGGCCACCCTCGCCCGCGTCGGCTTCAACACCCTGGGCCTGCAGACCTACCTCACGGCCGGCCCCAAGGAGTCCCGCGCCTGGACGATCAAGAAGGGCGCCACCGCCCCCGAGGCCGCCGGTGTCATCCACACCGACTTCCAGAAGGGCTTCATCAAGGCCGAGGTCATCTCCTTCGACGACCTCGTCGCCACGGGCTCGGTCGCCGAGGCCCGCTCCAAGGGCAAGGCCCGCATGGAGGGCAAGGAGTACGTCATGAAGGACGGGGACGTGGTGGAGTTCCGCTTCAACGTCTGACGTTATGTCAGTGCCTGTACCCGACTCGCCTGTTGGCGGGTCGGGTACAGGTGTCTGTTTGCAGTGAGTCCTCGATCCCGCGATGCGGTGACAGCGTTTGGCCGGGTGGCGTTGCGGCGACGCGGTCTCAGACCTTGACGACTTCCACGGAAGGGCCGCACAGGAGTGTCAGGTCCTCGGGGTCGGACGTGAGGACGGTGACCGGCCGGGGTGCGTTGCGGGCGATGACGGCGAAGGCGGCATCGATGGCGTACTTGTGGCCGTGGAGGTGATGGGCGCGCAGAAGCGCGGCGGCCTGGCCGGTGACCTCTTTGGTGACGTCGTGAACGTCGACGCGGGAGAGGACCCACCTGATGCGGGCGGGATGGATGCGCTCGTAGTCGGCCTCGAGGGTGGTCATGGCGCTGGTGGCGACGCGGACACCCTCCTCCGACGCCGCCTGGACCAGAGCCGCGACGGTGCGGTCCTTGCGGTAGAGCTTCGAGAGTCCTTCGCTGTCGAGCAGGAGGGTGCCGGGCATCAGGCGGCGGCCCCGCCGGCCTGCCGGTGGTCGTGACGCAGCAGCGCCCGGGCGGCCTCGACCTCCTCGCGGGTGAGAGCTTCGTTGTCGGTCTCGAAGTCGGCGACGATCTCCCGCAGCTTGTCCATGGCGACCCTCTGTTCGAGAGCTTCGGCGACGTAGGCGGAGAAACCGCCGGGCCCGACATGGGCGCGTACGGCCTCGGCGAGATCCTCGGGCAGGCTGATCGAATACTTCCTACTACCGCTCATGGTGCTGATCCTACCGACGGTCGTAAGTCTGGGGGTGTGAATGACCGCCCCGAGGTTCGGTCGATCCGCAAGGAGCTGCGAACGCCCGCCGAGGGCCGGTGCGGGCGGTGGGAAGATGCGGGGAGGGTCGGAGAGGGCGGGAAGCGTGGGGCGGGGCGAGCGGGACACGGTCGCGAGGGGAGCGCGACTGCATGAGGCGGCGCAGGCAGTGGTCGGTGACCACGGAAGGGCGGTGGAGGCGGTACGGGCGGCACTGAAGCCGATCCACGATGCGGCGGTGAAGCGGGAGCTCGACGCTATTCCCGTCGCCCGGCTGCAGGACGTCACCGAAGGGCGGCTGCGGCTGGGGAGCGTCGAGAAGAGCGGACTGCGCACTCTGGGCAGTGTTCTCGAAGCAGGCCCCTACCGGCTGCGGCAGATTCCCGGAGTCGGGCAGCGCACCGTCGACCAGATGCTCGCCGCCGCCCGCCGGCTCTCCGAGGCTGTGCACGAGACCGTGGCCGTCCACATCGACGTGGACCGGCCGGAACCGCGCACCACCGCGCTCGTCATGGCCCTACACGTCCTGGTGGAGGCCGGCCCGGACGCCCGGCGTGCGGTCGACAAGGCCACCGTCCTGGCGGAACGGCTCGGTCCGTTGCTGGCCGACGCGAGGCCCGCCGCCGGAAGGGTCCGCATGCTTCTGGCCGGCCGGGAGAAGAAGGCCCGCGCGTGGGCGGCGGTCGCCGAGATCCGGTCGCTGGTGGACGAGGCGGAGCAGGCCGGCCTGCCCGAGCTGCTCGCCCAGGCGTCGGTGGACCTGCTCCGGGGGCTCTCGTCCGACGTCGCGGCCTGGGTGGACTTCGAACTCCGCTCCGCCGAGTACTACAGCCTGCTCGCCGAGATCTCCGGGCGGCTGCCGGACGCGGCTGCCGCAGAGGGCTTTCTGCCGGACGAGGTCGCGGAGCGGGTGCGGACCCAGGACCTCGACGACACGCACCGGCGGGTCTCCCTGCGCGGTTACCAGGCGTTCGGCGCGCGGTTCGCGCTTGCGCAGCGCAAGGTGATACTCGGCGACGAGATGGGCCTCGGGAAGACCATCCAGGCGATCGCCGTCCTCGCCCACCTGGCCGCCGAGGGACAGAGTCACTTCGGCGGGGCCCGTCCCTTCGGGGGACGGGCCCCTGTCCGTTCGGCGCCGGCTCCTCAGCTGCTCCGGGGCGGTGTCAGCCTGCCGAGGTCCAGGCTGATCTCGAAGGGCACCGGGCGCTCCAGGGTGCCCCGGAAGATGCCGGCGGGGGCGTAGGCGCCAGTGGGTCCGTCGAGTTCGTAGACGTGCACCACGGGCGCCCCGTCCTCGTCCTCGATGCACCAGTAGTGCGGGATCCCGGCCTCCGCGTACTTGCGGAGCTTCACCGTACGGTCGCGGTGGGCGGACTCGGGGGACACGACCTCGATGACGAGCTTCACGTCCTCCGGGGCGTACCAGGTGCGGTCGGGGTCGTAGGGCAGGTCCGTCAGCAGAAGGTCCGGCTCGGGGCGGTTGCGGGTGTCGAGGCGGATCGTCATCTCCCGCTCGACCTCGACGCCGGCCGGCGCCTGCGCCATGAGCACGGTGGTCAGGGCGGTGACGAGGCGGCCGTGCCAGGCACGCTGCGGGGACATCATGAAGACGAGCGATCCGTCGATCAGCTCGGTGTGGCGAGGTGCCTCGGGGAGGCGGTCCAGGTCCTCCGCGAACCAGCCTTCCGCGCGCGGCGGGCGCATCCAGTCGGGCAGTGCGGTCATGGCTCAACGGTAGCGACCGGGCGGCGGTCGCGTGGCCGGTCCCGCCGGGTCCCGGAGCCCGCCGGGGAGCGGCCGCGGTGGCACGACGCCGCGGACCCGGCCGGGCCGGCCCGGGACTCCGGGCGCAGGCACCTGCCTCCTCAGACCCTCCCCGTCACCTGGCGGCATGCCTCCGCGTAGGCCCGTACCAGCGGCCGCAGTCCCTCCTCACGGCGCCACGCCAGGGCGTACCGGGTGGGGGTGAGGCCGGTGACGGGGCGGGTGACGACCCCGCCGAGGGTGATGAGCGGGACGTTGCCCCGGGCGATGAGGCAGATGCCGAGACCGGCGACGAGAGCCTCGTAGGTCTCCTCGGTGCTGGCGACCTCGGCCCCGATGTGCGGCGGCCGCCCGGCGCGGGCGTCGGTGCCGAGCCAGAAGTCGCGCAGCCGGCCGGCGCTGCGCGGCAGGGCGAGGAACGGTTCGTCGGCCACGTCGGCGAAGTCGATCTCGGCACGCCCGGCCAGATGGTGCCCGTCGGGCAGCGCGAGCAGCCGGGGCTCCTCGACGACCACCGTCCAGGCGTACCGCTCCTGGTCGGGCAGCGGCAGCCAGACGAAGGCCACGTCGGTGTCGCCGTCGGCCAGGCCGGCGGTGGCGTCGTCCCAGGTGATCTGCCGCAGCTTCACGGTCGCCTCGGGACGGGCGGCGGTGAAGCGGGAGCGGATCGCGGGCAGCAGACCGCCGCGGCCCAGGCTGGTGCTCATGCCCACCACCAGGGTGCTGTGCTCGGCCACCCGGGCCCGTTCGACCGCCGCCGCGGCCTCCTCCCACGCCTGGAGCACCTGCCGGGCGTGCGGCAGCAGCGCCGCACCCGCCGCGGTCAGCTCCACGCCCTGCGTGTCGCGCCGGAACAGCTTCACACCGAGCTGTTTCTCCAGCGCCCGGATCTGCTTGCTCAGGGCGGGCTGCGACACGTACACCCGTTCGGCGGCACGCGTGAAATGGAGTTCTTCGGCGACCGCGACGAAATAGCGCAGGTCGCGTCCGTGGACGTCCGTCGTCATAGCCATCGGTTATCACGGTAGATCTTGGACGTCCCGCTGTCTGCGGAGGAGGGTGGTGCGAGACGGAAAAGGACAGCCGGCCGACGGCCGGGGACGAGGAGTTCCCCATGAACAAGGTGTGGTTCGTGACGGGCGCGAGCAGCGGTTTCGGTCGGGCGATCACCGAGGCTGCCCTCGCCGACGGCGACGTCGTGGTGGGTGCCGCCCGCCGTCCCGAGGCGCTCGGCGACCTCGTCGCCGCGCATCCCGACCAGATGGAGGCGATCGCCCTCGACGTCACCGACACGGTGGCCGCCGAGGAGACGCTGCAGGACGTCGTGGTGCGCCACGGCCGGATCGACGTCCTGGTGAACAACGCCGGCCGTACGCATGTGGGCGCCTTCGAGGAGACCACCGACGACGAGCTGCGCGACCTGTTCGACCTGCATGTCTTCGGTCCGGCCGCGCTGACGCGGGCGGTGCTGCCGTACATGCGCGAGCGCGGGTCGGGCGCGATCGTGCAGATGAGCAGCATGGGCGGGCAGATGTCCGTGGCGGGCTTCGCGGCGTACAGCGGCACCAAGTTCGCGCTGGAGGGCATGTCGGAGGCGCTCGCGGACGAGGTGCGGGAGTTCGGCATCAAGGTGCTGATCGTCGAGCCGGGCGCGTTCCGCACCTCGCTGTTCGAGGGCGGCCGGGCCGGGGCCAGCGAGGACACCGGCGTCTACGGCAAGGTCAACCAGACGCGTGCCTTCGTCGCCGGCGGCCACGGAGCCCAGCCGGGCGACCCGGCGAAGCTGGCGTCCCTGGTGATCGCCGCGCTGGAGGCTCCCGAGACCCCGCTGCATCTGCCGGTCGGCGAGGACGCCGTAGCGGCCGTGCTCGACCATCTCGACCAGGTGCGCGCCGATGTGACGGAGTGGGAGAAGCGCGCCCGGGACACGGCGTTCGACGACGAGTGAGCACCCGCTGAGCCGGCCCCGGGGGCGGCTCAGATCCCGTCCACCCGTGCGACGGTGAACGGAGTCTCGGGCACCCCCGGTCCGAACGGGCCGCCCTTGTCGAACTGCGAGCGTACGACCAGCAGCCGTCCCCGGTGACGTACGAGGGTGGTCGGGATCTGGAGCGCGGGGTCGGTGAGCGTGCGCTCCAGCCGGGCCGAGCGGCCACCGGGCGACAGCCGCCAGCGGCTGATCGTGTCGGTCGCGTTGTGCGCCGCCCACAGGGTCCCGTGGGCCAGTTCCAGCCCGTCGCCGTGGAGCAGATCGCCGCCCAGCAGCGCGACCCGGCGTACGGCACCGGTCGCAGGGTCCACCCGGAACAGCTCGCCCGCGATCATGTCCACCACGAACAGCCGCCGTCCGTCGGTGACGATGCCGTTGAGACTGAAGGGGGAGCCGTCCGGGCGCGGCGCCAGCACGCCGCCCAGGTCGTGGGCGACCCGCAGCACGCCGCGGCCCCCGCGGGCGACGTCGCCGGGGGTCACGCGGTAGAGCACCGCGCGCAGGCTGTCCGTCAGATAGGCCGAGCCGTCGGCCGTGACGGTGAGGTCGTTGACGAAGAACGGCGCCCCTCCGGGCACGTCGAAGCGGGCCAGCAGGGTGCGGGTGCGCGGGTCGTAGACGCACACGCCGGCGGTGGAGTCGGTCACCCACAGGCGTCCCGAGGGGTCCACCCGCAGCCCGTTGGCGGTGTGGCGCCCGTCCGTCCCGGCGGGCAGCAGCACCTCGGCGGTACGCCGGCCCGGGCGGGCCCGGTAGACGGTGCCCTCGGCGTACGAGCCGACGTAGACGTCGCCCGTGCGCGGGTCGAGGGCGATGCCCTCCGGGTAGACGCGGTCGCCGGGGAGCTCGTGGACGGCGGTGATCCGCGCGGCGGCCCGGGCGGGGGCCGGTACGGCGGCCGTGGCCAGGGCCGCGGCGCCCGCGGTCAGGAGGGTGCGGCGGTGGATCGTACGGGACACGTCGGTACCTCTCGTCTTTGACTGCTCACTTGTTGACGAGCATGAACTTAGATTAGAACTCTAATGCTCGTCAATGAGCTAACTCTTGCTCGCGTGCTCACCTCCATATGCGCGGCTACCATGCCGGAATGACGTCCATGCCGGCCTCCGAGCGCCTCGGCTCCCACATCAAGCGGGCCGAGCAGGCGCTCGGCGCGACCAAGAACGCGGTCCTGAAGCCGGCGGGCCTCACCGTCGCCCAGTACGCGGCGCTGCTGCACCTGTCGGAGAACCCCGGCATCTCCGCCGCGGCGCTCGCCCGGCTGTGCGGGGTGACGCCGCCGACGATGAACACCGTGCTGAAGAACCTCCAGGACCGCGCCCTGATCGAGCGCACCCCGCACGAGTGGCACCGCAATGTGCTGGAGACCCGGCTGACCGACGAGGGCCGCGCGGTGACGGCCGACGCGGACGCCCGGGCCGTGAGGGTGGAGCGCGCGCTGGCCGCGGCCTTCACCGGCGAGGAGCGGCAGACCCTGGTCGACCTGCTGGCCCGCTGCGTCGACCTGCTGGAGGGCGAGCGCCCCTGACCGGCGCCGGGGCGGGTCCGGAACCGGACGGGGTGGATCCGAGGGGTGACGCCGGGGCGGGCCCGGGAGCCGGGCGGGGCGGGTCCGGAACCGGACGGGGAGGGTCCGAGGGGCGGCGCCGGGGCGGGTCCGGGAGCCGGGCGGGGCGGGTCCGGGAGTCGGCGCCGGGTGCCGGCCTGTTGCTGACGCTCAGTCATGTCTGTTGTGTGGCTTGTGTGTTACGTCCCTGCAGGGCCCTTGTGCAATTCCTCCGGACCCCTCAACCTTTCGGCTGACGCACAGGAGCGCCACAGCGGATTGACATGCCCCTGTCGTGCTCGCGGTGTCTGCTCGACGCACCGTCCCCCACCAGCAGCGCACCACCGAACGAGGAGGATCCCTCAGATGGCAGCGATGCGCAGGTCCGGCGGAGCCCCCCGACGAAGACTGGCCGCGATCGGTGTCGCGGCGAGTGCCGCGCTCGCCGCGGGTCTCGTCTCCGCCCTGCCCGCCGGAGCGGCTCCCGCCGCTGCGGAAGGCCGCATCCAGTACGCGGGCGCGGCCGACGCCGTGGCCGACAGCTACATCGTGACCCTCAAGGCCGACCGGGCCCGTTCCGGCACCGCCCAGGGCCGCGCCGTGGCGGCGAAGTACGGAGCCACGATCGAGCGGACGTACCGGAAGGCGCTGAACGGCTACGAGATCCACGCCGACGAGACCGAGGCCCGGCGCCTCGCGGCCGACCCGGCCGTCGCCTCCGTCGTCCAGAACCGCACCTTCCACATCGACGCGACCCAGCCCAGCCCGCCGTCCTGGGGCCTGGACCGCATCGACCAGCGCGCTCTCCCGCTGGACAGCTCCTACACCTACCCGGACTCCGCCGGACAGGGCGTCACCGCGTACATCATCGACACCGGTGTCCGCATCACCCACAGCGACTTCGGCGGCCGTGCCTCCTACGGCTACGACGCCGTCGACAACGACAACACCGCCCAGGACGGCAACGGCCACGGCACCCATGTCGCCGGCACGGTCGCGGGCAACGCCTACGGTGTCGCGAAGAAGGCCCGTGTCGTCGGCGTGCGCGTGCTGAACAACTCGGGTTCCGGCACCACCGCCCAGGTCGTCGCGGGCATCGACTGGGTCGCCCGCAACGCGGTCAAGCCGGCCGTCGCCAACATGTCCCTCGGCGGCGGGGCCGACACGGCCCTCGACACCGCGGTGCGCAACGCCGTCGCCGCCGGAGTCACCTTCGCCGTCGCGGCCGGCAACGAGAGCACCAACGCCTCCACCCGCTCGCCCGCACGCGTCGCCGAGGCGATCACCGTCGGCGCCACGACCAGCACGGACGCCAAGGCCAGCTACTCCAACTACGGCTCGGCGCTGGACCTGTTCGCGCCCGGCTCCTCGATCACCTCGTCGTGGAACACGAGCGACAGCGCCACCAACACCATCTCCGGTACGTCGATGGCGACCCCGCACGTCGCCGGAGCGGCGGCGCTGTACCTGTCCGGCAACCCGACGGCGACTCCCGCACAGGTGAGCACGGCCCTGGTGAACGCGGCCACGCCGAACGTCGTCACCAGCCCCGGCAGCGGCTCGCCCAACCGCCTCCTGTACGTCGGCGGCGGCACGCCCAACCCGCCCGGGCCGCGCTTCGAGAACACCGGTGACTACGCGATCGACGACAACGCCACCGTCGAGTCGCCCGTCACCGTCTCCGGTGTCTCCGGCAACGCCCCCGCCACGCTCGCCGTGCAGGTCAACATCGTCCACACCTACATCGGCGACCTCCAGGTCCAGCTGATCGCCCCCGACGGCACGGCGTACACCCTCAAGGGCTACGGCACCGGCGGCAGCGCGGACAACATCAACACCACCTACTCCGTCAACGCCTCGTCCGAGGCCGCGAACGGCACATGGAAGCTGAGGGTCAGCGACAACGCGAACCTCGACACCGGACGCGTCGACTCCTGGGCGCTCCAGTTCTGACGCCGCCCCGTCGCACGCCCTCGCCCCCGCGGAGGATCCCGGGTCCCGCACCCGGCCCCGCGGGGGCGAGGCGCGTCGGCCGGTCGGCGGACCGCGTCGATTGTCCGGTTCGTGAGCAGCGTTCCGCCGCCGTCCGCGTCACCCGTACGATGCGCCCAGCCGTACGTCAGTTCTGCCGCACGCCAGTTCCGCCCGCCGAACCAGGAGCACGGTACCCGTGTCCACACCGCCGCAGCCCGGACCTCAGGGCCAGTACCCGCAGTCCGGACCGCACGGCCAGTACCCGCCACCCGGCCCGCAGGGCCGGTACCCCGCTCCCGGGCCCTACGGGCCGCAGCCCTTCCAGCCGTGGCCGCCCCACGTCCCGGCCCGCCCGCCGGTCAACGGCCTCGCCATCGCCGCGCTGGTGCTCGGCGTCCTCTGCTTCGTGCCCGCGCTCGGCCTGGTGCTGGGACTGGTGGCGCTGGGGCAGATCAGGCGCAGAGGGGAGCGCGGACGCGGCATGGCGGTCGCCGGCGGTGCGCTCTCCACGGTCGGCGTCGTCCTGTGGGTGCTGTTCTTCACCACCGGTGCCGCCACCGACTTCCGGGAGGGGTTCAAGGACGCCGCACGGGACAGCTCCACGCTGTTCTCGGCCGAGCGGGGCGAGTGCTTCGACACCACGACCGGCTCCCTGGAGGGCCTGGCCCACGACGTCGACGAGGTGCCCTGCGCGGGCCGGCACGACGGGGAGGTCTTCGCGGTGGTCGAGGTCCCGGACGACGGCTTCCCCGGCGACGGCCGCCTCACGGCCATCGCCGACGACAAGTGCTACGCGCTGGTGGGCGACTACGTCCTGGACGCCTGGGCCCTGCCCGAGGACGTCGACGTGTACTACCTGACCCCGACCCGGCAGAGCTGGCGACTGGGCGACCACGAGATCACCTGCGTCTTCGGCAACACCGACGCCGAGGGCTCGCTGACCGGCTCGCTGCGCACGGACGGGACGACGCTCGACCCCCACCAGCTCGCCTACCTGGAGTCGGTCCGCGCCCTCGACGCGGTCCTGGAGAAGGAGCCCGAGGCGTACCCGGACGAGGATCTCGACGCGAACACCGGGTGGGCGCAGGACATGGAGGGCGCCCTCGACGAGCAGGCCGCCGCGCTGCGCGCGCACCCCTGGCCGGCCGGCGCCGAGGAGCCCCTGGAGGCGCTCGCCGCCGAACTGGAGTCCTCGGCCGACGACTTCGGCAGGGCCGCCGGGGCCACCGACCCGGACGTGTTCTTCCGGCACTACGAGGCGGGCTACGACTTCGTGGACGGGGGCGCCACCCTCGACGCCCGCGAGACGCTGGAGCTCTCGACGACCCCGCCGGCGTACGACCACGACGACGGTGACGGCGCGGAGGACGGCGGGGACGGCGGAAGCGGCGGGGGCGCCCTCGACGTCTGAGCCCCGGCAGGTGTGATCGCGGCTATAGCGGGGAGAAAGTGCCTGCGTAAAGCCCCTCGCGGCCACAAGTCATCACATCGAGTGATTCTCTGGCCTTTGCTTGCACGGCTCAACCCACGGTTGTCAGGCTGTTGCTGTCTGTAGAACCTGATGGGAGCGGCCAGTGACATTCGGTGAGCAGCCGGCCTACCTGCGTGTCGCGGGTGATCTCCGCAAGAAGATCGTCGACGGTTCGCTGCCCCCGCACACCCGCCTGCCCTCGCAGGCCCGCATCCGCGAGGAGTACGGCGTCTCGGACACGGTCGCCCTGGAGGCGCGCAAGGTGCTCATGGCCGAGGGCCTGGTCGAGGGCCGCTCCGGCTCCGGGACCTATGTGCGCGAGCGCCCCGTGCCCCGCCGTGTCGCCCGCTCCGGCTACCGCCCGACCGGCGGCGCGACCCCGTTCCGGCAGGAGCAGGCCGACGCGGGCGCGCGCGGCACCTGGGAGTCCAGGAGCGAGCAGGCCGAGGCGAGCGGGGCCGTCGCCGAGCGGCTCGGCATCCGGCCCGGCGACCGCGTGATGTGCACGCGCTACGTCTACCGCGAGGCCGGCGAGCCGATGATGCTCTCCACCTCCTGGGAGCCCCTCGCCGTCACCGGCCGCACCCCGGTGATGCTGCCCGAGGAGGGCCCCCTCGGCGGCATGGGCGTCGTCGAGCGCATGCGGGCGATCGACGTGATCGTGGACAACGTCACCGAGGAGGTCGGC
This sequence comes from Streptomyces sp. NPDC093094, assembly GCF_044754345.1. Classification (NCBI taxonomy): domain Bacteria; kingdom Bacillati; phylum Actinomycetota; class Actinomycetes; order Kitasatosporales; family Streptomycetaceae; genus Streptomyces; species Streptomyces sp. NPDC093094. Next base: position 344,139 of record NZ_JBIVOX010000007.1, on the reverse strand, counting down.
GCCCGCCCCGGCCTCGCCGAGGAACTGCTCGCCCTCGGCGGTGTCCCCGGCCATGTCGTCCTCGTCGTCCACCGGACCTTCTACGCCTCCGGACGCCCCGTGGAGACCGCGGACGTGGTCATCCCGGCCGACCGCTACCGCGTCTCGTACCACCTTCCGGTGAAGTAGCGCACACCGGTGCGGGAGTTGCCCGCCGGGGCGCTCAACGCACCCCGTGGTGCGCCCCGTTGAATTTCGGTCGTCCTTGCAGGTCGCCCAGGGTGTGTGCGCCGCGCCGCGAAAGGCGTGCGCCGCAGCGCGCGGGCGGCCTGCTCGCCGTTGTGCGCCCCGGAGTTACTGGCCGGTTGCATACCCCTCGGGTATCTCTTTGTGAAAAGCCGTGTTCGCTCCGTGAAGGTAGGGCGTAGGCTCGGGCATATGCGGAGTGCGGTTTCCTCAGGGGGCGGACCGCGGCCTGGACCGCGGACGGGATGTGGAGGGGTGCGATGACCGAAGGCGGCACCATCCCCCTGCCCTGGCTCGTCATACGCCAGGACGACAACGGCAATCGCTATCGCGTGGGCCGGTACGCCACCCGCGCCGAGGCCCAGAAGATCGCGGACAGCCTCGACGTGCGCGGTCACAAGCAGCTCTACTCGGTCGAACGCGTCAGCCCGAACGGCAACGCCTCGCGGAACTGACCGTCCGGGCCTCCCGTAGGCTCCGGTGCATGACGGAACGGACCGTGGTCGTGGGCGCCGCCCTGATCGACGGAGGGCGGCTGCTCGCCGCGCGCCGCAGTGCGCCTCCCGAGCTGGCCGGGCGCTGGGAGCTGCCCGGCGGCAAGGTCGAGCCGGGCGAGGCCCCGGAGGCCGCCCTGGTGCGGGAGCTGCGCGAGGAACTGGGCGTCGGCGCGGAGGTGCTCGCGCGGGTGCCGGGGGAGTGGCCGCTGAGGCCGCCCTACGTGCTCCAGGTGTGGGCGGCCCGGCTGCTGCCCGGAGCGGGGGAGCCCGAGCCCCTGGAGGACCACGACGAGCTGCGCTGGCTGGCGCCCGGGGAGCTGTGGGACGTCGACTGGCTCGACCAGGACGTGCCGGCCGTGCGGGAGGTCGCCGCGATGGGGTGGGGCGCGTGAGGTGTGCGGCGGGAGCGGCGGCTCGCGCCGTGCACGCCGTACGGGCCACAGTGCGCCGCCCGGAACGGTAGCGGTAGCCCGATATCGGGTATGTCCCCATTAAACCCATGAAAACGGACATGGGTGGGCTCGCTGGCCTGGGAAGTGATCGGGTGTGATCGACACCGAAGGCGACTGTGCCGAGTGGACCTTTCCGGCAGACCCCGGCGCCGTGCGCACCGCCCGTTCCTGCGTCCGCCGCCAATTGCACGGCTGGAACCTCGACAGCGTCGGCGACATCACCGCCCTCCTGGTCAGCGAGCTGGTGACCAACGCCCTCAGACACGCCACCGGCCCCATCGGCGTCCGCCTGGTGCACCCCGCCGGACTCCCCGAGACCCTCCTCGTCGAGGTCTCCGACCCGCTGCCCGACATGCCCCGCGAGCGCGCCGCCCGGCCGGAGGACGAGAGCGGGCGCGGACTGCAGCTGGTGGCCTCCACCTCCCGCCGCTGGGGGACCCGTCCCGGCGCGGACGGAAAGACCGTGTGGTTCGAACTCGCCGTGCCCGGCTGAACCCGCCCCGGGGGCACGGCTTCCCGGGGTGGCACGGGTGTACAGCCGGTGCGTTCCCGTCGAAGGACCCGGCCCGGCCGCGGACAGGTGCCCGCGGGTGTGATTCGACGGCGTGTGCGCTGGTTAGAAGTCTGGAAGTGTTCTCGCAGCAGGGTCCGAAAAACACCTGGACCATGCTGTGATCGTGAACACCGTGTTGTGCGGCCCCGTTGTACTGGATACTGCGGGCAGCCGCCGCCGGTGACCGGTGCCGGACGCGGTGAGCTGGAGGGGACGGTTCGCGTGAGCGAGATACCAGCGAAGGCCACGGAGTTCGAGGACCCGTCGGACGGCGCGAGTGCGGAGTCCGGGGCCGCCCTCGGCTCCGGCGTGCCCGGCGGAGACCCGATGTGGCAGAGCAGTCCGCCCGGCTCCATGTACGACTACATCAAGGTCGCCTCCTTCTCCATCGGCCCCGACGGACTCGTCGACCAGTGGAGCCTGCGCGCCGAGCAGATCTTCGGCATCCCGGCCGAGCGGGCCGTCGGCATGGACCCGATCGAGAGCTTCGTCCACCCCGACCGGCGCGAGCGCGGCCAGCGCAAGATGGCCGAGATCCTCGACGGCCGGGAGTGGACCGGGGTGATCCCCTTCCGGCTGCCCGACGGACCGGACGGCCGCCGCGGGCCCGACGGGGTCGCCGAGGTCTATGTGATGCCGACCCGCACCATGGACGGCGCCAAGGCCGCCGTCTGCATCGTCGTCGACGTCCGCGTACTGCGCACCATCGAGACCGACCTCGCCGCCTCACAGGCCATTTTCGGCCAATCGCCGTTCGGTTTCCTGCTGATCGACCCGGACCTCAAGGTGCGGCGGGCCAACCAGCGGTTCGCCTCCATCTTCGGCGGCACCCCGGACGACCACCGCGGCAAGGGAGTTCACGACTATCTGCCGCGCGCCGAGGCCGACCGCGTCTCCGCCACGCTGCGCCGCGTCCTGGAGACCGGCGACTCCATCACCGACATGCACGTCACCGGTTACGTGCCCGGCTCCGACGAACGCCGGCACTGGTCCGTCAACCTCTACCGCGTGCACAGCGGCAGCGGCCGGCCCATCGGCATCGCCTGGGTCGGGACCGACGTCACCGCCCGCCGCGAGGCCGCCCGCGAGGCCGCCGCCGCCCGCCGCAACCTCGCCCTGCTGAACGAGGCCGGCGCGCGCATAGGCAACTCCCTCGACCTGGAGACCACGGCCCGCGAACTCCTCGACGTCGTCGTCCCCGGATTCTGCGACCTCGCCACCGTCGACCTCTACCAGGGCCTGCTGGCCGGCGACGAGACCCCGCCCGGGCTCGCCGACGGCAGCGCGGAACTGCGCCGCGTCGCCTTCGCCAGCGCCGTGTCCGACGCTCCCTTCACCGGTGCCGGAACCGCCGTCACCGTCGGCGCGGTCCACCACTTCTCCTTCAACTCGCCCTGTGCGGACGCCCTGCGCACCGCCCGCCCGCGCAGCGTCCCCGCGGAGGAGGGCGCCCTCGTCCAGTCCACGCTGGCCGTGCCGATGGTCGCCCACGACACCGTCGTGGGACTCGTCCAGTTCGCCCGTACGAAGGGCAGCGAGCCGTTCGGCGACCGGGACCGCGACCTCGCCGTGGAACTCGCCGCGCGCGCGGCCGTCTGCATCGACAACGCCCGGCTCTACCGGCGCGAGCACGAGCGGGCGCTGATACTCCAGCGGTCCCTGCTCCCGCCCGGCGACCCTGTCGCCTCCGGCCTGGACATCGCCTGCCGCTACCTGCCCGGGAACGCCTCCACCGGGCGCCCCAGCGAGGTCGGCGGCGACTGGTTCGACGTCATCGAACTGCCCGGCCACCGTACGGCCCTGGTGGTCGGCGACGTGATGGGCCGCGGGCTGCGCGCGGCCGTGGCGATGGGTGAACTCCGCACGGCGGTACGCACCCTGGCCCTGCTCGACCTGGAACCCGCCGAGGTGCTGTCCCAGTTGGACGAGATCGCGCGCGGGCTCGGCGCCCCCGGCGGCGTGCAGCAGGCCACCCGGGCCGCGCGGCGCCCCCGCGAGGCGGACCTGTCCGAGGTGTACCTCGCGACCTGCGTGTACGCGGTCTACGACTCGGTGACCCGGCGCTGCACCTTCGCCAACGCGGGGCATCTGCCGCCGGTGCTGGTGGAACCGGGCGAGGCGGCACTGATGCTCGACGTGCCGCCCGGCATGCCGCTCGGCGTCGGCGGGGAGCCGTTCGAGGAGGTCGAGGTCGAGCTGCCGGAGGGGGCCCTGCTGGCCCTCTACACCGACGGCCTCGTCGAGTCCCGCGACCATCCGCTGGACGAGGGGCTCCAGGCGTTCGTCGGCGCGCTCACCGATCCCTCCCGGCCGCTGGAGGACGTCTGCGACCACGTCCTCAACACCCTCGACACCCATCACGGCGAGGACGACATCGCCCTGCTCATGGCCCGGGTCCAGGGCCTGCCCGCCGAGTCCGTCGGCGACTGGACGCTGCCGCGTGAGCCACGCAGTGTGGGCCGCGCCCGTGAGTACGCCCGGGGGCAGCTGCTGTCCTGGGACATGGAGCCGCTCGTCGACACCACCGAGCTGCTGGTCAGCGAGCTGGTCACCAACGCGCTGCGCTACGGCGAGGGAGACATCAGACTCCGGCTGCTGCTGGACCGCACGCTGGTCTGCGAGGTCTGGGACTCCGGCCTCGTCCAGCCGCGCCGTCGCCGCGCCCGTGACACCGACGAGGGCGGCCGGGGCCTCCAGCTCGTCGGCCTCCTCAGCGCGGCCTGGGGCTCCCGCCGTACGCCGCGCGGAAAGACCGTCTGGTTCGAACTGCCCCTGCCCGACGGGGAGAACGCCCCGATCGATCCGGCGGAAGCCCTGCTGAGCCTGTTCTGAGCGCCACGGGCCACGACGGTCCCCGCCGGGTCAGGGCGGGGGCGCCGTGGTGCGGCGGCCCCGGGTGTCCGGTCCGCCGAAGCTCGCGGGGGTGCCCGGCGGGTCCCCCAGCAGGACGCCCCCGAGGACCGCTCCGGCGAGACCGGTGCCGGGGGCGTGCGCCTCGGTGAGGGGGTGGCCGTGCACCCGGACGTCCTGCTCGGCCAGCTGCCGTGCCCGCCGGGCGAGTTCGTCGGCCCGCGGCCATCCGTCAGGGTCCGCGGCGAGCAGCCGCCGGGCCTCCGCGAGCCGGGTGCGGGCCTGAGCGCCGACCGCGCCCCGGTGCGTGGCGACGAACCCGGCCGCGTCCGCGACGCTCTCCCGCGCGACCAGCCGCGAGGCCGCCCCCAGCACCCCGTCCCGCCCGCCCCCCAGCGGCACCGCCGTCAGCACGATCCGCCGCAACGCCTCCACCGGGTCGTACACCCCGGCCGCCGACTCCTCCCGCACCCCGGCCAGCACGCGGTCCAGCCGCGCCACCCGTGCCCGCAGCTCCCCGGCCGGCACCTCCGCGGGCGGCCCGCCCGCGGACGACCGTACGCCCGCCGCGAGCCGCTCCGCTCCGGTCAGCGCGGCCGGTACCAGGTCCGCCGCCTCCGCCAGCGTGGCGTGGACGCGGTGGACGGCGTTCAGGAGGACGGCCGCCTGGGTGATCGCCGCCTCGGCGGCCCGCAGATGGGCGGCGGCACGGCCGGGACCGCCGAGGTCGGCCGACTGCCGGGCCTGGTTGAGCCGGGTGGTCGCGAACACCAGGCGGTCCTTGGCCTGTTCGGTGTACCCGGTGACCGGGGCCCGGGCGGCCGGCGGGAAGCGGACGGCCAGATCGCCCAGCACCGCCTCCGCCGCCGCGGTGCGGCCCGCGAGCTGCCGGAACCTGCCCTCCGCGACCTCCAGCGCGGGGCCGAGCCCGGCGCCCTCCAGATCGCGCAGGGCGTCGAACGCGGCGGCCTGCGCGTCCAGCCGCCGCCCCGCCTCCCCGCACCGCCCGACGATCCCCGCGAGCGCGTGCCGCCGGGCCGCCGGATCCTCCGGCACCCCCTCGTCGTACCGCTGCCGGATCCGGAAGGCGGCCGCCAGCTCCTCCTCGGCCTCCGCGACGGCCCGCCCGAACGGCTCGTGGACGCCGTCCTCGGCCCCCACCGCCACCGGTCCGGCCCGGCTGCCGGTCTCCGCCGATGCCGGTCCGGCCCGGCGGCCGGGTTCGGCGTCTGCGTTCCCGGTCTCCGGTGAGGCCGGTGCGGCCGGTGCGGCCCGGTGGCCGGGTTCGGTGGTCGTGCTGCCGGTCTCCGGTGAGGCACGCCCGGCCCGGTGGCCGGTCTCGGTGTCTGCGTTCCCCGTTTCCGTCGGCGCCGGTCCGGCCCGGCGGCCGGGTTCGGCGTCTGCGTTCCCGGTCTCCGGTGAGGCCGGTGCGGCCGGTGAGGCCCGGTGGCCGGGTCCGGCAGGTGTGCTCCAGTTCTCCGTGGCCGAGCGGGCGAACGCCAGTTCCTCCACGCTCGTCCGCACGCTGTCGTCCGCCGCGACCAGGGCCCGCAGACAGCGCTCCTCCGGTTCGCCGTCCGGCGGCGCGGCCGGACCGGGCGGCGCGGGGCGCGGTGCGTCGTCGTGTGACGGGGCGCCGCGCGGCGTGGCTGGGGTGCGGGCACGGCGGGTGCGGCGCAGATAGCCGTAGGCCGCGAGGGCGCTCGCCGCGGCGGCCGCGATCAGCGGGAGGACCAGGTCGGCCGTCGCCGTGCTGTCGTCGCCGGGCTCCTGCGCGACCACGACGGGAGCGGGCCCGGCGCCGGTCACGCCGGTGCCCGTCGCGGGCGCCGCCAGCACCAGCCACATCAGCCCGGCGGCCGCGCCGAGCACGGCGTGGGCCACGCGCACGGATATCCGGCCCCTGGCCCGCCGGGGCCGCCCGCGGAACGTGGATGGCGTCACATCGGTGAGCGTATGACCCGATATGACCCCCCGCTACCGGGGTACGCCCGCCCGACGGTCCCCAAGGCCCTTCTGACGGGTCTCCGCGGCGTCGCGACGCCCGGCACGCACGCACTCCCCCACTGCCTCAAGGGCGCGGGAGGTGCCCCCGGCCGCACGGCGCGAAGGGCCGGGCGGCTCCACCGCACGACCCTCCGCACCGCACGCCGGTCGCACGCACCGAACGCCGCTCCCGCTCCCACGGAGATCCGTCAGAAGGGCCCTAGCCCTTGCCGGAGCGTCTTCCGATCTTCGAGCCCAGCCACACCAGCGGGTCGTACTTGCGGTCGACGGCCCGCTCCTTCAGCGGGATCAGCGCGTTGTCGGTGATGCGGATGCCCTCGGGGCAGACCTCGGTGCAGCACTTGGTGATGTTGCAGTAGCCGAGGCCGTGCTCGTCCTGGGCGGTGCTCTTGCGGTCCAGGCCGGTCTCGGCGGCCGCGTCCAGCGGGTGCATGTCCAGCTCGGCGACCCGCATCAGGAAGCGCGGCCCCGCGAACGCGGCCTTGTTCTCCTCGTGGTCGCGCACGACATGGCAGGTGTCCTGGCACAGGAAGCACTCGATGCACTTGCGGAACTCCTGCGAGCGGTCCACGTCCTCCTGCATCATCCGGTACTCGCCGGGCGCCAGCCCCGCGGGCGGCACGAAGGCCGGGACCTCGCGCGCCTTGGCGTAGTTGAAGCCGACGTCGGTGACGAGGTCGCGGACGACGGGGAAGGCGCGCAGCGGCGTCACCGTGATCGTCTCCGCCCGGTCGAAGACCGACATGCGGGTCATGCACATCAGCCGCGGCCGCCCGTTGATCTCCGCGGAGCAGGAGCCGCACTTGCCCGCCTTGCAGTTCCAGCGCACCGCGAGATCCGGCGCCTGTGTGGCCTGGATGCGGTGGACGATGTCCAGCACGACCTCGCCGTCGTGGACCTCGACCTCGAAGTCCGTCAGTCCGCCGCCGTCCTGGTCGCCCCGCCACACCTTGAACCGGGCCTGGTAGCCGCTCACTCGTACAGCTCCTCTTCGGCGAGGTACTTGACCAGCTCGTCCTTCTCGAAGAGGGCGAGCAGGTCCGGGCGGACGGACGGGGTGGTCTCGCGGTCCAGGGCGATCTGCCCGCGCACCGGATCGGTGGCCGCGAGCCCGCCCGTGGGGTCGGTGAGCCGGCACAGCAGATTGACGTTGCGCCATCCGCGGTCCATGGCCGGATGGTCCTCGCGGGTGTGCCCGCCGCGCGACTCGGTGCGCTCCAGCGCGGCCCGCGCCACGCACTCGCTGACCAGCAGCATGTTCCTCAGGTCCAGGGCGAGGTGCCAGCCCGGGTTGAACTGCCGGTGCCCCTCGACGCCGGCCCGCCGGGCCCGTACGCGAAGCTCCGCCAGTTTCTCCAGGGCCTGCTCCATCTCGGCCTGGCGGCGGATGATGCCGACCAGGTCGTTCATGGTCTGCTGGAGTTCCTGGTGCAGGGTGTAGGGGTTCTCCGGCGGGCCCGCCTCGCCCTCCGTCTCCGCGGAGAAGGGCCGCAGCGCCTCCGCCGAGGCCAGGTTCACCTCGGCCTCGGAGACCTCGTGCCGCTCGGTGTGCGCCGCCGCGTACTCGGCCGCGTGCAGGCCCGCCCGGCGCCCGAACACCAGCAGGTCGGACAGGGAGTTGCCGCCGAGCCGGTTGGAGCCGTGCATGCCGCCCGCCACCTCACCGGCCGCGAACAGCCCCGGCACCCCGCGTGCGGCGGCGGTGTCGGAGTCGACGGCGATGCCGCCCATCACGTAGTGGCAGGTGGGCCCGACCTCCATCGCCTCGGCCGTGATGTCGACGTCCGCCAGCTCCTTGAACTGGTGGTACATCGACGGCAGCCGCCGTTTGATCACCTCGGCCGGCATCCGGGTCGACACGTCCAGGAAGACCCCGCCGTGCGGGGAGCCCCGGCCCTCCTTGACCTCGGAGTTGATCGCGCGGGCCACCTCGTCGCGGGGCAGCAGCTCGGGCGGGCGCCGGTTGTTGTCCGGGTCGTCGTACCAGCGGTCGGCCTCGTCCTCGCTCTGCGCGTACTTCTCCTTGAAGACGTCCGGGACGTAGTCGAACATGAACCGCTTGCCGTCGGAGTTGCGCAGCACCCCGCCGTCGCCGCGCACCGACTCGGTGACGAGGATGCCCTTCACCGACGGCGGCCAGACCATGCCGGTCGGGTGGAACTGCACGAACTCCATGTTCAGCAGCGGGGCCCCGGCGAGCAGGGCCAGCGCGTGACCGTCGCCGGTGTACTCCCAGGAGTTCGACGTCACCTTGAACGACTTGCCGATGCCGCCGGTGGCGACGACCACCGCGGGCGCCTCCAGCACGAAGAAGCGGCCGGACTCGCGCTCGTAGGCGAACACCCCCGAGACCCGGCCGGAGCCGTCCTTGAGCACGCGCGTGACCGTGCACTCCTGGAAGACCTTCAGCCGGGACTCGTAGTCGCCGGTCCGCCGGTGGTCCTCCTGCTGGAGCGAGACGATCTTCTGCTGGAGGGTGCGGATCAGTTCGAGGCCGGTGCGGTCGCCGACGTGGGCGAGGCGCGGGTACTCGTGGCCGCCGAAGTTGCGCTGCGAGATCCTGCCGTCCTTCGTGCGGTCGAACAGCGCACCCCAGGTCTCCAGCTCCCACACCCGGTCCGGGGCCTCCTGGGCGTGCAGCTCGGCCATCCGCCACTGGTTGAGGAACTTGCCGCCGCGCATGGTGTCGCGGAAGTGGACCCGCCAGTCGTCGTGCTCGTTGGCGTTGGCCATGGCCGCGGCGATGCCGCCCTCGGCCATCACCGTGTGCGCCTTGCCGAACAGGGACTTGCAGATCACCGCCGTACGCGCGCCGCGCTCGCGGGCCTCGATCGCGGCGCGCAGTCCGGCGCCGCCCGCACCGACCACGACGACGTCCCACTCCTGGTGGTCCACCACGGGCATCAGAAGAACCTCGGATCCTCGATTGCGCCGGACGCGACGAGATACACGTAGAAATCGGTGAGTGCCACGCTCACCAGGGAGGCCCAGGCCAGCAGCATGTGCCGCGCGTTGAGCCGTCCGGCCAGCTGCCACATGCGGTAGCGCACGGGGTGCCGGGAGAAGTGCTTGAGCTTGCCTCCGACGATGTGCCGACAGGAGTGGCAGGACAGCGTGTACGCCCAGATCAGCACGACGTTGACCACGAACACGACCGTGCCGAGGCCCATGTGGCCCCACGCGTAGTTCTCGTCGCGGAAGGTCAGCACGGTGTCGTAGGTCAGGATCCCGGCGACGGGGACGGCGGTGTAGAAGAAGTACCGGTGGACGTTCTGCAGGATCAGCGGGAAGCGGGTCTCACCGGTGTACCTGGCGTGCGGCTCGGCCACCGCGCAGGCCGGCGGGGACGCCCAGAAGCCCCGGTAGTAGGCCTTGCGGTAGTAGTAGCAGGTGAGGCGGAAGCCGAGCGGGAAGATCAGGATGATGATCGCGGGGGAGATGCCCCACCAGCTCCCGAACAGTTCCCAGTTGGGGCCGCCCTGCATCGTCTCGCAGTTCTCCGCCAGGCACGGCGAGTAGAACGGCGAGACGTAGGGGGCCGCGTAGTAGTCCGCATTGGCGAACGCGCGCCAGGTCGAGTAGACGACGAAGGCGAGCAGACCGGCGGCGGTGGCGGCGGGCGCCAGCCACCACCGGTCGGTCCGCAGATGCCGGGCGGTGATCGCGGCGCGCGTCGCCGACCGTACGCCGCCGCTGCCGGGACGGGGTTCCGTACCTGTGGCCAAGGAGTGACTCCGTAAGGGGGCTCAGGGGGCGTGCCGGTCGCGGGCTCCCAGGCCCTCGTCGTCGATGTCGACCCACAGGCTGTCGTCGTACGGGGTGTCGGGGATGGTGACCAGCTCCGGTTTGCGGGGCTGGGTCTGGGCGGAGGCCGCCTCCTTGAGCAGGGCGACGCTCTCGCGCAGATGGGAGGCGTCGAGGCGGACCCGGCGCATGTCCAGGCCGCCGGTGCCGAGCTGCTGCTCCAGGCGCCCCATCGAGCGGGACAGATCGTCGAGGCAGCGCTGCACCGACGCCAGTTCGTCGTGCACGGACATGACGTGACCTCATTTCCATCGGCGGTGCGGCCGGGGGCCCGGCCTGACGATGGTGACGTTCATGCGCCTGAGAGTGTTGCGCGTCACACCGGCGGGTGGGAAGGGATGTGCACCGATTGGCCGAGGCGTGCCGGTGCACTCCCAGGTGCGTTGCGCCGCACGGGTGGCTTGTCACCCGCTGTCGCCGTGTCGCCCCCTGCTGCCGAACCCTTTCCTCTTCAGTGGCTGCGGATATTCGAAACATCTGATCAGCTCCAAATACCGCCAAAAGTGATCATAACCCTCGCGGCTTCCGGAGGTAACCAGAGATGTCCCACCATGGCGTCAGGCCACGCGCGGTCATGCGCTCGGCCGCCTTCCTGACCGCGGGTGCGCTCGCGGTGACCTTCCTCGCCGGATGCAGCACGCCCGACGAGGCCGGCAAGCCGCTGGCGGGGCAGGACATCCGCCGGGCCGCGCGCGCCCAGCTCGACGACGGCGGCACCCTGCGCTGGGCCGTGGACGCGGTCCCGGCGACCCTCAACACCTTCCAGGCCGACGCCGACGGCGCCACCACGCGGATCGCCCAGGCGGTCCTGCCGTCGATGTACCGGCTGGACGCGGCGGGCCGCCCCGAGCGCAATCCCGCCTACCTGGAGTCCGCGAAGGTCGTCGGGACCGAGCCCCGCCAGGTCGTGCTGTACAAGCTCAACCAGCAGGCCGTCTGGAGCGACGGCCGGGAGATCGGTGCCGCCGACTTCGCCGCCCAGTGGCGTGCCCTGTCCGGCAAGGACAGCGCCTACTGGACCGCCCGCAACGCCGGCTACGAGCGCATCGAGCGGATCGAGCGCGGGGCCAACGACCTGGAGGTCAAGGTCACCTTCGCCCGGCCCTACGCGGACTGGAAGTCGCTGTTCTCGCCGCTGTACCCCAAAGAGGTCATGGGCACCCCGGACTCCTTCAACGACGGCGCCCGCCGCAAGCTGAAGGTCACGGCCGGCCCCTTCACGGTGAAGAAGGTCGACCGCAAGGACGACGAGGTCACCCTGGCCCGCAATCCGCGCTGGTGGGGCCCGCCCGCCAAGCTCGACGAGATCGTGCTGACGGCGGTGCCCCGCAACGAGCGGGCCGACGCGCTGGCCGCCGGGACGGTCGACATCGCCGAGATCGGCCCCGACGCGGCCGCCCGGATCGAGGGCGCGGCCCAGGGTGCCGCGGGCCCCCTCGCCGGAGCGGGCGCCGGACGCACCGCCGCCAGGGCGCTGCGCTCCTGGGCGCTGGCGAACGGCAACGAGGAGCAGACCTCCGCCGAGGAGGTGTACGCCCGCAGGTCGCTGCGCAAGGCCGTCGCCAAGTGGGACAAGCAGCAGAAGGCCCTGCGCGGCTTCGAGGTCCGCAAGTCCCTGGAGCCCGCCTACACGCAGCTCGCCCTCAACGGCGCCGACGGCCCCCTCGCCGACGAGCGGGTGCGCCGCGCGGTGGCCCGCGCCCTGGACCGCAAGGAGCTGGCCCGGATCGTGCTGAGGCCGCTCGGCCTGCCGGCCGTGCCGGTCGGCAGCCACCTCGCGCTGTCCGGGCAGGCCGCCTACGCCGACAGCAGCGGCGCCCTCGGCGGCCAGGACACCGACGAGGCCCAGGCCCTCCTCGCCGACGCGGGCTGGGAGCGGGGCGGCCCGCTGAAGGAGCAGGAGAAGGGCGAGAAGGCCGCCGGGTCCGAGGGCGAGAAGACCGGGAAGGGCGAGAAGGCCGGGAAGCCGGAGGAGTCCGGGAAGCCGGAGAAGGCCGACGAGGCCGCGGACGAGAGCGCCGCGGACGAGAGCGCCGCGGACGAGAGCGCCGCGGACGAGAGCGCCGAGGACGAGAGCGCCGCGGACGAGAGCGCCGCGGACGAGAGCGCCGACGAGAAGCAGGCCGAGGGCGGCGACGAGGGTACGTACATCGTCGGCGGCGAGGACAACAAGGCGTATCGCGAGGCCGAGCGGGACGAGCAGGACGAGGAGGACGGCATCCGCGACGGGGCGCGCAACCTCGCCCAGGACGGCCGGCAGTACGCCGACGGCCGGCTCCGGCAGGGCGGCGCGCCGGGAGCGTACGCGCCGAAGGGCACCGCGGCCCCCGCCGGTACCAGGAACGCCCCGCTGGCCAAGGACGGCAAGCCGCTGACCCTGCGGTTCGTGGTGCCGTCGGGGTCCGACTCGGAGAACCTGCGCACGGTCGCCGCGCGGATCGCGACGATGCTGGACCGGGTCGGCATCCGCACGGAGCTGACCAAGGTCTCCGACGAGAGCTACTTCAAGGACCACGTGGCCTCGGGGGAGTACGACCTGGCGCTGTACTCCTGGCCCGCGTCGGCCTTCCCCGCGACCGACGGGCGGCCGATCTACGCCAAGCCCGTGCCCGCCGCCGACGGCTCCCTCACCGTCGAGCAGAACTACACCCGCGTCGGCACCGACCAGGTCGACCAGCTCTTCGACCAGGCCGTCGGGACGCTCGACGACGGGGAGCGCCGCGGCCTGATCCGCAAGGCGGACTCCCGCATCTGGGCCGCTGCCGGATCGATTCCTCTCTACCAGCGGCCGCAGCTGGTGGCCGTGCGGAAGAACGTCGCGAACGCGGGGGCCTTCGGCTTCCGGACCCCCGTCTACGAGGACATGGGCTACCTGAGGAAGGGCGCCCCGGCGTCGCCGTCCCCGTCCAAGAGCTGATCATGGAACTGCCCCTGCGGAGGCCGCCTCCCGCAGGGGCACGTACCATGGGGTGAGGCCGTGGCGTGTCAAGCCCGGCAGGGCCCGCGTCACACGGACGTACGCGCAGGCCACCCTCACACTCCGGGAGAACGCCTCACTATGGCCACGCGCCACGACATCCGCAACGTCGCCATCGTCGCCCACGTCGACCACGGCAAGACGACCATCGTCGACGGAATGCTGAAGCAGGCCGGTGCCTTCGCCGCCCACCAGCTCGACTCGGTCGACGACCGCATGATGGACTCGAACGACCTGGAGCGTGAGAAGGGCATCACGATCCTCGCCAAGAACACGGCGGTCAAGTACCACCCGAAGGACGGCGGGGACCCGATCACCATCAACATCATCGACACCCCCGGCCACGCCGACTTCGGCGGCGAGGTCGAGCGCGGTCTGTCGATGGTCGACGGTGTCGTGCTGCTGGTGGACGCCTCCGAGGGCCCGCTGCCGCAGACCCGCTTCGTGCTGCGCAAGGCGCTCCAGCAGCGTCTGCCCGTCATCCTGTGCATCAACAAGACGGACCGCCCGGACTCCCGGATCGACGAGGTCGTCAACGAGACCTACGACCTGTTCCTGGACCTGGACGCGGACGAGGAGCAGATCGAGTTCCCGATCGTCTACGCCTGCGGCCGTGACGGCATCGCCTCGCTGACCAAGCCGGAGAACGGGACGGTTCCCGCGGACTCCAACAGCCTGGAGCCGTTCTTCTCGACGATCCTCCAGCACATCCCGGCCCCCACGTACGACGAGGAGGCCCCCCTCCAGGCGCACGTCACCAACCTGGACGCCGACAACTTCCTCGGCCGTATCGCGCTGCTCCGCGTCGAGCAGGGCGAGCTGCGCAAGGGCCAGACCGTCACGTGGATCAAGCGCGACGGCAGCATGACCAACGTGCGGATCACCGAGCTGCTGATGACCGAGGCGCTCACCCGCAAGCCCGCCGAGGTCGCGGGCCCCGGTGACATCTGCGCCGTGGCCGGTATCTCGGACATCATGATCGGTGAGACCCTCGCCGACACCGAGAACCCGGTCCCGCTGCCGCTGATCACGGTCGACGAGCCGGCGATCTCCATGACCATCGGCACCAACACCTCGCCGCTGGTCGGCCGGGGCGGCACCGGCAAGGGCGCCGACGCCAAGGCGGCCGTCAAGGACCGCAAGGTCACCGCCCGCCAGGTCAAGGACCGCCTGGACCGCGAGCTGATCGGTAACGTCAGCCTCCGCGTCCTGGACACCGAGCGCCCGGACGCCTGGGAGGTGCAGGGCCGTGGTGAGCTGGCGCTCGCCATCCTGGTCGAGCAGATGCGCCGTGAGGGCTTCGAGCTGACCATCGGCAAGCCGCAGGTCGTCACCAAGGAGGTCGACGGCAAGACGTACGAGCCCGTCGAGCGCATGACGATCGACGTGCCCGAGGAGCACATGGGCGCCGTCACGCAGCTCATGGGCGTCCGCAAGGGCCGGATGGACAACATGTCCAACCACGGCTCCGGCTGGGTCCGCATGGAGTTCGTCGTGCCCTCCCGTGGCCTGATCGGATTCCGGACGGAGTTCCTGACGCAGACCCGCGGCACGGGCATCGGCCACTCGATCCACGAGGGCTTCGAGCCCTGGTTCGGCACCCTCCAGACCCGTAACAACGGCTCCCTGGTCGCCGACCGCGCCGGTGCCGTCACCGCCTTCGCGATGACGAACCTCCAGGAGCGCGGCGTGCTGTTCACGGACCCGGGCACCGAGGTGTACGAGGGCATGATCGTCGGTGAGAACTCGCGCTCCGACGACATGGACGTGAACATCACCAAGGAGAAGAAGCTCACGAACATGCGGTCGTCCTCGGCCGACTCGTTCGAGGCGATCGTCCCGCCGCGCAAGCTGTCGCTGGAGCAGTCCCTGGAGTTCTGCCGCGACGACGAGTGCGTCGAGGTGACCCCGGAGGCCGTTCGCATCCGCAAGGTCAACCTGGACCAGCGCGAGCGCGCCCGCGCCGCGAGCCGCGCCAAGCACGGCTGACGCCGGCTCGACGGCAGCCCCGCAGGACCCGGTTCTCCGTCAAGGGGAGGGCCGGGTCCTCGGCATGCTTGGCGTGATGTGTTCAGGCCACGGACGGGGTCCCGTGGGGCACTGTTCGGATATCGGTGATCAGCCGATCAGGTTTCGGACATGTAAACAAAAATCCCTCCCCATATGTCCGAAATGCCGGAGGAGTATCTCACCTGTCAAGCGCGCGCAGGTGTCAATCTTCGCAATTTTTGCTCAAAAATTTACTCTTAGGGAGATCCCTATGTCTCCCGCCCTTGACGCGCGTTGATGCACTTGGCGAAAGTTCCCCCAAACCACAGAACCTGCCGGTATCTGTGCTGCGCTCGACTCTCCAACCCCCCGGGGGAAGAAC
This sequence comes from Streptomyces sp. NPDC093094, assembly GCF_044754345.1. Taxonomy (NCBI): domain Bacteria; kingdom Bacillati; phylum Actinomycetota; class Actinomycetes; order Kitasatosporales; family Streptomycetaceae; genus Streptomyces; species Streptomyces sp. NPDC093094. The sequence continues at coordinate 328,403 of NZ_JBIVOX010000007.1, read as the reverse complement.
ACACATGACCAGTCCGACGAAGGCCGAGGGCTCCGGGTCCGCGGTCGCCTTGGACCCTGAGCTCGAGGCGACCTCCGAAGTCGCCAAGGGTGAGAAGAAGCTTGAGGGTCGTTCCCCCGGGCAGTTGATGTGGCAGCGCTTCAAGCGTGACCGTACAGGCATGATCTGCGCCGGCGTAGTGATTTTCTTCTTCGTCGCCGCCCTCGCCGCGCCGCTGCTGGCCAAGCTCAGCGGCACGGACCCGTACACGCTGTACGGGCAGGACCCGACGTACGCGGACCAGCCGATCCTCGACGAGTTCGGTCTGCCGCTCGGCTACTTCGGCGGCGTCTCCGGCTCCCACTGGTTCGGCGTCGAGCCCCAGTACGGCCGTGACCTGTTCGCGATGCTCGTGTACGGCATGCGCACCTCGCTCTTCATGGCCCTCGGTGTGACCGTTCTGCTCATGGTCACCGGTGTCATCATCGGCCTCGTCGGCGGCTACTTCGGCGGCAAGGTCGACTACTGGCTCGGCCGGATCACCGACTTCTTCCTGTCCTTCCCCTCGCAGCTGTTCTTCATCGCCTTCATGCCCGTCGTGACCGCGTTCTTCGTGGACCCGCGGGAGGAGACGCCCACGTACTTCCGGGCGCTGGCGATCCTGATCGTGCTGTGGGTGCTGGGCTGGATGGGCATGTCCCGTCTCGTCCGGTCGACCGTGCTGTCCCTGCGCGAGCGCGAGTTCGTGGAGGCGGCCAAGGTCGCGGGAGCCTCGCCCTGGCGGATCGTCCGCAAGGAGATCCTGCCGAACATCGTCTCGCCGATCCTGGTGCAGTTCACGTACCAGCTGCCGAGCACGATCCTCACCATCGCGTTCCTGTCCTTCGCGGGCGTCGGCTTCGTCGAGCCGACCCCCGACTGGGGACGGCTGTTCGCGGCCGGTGCCAACTACGCCGAGCAGGACCCGGCGTTCATGTTCTTCCCGGGCACGGCACTGGTGATCTTCATCCTGGCCTTCAATCTCCTCGGAGACTCGGTCCGGGATGCCTTCGACCCCAAGTCCGGGCGCTGAACCGTCCACTGGTGGGGGGTGGCTGCCGCCCCCGCGTCGGCCTACCAGCCGCGTCAGGCAGTACTCATGGATAACAACCGACAGGTAGGTGCATTCACCGCTATGAAGCTCACCTCGCGCAGAGCGCGTGCCATAGTCGTCGCCATCGCGGCCGGCTCCCTCGCGCTCACCGGCTGCTCGGAGAACAAGGGCTCGAGCTCCAACAAGGACTCCAAGAAGGACCAGAAGGAGGCGGCCAGCCAGTCCAACGCGGTCGTCTACGCGGACGCCGCGGCCTCCACCGGTCCCGCCGCGGAGGTCCCGGGTGCCAAGCCCGGCGGCACGATCACCGCCTACCAGGAGGCGGGCCTGTCCCACCTCGACCCGGGCCAGATCTACGTCTCCGACGCCGGCCAGGTCGCCAACCTGCTCTTCCGCGGGCTGACGAACTTCTCCGAGGACGGCAAGGGCAACGTCTCGGTCGTCGGTGACCTCGCCACCGACGCCGGCAAGTCCTCCGACGGCGGCAAGACCTGGACCTACACGCTCAAGGACGGCGTCAAGGACCAGAACGGCAACGAGATCACCTCGGCCGACATCCGCCACACCGTCGAGCGCACCTACGCGAAGTTCATCTTCGACGGCCCGACCTACCTGCAGAACTGGCTGAGCGGTGCCGAGTACCGCAAGGCGCTCCCGGACGGCGGCTTCGGCAAGAAGCACCTGCCGGACACCGTCCTGGAGACCCCGGACGAGAAGACGGTCGTCTTCCACTTCGACAAGGCGCGCCCCGACCTGCCGCAGACCCTGGCCATGCCGGGCTACTCCGTCGTCCCGGAGAAGGCCGACACCAAGGAGCGGTACGACAAGGCCCCGGTCGCGACCGGCCCGTACAAGATCTCCGAGTACAAGGTCGGCAAGGCCCTCAAGCTCGTCAAGAACGAGAACTGGGACCCGAAGACCGACGCCGTCCGTCACCAGTACGTGGACGGCTGGGACTTCCAGTTCGGTGTCACCGAGTCGACCCAGACCAAGCGTCTGATCTCCGACCAGGGCGACGCCAAGAGCGCCATCCAGTTCACCGGTTCGGTCGACTCCACCCAGATCCAGGACGTCATCTCCGACCCCGCGGTCAACAAGCGCACGATCAAGGGCTACCAGCCCTACGTCATGCAGCTGACGTTCAACCTGGACCGGGTCAAGAACAAGGCCGTCCGTGACGCCGTCGCCTACGCGATGAACTCCAAGTCGCTCATCGCCGGTGAGGGTGGCGCCTACGGTGGCGACGTGGCCCCGAACCTGTTCGCCCCGACGCTGCCGGGCTACCAGGCCGACTACGACCCCTTCGGCCGTCTGAAGACGCCGCAGGGCAACATCGCCAAGGCCCAGGAGCTCCTGAAGGCCGTTCCGGCCGCCGAGAAGAAGCTCGTCTTCGCCTACTCCAACTCCGAGGCCGGCCAGAAGCGCAAGGTCGCCGTCGAGGACGCCCTGAAGAAGGTCGGCATCGACGTCGTCTCCAAGGAGATCGACGCGGCGAGCTACTACGAGCAGATCGGCAAGCTCGCCAACCCGTACGACATCTACATCACCGGCTGGGGCCAGGACTGGCCGTCCGCCGGTACGGTCGTCACCCCGATCTACGACGGTGACCAGGTCGCCGACGGTTCCTCGAACTACTCGCACATCAAGGACGCGAAGGTCCAGGAGCTCATCGGCAAGGCCCTGACCCAGGAGCCCACCGAGGCCGCCAAGACCTGGGAAGAGGCGCACCACTACATCATGGAGAAGGTCAACCCGGCCGCTCCGCTGTGGTACACCAAGCAGTTCCAGCTGTTCGGTTCGAACGTCGGCGGTGCCCGCTACAGCACCGAGTCGAGCTACATCGACGTCACCCGACTGTTCCTGAAGTCGTAACTCTCTACGGCTGATCGCGGGAGTGCGCACCAGGCGGAGCGCACTCCCGCGGTTCCGTGAACCCGTCCACCGTCTGTCGCAGAGAGCAGCCACCCCGCCATGCTTCAGTTCATTCTCCGGCGCTTCGTCGGTGCCGCTGTCACCTTGTTCCTCATCGGTGCCGCCACCTTCTTCCTCTTCGTCGCCGCGCCCTCCGACTACGCCTCCCTGGCCTGTGGCAAGGACTGCTCCCCGGCAAGACTTGAGGACATCCGCGAGGCCCTCGGCCTCAACCTGCCCGTCGCGCAGCAGTTCTGGGACTTCATGTCCGGCATCGTGACGGGCCGTGACTTCCCGACCGGCCACTGCGCCGCGCCCTGCCTCGGCCAGTCGTTCTACTCGGGCGACATGGTCTGGGACACGATCATGGACCGCTTCCCGCTCACCGTGTCGCTGACCGTGGGCTCGATCCTGGTCTTCCTGACCATCGGTGTCGGTGCGGGCATGGTCTCCGCGTACAAGCGCGGATCGGCGCTCGACAAGATCGCCACCGGCACCTCCATGGTGCTCAGCTCGTTCCAGATCTACTTCCTCGGCCCGATCGTGATGCTGATCTTCGTGTACAGCACCGGCTGGGTGGAGTTCCCCAAGTACGTGCCGTTCACGCAGGACCCCGTCGGCTGGCTGGCCGGCCTGTGGATCCCGATGGTCGTGATGGCCACCATCTTCACCGCGCAGTACACCCGTATGGCGCGTGCCTCCCTCATCGAGCAGCTCGCCGAGGAGCACGTGCGCACCGCCCGCGCCAAGGGCATGTCGAGCAAGTACGTGTTCTTCCGCTACGCCTGGCGCGGCTCGCTCATCCCGATCGTCACCGTGCTCGGCATCGACATCAGCGCCCTGCTCGGCGGCGGCGTGGTCACCGAGCTGACGTTCTCCCTGCAGGGCATCGGACGCCTCGCGGTGGACGGCGCGATCACCAAGGACCTCCCGCTCACCATGGGTGTGATGCTGGTCGGAGCCTTCTTCATCCTGCTCCTGAACATCCTCACCGACATCGCGTACGCCTGGATCGACCCGCGCGTCCGGCTCTCCTAGGAAGAACCAACCACCGTGACCACACTGACCAAGACCGAGGACGCCCCGGCCCCGACCGGGCCCGAGAGCTTCCTCTCGGTCCGTGACCTGCGGGTGCAGTTCTCCACCGAGGACGGCATCGTCAAGGCGGTCGACGGCCTGTCCTTCGACATCGAGCGCGGCAAGACCCTGGGCATCGTCGGCGAGTCCGGCTCCGGCAAGTCCGTCACCAACCTGACGATCCTCGGCCTGCACAACCCCCGCACCACCACCGTCGACGGCGAGATCGTCCTCGACGGCCAGGAGCTCGTCACCGCCACCGACAAGGAGCTGGAGAAGCTCCGCGGCAACAAGATGGCGATGATCTTCCAGGACCCGCTGACCGCGATGTCCCCGTACTACACGGTGGGCCGGCAGCTGTCCGAGCCGTACATGAAGCACATGGGCGCCTCCAAGAAGGAGGCCAAGGACCGGGCCGTCCAGATGCTGGAGAAGGTCGGCATCCCGCAGCCCAAGGTGCGCTTCGACGACTACCCGCACCAGTTCTCCGGCGGTATGCGCCAGCGCGCCATGATCGCCATGGCCCTGATGTGCGACCCCGAGCTGCTGATCGCCGACGAGCCGACCACCGCGCTCGACGTGACCGTGCAGGCCCAGATCCTGGACCTGCTCAAGGACCTCCAGCAGGAGTTCGGCTCCGCGATCATCTTCATCACCCACGACCTGGGCGTCATCGCCAACATGGCCGACGACCTGCTCGTGATGTACGCCGGCCGCGCGGTGGAGCGCGGCAGCGTCAAGGAGGTGCTCGGCACGCCGCAGCACCCCTACACCTGGGGCCTGCTCAGCTCGATGCCGCGTCTCGACGGCGACATCGACACGCCGCTGACGCCGATCCCCGGCACCCCGCCGTCCCTGCTCAACCCGCCGTCTGGCTGCCGCTTCAACCCGCGCTGCGCCCACACGGACAAGGTCGCGGGTGGTCTGTGCACCTCGACCCGGCCGCCGCTGGCCGACGGCCGTGCCGCCGCGTGCCACCTGACGGCCGAGCAGAAGCAGGCCGTCTTCATCGACGAGATCAAGCCCCGGCTGCGCTAGGGAGATACGAGATCATGAGCGAGAACCTCACCCTCCCCGCACAGCAGGGCCCCAAGGAGGCATCCGTCCGGGAGCCGCTTCTCGAGGTCAAGGGCCTCACGAAGCACTTCCCGATCTACGGCGGCTTCCCGATCAAGCGCAAGGTGGGCGCGGTCCAGGCCGTCGACGGCGTCGACCTCAGCGTCGGCGTCGGCGAGAGCCTCGGCCTGGTCGGCGAGTCCGGCTGCGGCAAGTCGACCACGGGCCGGCTGATCACCCGTCTGCTGGAGCCGACGGCCGGCCAGATCACCTACGCCGGGCGGGACATCACCCACGCCTCGCGTCGGCAGATCGCGCCCGTGCGGTCCGAGATCCAGATGATCTTCCAGGACCCGTACTCCTCGCTGAACCCGCGCCAGACCGTCGGCACGATCATCAAGTCGCCGATGGAGGTCAACGGGATCAACCCCGCGGGCGGCCGCGAGAACAAGGTCCGTGAGCTGCTGGAGCTGGTCGGTCTCAACCCCGAGCACTACAACCGCTTCCCGCACGAGTTCTCCGGCGGTCAGCGCCAGCGCATCGGCGTCGCCCGCGCGCTCGCCCTGAACCCGAAGCTGATCGTCGCCGACGAGCCGGTCTCCGCGCTCGACGTGTCGATCCAGGCGCAGGTCGTCAACCTGCTGAAGAAGGTGCAGGACGAGCTCGGCATCGCGTTCGTCTTCATCGCCCACGACCTGGCGATCGTGCGCCACTTCTCGCACCGCGTCGCGGTGATGTACCTCGGCAAGGTCGTCGAGGTCGGCGACCGGGAGTCGATCTACAACCGGCCGCGTCACCCGTACACCCACGCCCTGCTCTCGGCGGTTCCCGAGGTGGACGTGTCGGACGAGGCGGAGCGCCGCGAGCGCATCCGGCTCTCCGGTGACGTCCCGTCGCCGATCCACCCGCCGTCCGGCTGCCGCTTCCGCACCCGTTGCTGGAAGGCGCAGGACAAGTGCGCCACGGAGGAGCCCCCGCTGGTGCAGCTCTCCGGCAACCGCGCCGGCCACCTCACGGCCTGCCACTTCCCGGAGGACCCGACGACGGAGGCCCAGGACAAGGACATCGTGCTGGACCCGGCTCTGAAGGCCCTGGAGGCCGACTCCGACAGCGAGTGATCCACTCCTGACGACCGGCCCACCCGCGCCACCAGCCCCGCTGGTGGCGCGGCGGTCGTTCAGGGACAGAAACCGGCCCTTCAAGGGGCGCGGGGAACTGCGCGCTCGGCCACGACGGCGCCGCGCGTGTCCTTCGAGGGGCGCGGGGAACTGCGCGCCGGGCCGCGCCGACGGCGTGCCGGCCCTTCGAGGGCCGTGGGCAATGGGCCGCGCCGACGGCCGAACCGGCCCTCCAAGGGGCGCGGGGAACTGCGCGCTCGCCACGACGGCGCCGCGGTCGTCCGACGGCATCGCGCCGTGTCCCGGTCCGCTCAGGCCGACTCGGCCACGGTGACGATCTCAGGGCTGACGGCAGGACAGAAGGCCCCTCGCCGCCAGTCCCCGTACCGGGCGGCGATCTCGAACCCCGCCTCGGCCAGAAGGGCGTCCAGCGCGTCCACGCCCAGGAACCGCAGGGTGCTGCGGCTGACCCGGTTCCCCTCCCAGCGGGCGCTCGCGAAGGTCTCGGTGAACGCCACCCGGTCCCCGGCGACCGGCCCGGCCAGCTCGTGCCACACCCGCACCTCGGCCCCGTCCGGGCCGGTGATCTCGTACACCCGGTCGGGGGTCCACCCCTCCCACGCGCGGGCTGCGGGATTGCGCGTCTCGAACACGAAGCGACCGCCGGGCGCCAGCCCCTCCCGCACACCCGCCAGCAGCCGCCGCACGTCCTCGTCGCCCAGCAGTTCCTGGAAGGCGTGCCCGGTCATCACGGCCAGGTCGAACTCCGCCCGCCACCGGTTCGACTCGAAGTCGCCGAGCACCCACTCCACGTCCGGCGCGGCCCTGCGGGCCTGCACCAGCATCGCCGCCGCTGGGTCGAGACCGGTCAGCCGCCCCTCGTGCCCGGCCGCCCGCGCCCCGCGCAGCAGCCGCCCGGTCCCGCAGCCGACGTCCAGCACGGCCGGCGCGGACATCACCAGCTCCAGGTAGAAGTCGTCGTCCGGCCCCCATCGGTTGAGGGCGTCGTACAACTGCGCGAGCTCCAGGTCGGCGAAGGAGTGATCAACCATTCGGGCAGTGTGCCTGCTGATCCGTCGGTCAGTACAGAAATCCGCGATTTACGGGGCGTGAACGACGTGTGTACGCCCCTCGGGGGAGTGCGTAGCCCGAAGGGGCCCCGTGCATGTGCGATATGTTCCTATTACGTCAATATTGGCCGGTAATGGGTCAGCGTTCCTTCGCTGGCGGCACAGTGCACACCAGCGCATCTACGAGGAGGCACTCCATGCGCGGAGCCAGGCACGCCAAATGGACCGCCTGTGCGGCGGCGGTAGTCCTCGCGGCGACGGCCTGCGGGGGCGACGGGGACGGGGGCGGCAGCAGCGACTCCGGCGCGGTGCTCAGCGCCTCCTGGGGTGATCCGCAGAACCCGCTGGAGCCGGCCAACACCAACGAGGTGCAGGGCGGCAAGGTGCTCGACATGATCTTCCGCAGCCTGAAGCGGTACAACCCGGAGACGGGCGCGGCCGAGGACATGCTCGCCGAGAAGATCGACACCACCGACTCGCAGACCTTCACCATCACCGTCAAGAGCGGCTGGACCTTCTCCAACGGCGAGAAGATCACCGCCCAGTCCTTCGTCGACGCCTGGAACTACGGCGCGAGCCTGAAGAACAACCAGAAGAACGCCTACTTCTTCGGCTACATCGAGGGCTACGACAAGGTCCACCCCGAGGACGGCAGCAAGCAGAGCGCCGACACCCTGTCCGGTCTGAAGGTCGTCAACGGACAGACCTTCACCGTCAAGCTCACCCAGAAGTTCTCCACCTTCCCCGACACCCTCGGCTACCCCGCCTTCGCGCCCCTGCCGCAGTCCTTCTTCGACGATCACGCGTCCTGGGTGAGCAAGCCCGTCGGGAACGGGCCGTACACCATCGACTCGTACCAGAAGGGCTCGCAGATGTCCCTGCGCAAGTGGGACGGCTACCCGGGCGACGACAAGGCGGAGAACGGCGGGGTGGACCTGAAGGTCTACACGGACAACAACACCGCCTACACCGACCTGCTCGCGGGCAACCTGGACCTGGTCGACGACGTGCCCGCCGCCCAGCTCGCCAACGTCCAGAACGACCTGGGCGACCGCTACATCAACACCCCGGCCGGCATCATCCAGACCCTCGCCTTCCCGTTCTACGACCCGAAGTGGAACACCTCGGGCTCGCAGAAGGTCCGCACCGGACTGTCCATGGCGATCAACCGGGACCAGATCACCAAGACGATCTTCCAGAACACCCGCACCCCCGCCACCGACTGGACCTCCCCCGTCCTCGGCAAGGACGGCGGCTTCCAGGACGGCCTGTGCGGAGACGCCTGCAAGTACGACCCGGCCGAGGCGAAGAAGCTCATCCAGGAGGGCGGCGGCCTGCCCGGCGGCCAGGTGAAGATCACCTACAACGCCGACACCGGCTCCCACAAGCAGTGGGTGGACGCGGTCTGCAACTCCATCAACAACGCCCTCGGCAACACCAAGGCGTGCGTGGGCAACCCGGTCGGCACGTTCGCCGACTTCCGCAGCCAGATCACCGACCGGAAGATGAGCGGGCCGTTCCGGGCCGGCTGGCAGATGGACTACCCGCTGATCCAGAACTTCCTCCAGCCGCTCTACTACACCAACGCCTCCTCCAACGACGGCAAGTGGAGCAACAAGGAGTTCGACAGCCTCGTGGACCAGGCCAACGCCGAGACCGACCAGGGCAAGGCCATCCAGACCTTCCAGCAGGCGGAGGCGGTCGTCCGCGACAACATGGCCGCCATCCCGCTGTGGTACCAGAACGGCTCGGCCGGCTACTCGGAGCGGTTGTCGAACGTCAAGCTCAACCCGTTCTCCGTGCCGGTCTACAACGAGATCAAGGTGAGCTGACCCGTCATGGGGCGCTACGTCCTGCGGCGGCTGCTCCAGATGATCCCGGTGTTCATCGGGGCCACGCTGCTGATCTTCGTGATGGTGAACGTGATGGGCGACCCCATCGCGGGCCTGTGCGGTGAGCGGCAGTGCGACCCCGCCACCGCGGCACAGCTGGAGAAGGAGTTCGGTCTCGACAAGCCCTTGTGGCAGCAATACCTGACCTACATGGGCAACATCTTCACCGGCGACTTCGGCACCGCGTTCAACGGCCAGGAGGTCACCGAGCTGATGGCGTCGGCCTTCCCCGTCACCATCCGGCTCACCATCGTGGCGATCCTCTTCGAGATCGTCATCGGCATCACCCTCGGCGTGATCACCGGTCTGCGCCGGGGACGGCCTGTCGACACCGGAGTCCTCGTCGGCACGCTCGTGGTCATCTCCGTCCCCACCTTCGTCACCGGTCTGCTGCTCCAGCTGCTGCTCGGCGTCGAGTGGGGATGGATCAGCCCGTCCGTCTCCTCGGAGGCCCCCTTCGACGAGCTGATCGTGCCCGGCCTCGTCCTGGCGTCCGTCTCCCTGGCGTACGTCACGCGGCTGACCCGCACCTCCATCGCGGAGAACCGGCGCTCCGACTACGTCCGCACCGCCGTCGCCAAGGGCCTGCCCCGGCGCCGGGTCACCACCCGGCACCTGCTGCGCAACTCCCTGATCCCGGTGGTCACCTTCATCGGCGCCGACATCGGCGCCCTGATGGGCGGCGCCATCGTCACCGAGCGGATCTTCAACATCCACGGCGTCGGCTACCAGCTCTACCAGGGCATCGTCCGGCAGAACACCCAGACCGTCGTCGGCTTCGTGACCGTCCTCGTCCTGGTCTTCCTGATCGCCAACCTGCTCGTCGACCTGCTGTACGCCGTACTCGACCCGAGGATCCGCTATGCCTGAGCCTTACGACGGCGGCCGGGCCATCTCCGGCGCGGGGGCGGGAGGCGGTATGGACCTCGCCGCGGAAGAGGCCGAGACCTTGGAGAAGACCCCCGGCGGCCCCGAGGGCACCGGTCCCGCGGGCAAACCCCGCAGCCTGTGGTCCGACGCCTGGCACGACCTGCGCCGCAACCCCGTCTTCATCATTGCCGGCCTGGTCATCCTGTTCCTGGTCTTCATCTCCCTGTGGCCGGGCGCCATCACCTGGATGAGCCCCCTGCAGTGCGACCTCGCCAAGGCGCAGCAGGGCTCCCAGCCCGGCCACCCCTTCGGCTTCGACGGCCAGGGCTGCGACGTCTACACCCGCACCGTCTACGGCGCCCGTACGTCCGTCTCGGTCGGCGTCCTGGCCACGCTCGGCGTCGCGGTCCTCGGCTCGGTGCTCGGCGGTCTCGCCGGCTTCTTCGGCGGAGGCTGGGACTCGGTCCTGTCCCGCGTCACCGACATCTTCTTCGCCATCCCGGTCGTCCTCGGCGGTCTGGTGCTGCTGTCGGTGGTCACCAGCAACACCATCTGGCCGGTCATCGGCTTCATGGTGCTGCTCGGCTGGCCGCAGATCTCCCGTATCGCCCGCGGCTCGGTGATCACCGCCAAGCAGAACGACTACGTCCAGGCCGCCCGGGCCCTCGGCGCCTCCAGCTCCCGGATGCTGCTGCGGCACATCACGCCCAACGCGGTCGCGCCGGTCATCGTCGTGGCGACCATCGCGCTGGGCACCTACATCTCCCTGGAAGCGACCCTGTCGTACCTCGGTGTCGGCCTGAAGCCGCCGAGCGTGTCCTGGGGCATCGACATCTCCGCCGCCTCCCCCTACGTGCGCAACGCCCCGCACGCGCTGCTGTGGCCCTCCGGCGCGCTCGCCGTCACCGTCCTGGCCTTCATCATGCTCGGCGACGCGGTGCGCGACGCCCTCGACCCGAAGCTGAGGTGACGGCGTCATGCTGCTGGAAGTGCGCGACCTGCACGTGGAGTTCAAGACCCGCGACGGCATCGCCAAGGCCGTCAACGGCGTCACCTACTCCGTCGACGCCGGCGAGACCCTCGCCGTGCTCGGCGAGTCCGGCTCCGGCAAGTCCGTCACCGCCCAGGCCGTCATGGGCATCCTCGACATCCCGCCCGGGAAGATCACCGGCGGCGAGATCCTCTTCCAGGGCAGGGACCTGCTCAAGCTGAAGGAGGAGGAGCGGCGCAAGGTCCGCGGCGCCGAGATGGCGATGATCTTCCAGGACGCGCTGTCGTCGCTGAACCCGGTCCTGAGCGTCGGCGACCAGCTCGGCGAGATGTTCGTCGTCCACCGGGGCATGTCGCGCAAGGACGCGCGGGCCAAGGCCGTGGAGCTGATGGACCGGGTCCGCATCCCGGCCGCGAAGGAGCGCGTCCGCCAGTACCCCCACCAGTTCTCCGGCGGTATGCGCCAGCGCATCATGATCGCGATGGCGCTGGCCCTGGAACCGGCCCTGATCATCGCCGACGAGCCGACGACGGCGCTGGACGTCACCGTCCAGGCCCAGGTGATGGAACTGCTCGCCGAGCTCCAGCGCGAGCTCAACATGGGGCTCATCCTCATCACCCACGACCTCGGCGTCGTCGCCGACGTCGCCGACCACATCGCGGTGATGTACGCGGGCCGGATCGTGGAGACGGCCCCCGTCCACGGCATCTACAAGTCCCCCGCCCACCCCTACACGAGGGGTCTGCTGGACTCCATCCCGCGTCTGGACCAGAAGGGCCAGGAGCTCTACGCCATCAAGGGCCTCCCGCCCAACCTCCTCCACATCCCGCGCGGCTGCGCCTTCCACCCGCGCTGCCCGATGGCCCGGGACGTGTGCCGCACGGACGTACCGCCGCTGTACGAGGTGGACCCCGAACGCCGCAGCGCCTGCCACTTCTGGAGGGAGTGCATCGATGGCTGAGCCGATCATCGAGGTGCGCGGACTCGTCAAGCACTATCCGCTCACCCAGGGTGTCCTCTTCAAGAAGCAGATCGGCGCGGTCAAGGCCGTCGACGGGGTCGACTTCACCCTGCACAAGGGCGAGACCCTGGGCATCGTGGGGGAGTCGGGCTGCGGCAAGTCCACCGTCGCCAAGATGCTGGTCCACCTGGAGAAGCCGACCGAGGGCGAGATCCGCTACAAGGGCGAGGACATCTCCAAGCTGTCCGGCAAGGCCCTCAAGGCGGTCCGGCGCAACATCCAGATGGTCTTCCAGGACCCGTACACCTCGCTCAACCCCCGGATGACGGTGGGCGACATCATCGGCGAGCCGTACGAGATCCACCCCGAGGTGGCCCCCAAGGGCGACCGGCGGGGGCGGGTCCAGGAACTCCTGGACGTGGTCGGCCTCAACCCCGAGTACATCAACCGCTACCCCCACCAGTTCTCCGGCGGCCAGCGCCAGCGCATCGGCATCGCGCGCGGGCTGGCGCTGCGCCCCGAGGTGATCGTCGCCGACGAGCCCGTCTCCGCGCTGGACGTCTCCGTCCAGGCCCAGGTCATCAACCTCCTGGACCGCCTCCAGGCGGAGTTCGAGCTCAGCTACGTCTTCATCGCGCACGACCTCTCGATCGTCCGTCACATCTCCGACCGGGTCGGGGTGATGTACCTGGGCCGGATCGTCGAGATCGGCAGGGACGCCGAGATCTACGACCACCCCACCCACCCGTACACCCAGGCCCTGCTGTCCGCGGTCCCGGTGCCCGACCCGGAGGCCCGCGAGCACCGGGAGCGCATCATCCTCGCGGGTGACGTCCCGTCCCCGACGAACATCCCCTCGGGCTGCCGTTTCCGCACCCGCTGCTTCAAGGCGCAGCCCCGCTGCGCCGAAGAGGTCCCCCTGCTGGCGGTCCCGCCCCACCTGACCGCCCCCGGCGGCCCGGCCGCCCACGACTCCGCCTGTCTGTTCGCGGAGGAGAAGCAGGTGGTGCCGCCGGAGGAGCCCGAAGAGCCCGGAGAGCACGGAGAGCCCGGAGCGGCGGGGCCGGCGGAGTAACACGGAGGCAACTCCGCCGACCCGGTTCCGATATACGGACGCGCGAGGCTGAACTTCGTACGGCCGTGCGGGTGCCGTAAGCGGGCCGGGGCGACATGCCGCCCCGGCCCGTCGCCGTGTCAGGCGAGGTTCAGGGAGCGCCTGAGGAAGTCGACCTGGAGCAGCAGCAGGTTCTCGGCGACCTGCTCCTGCGGGGTCATGTGGGTCACCCCGGACAGCGGCAGCACCTCGTGCGGCCGGCCGGCGGCCAGCAGGGCCGAGGACAGCCGCAGGGCGTGCGCCACGACCACGTTGTCGTCGGCGAGCCCGTGCACGATCATCAGCGGCCGGTGCGGCTCGGCCGGGGCGGACAGCCCCTCGTCGGTGACGAGCGAGTTGCGGGCGTAGACCTCCGCGTCGGCCGCGGGGTCGCCCAGATAGCGCTCGGTGTAGTGGGTGTCGTACAGCCGCCAGTCCGTCACCGGCGCCCCGGCGATCCCCGCGTGGAACACGTCGGGCCGCCGCAGCACGGCCAGCGCGGCGAGCCAGCCGCCGTACGACCAGCCCCGCACGGCCACCCGGGACAGATCCAGCGGGTGCTCCTGCGCGAGGGCGTGCAGCGCCTCGACCTGGTCGTCCAGGGACGCGGTGAAGGCGTGGCGCACGCCCTTCTCCCAGGCGGGGGAGCGGCCGGGCGTGCCGCGTCCGTCGGCGACGACGACCGCGAAGCCCTGGTCGGCGAACCACTGCGAGGTCAGATGCGCGTTGTGCGCGGCGACCACCCGTGGGCCGTGCGGACCGCCGTAGGGGTCCATGAGCACCGGCAGGGGACCGGCTCCGTCGTAGTCCGTAGGCATGAGCACGGCGCACGGGATACGCCGTGCGCCCCCCGTGGTGAGCGTCATGCGCGGTGACAAACCGGGATCTTCGGCGTACGACGTGACAGTGGCCGTCTCCTTTCCGCCACACAGCACCCGCACCCGCGCCCCCGGCCGGTCCGGCGTCGCCGACACCAGCACGGTCACGCCCCCGGCGCGCACCGCCGAGTGCACGCCGGGTTCTTCCGACAGACGCTCGACACCCAGCTCGTTGACCCGGTAGACATGCACCTCACCGGTCTCGGGAGCGGCGGCCTCCTCGCCCGCCGACGCCGAGACCAGCACGTCGTCGGCCCCGACGTCGAGCACCGCACGCACATGCAACTGCGCTCCGGTCAACGGCCGTTCGCCGACCGCCAGGACCCGCGCGCCGCCCTCGTCGGCGACCCGGACGAGCTGTCCCGAGGGCGACCAACAGGGCACTCCAGCGAAAAGATCAAGCCAAATCGGATCCTCGTCGGCGTGCACCATCCGGGTCGCACCGGTGTCCGGGTCCACCGCCAGGTACAACTGGCTGCGCTGGTCCCGCGCCTGAACGAGGATCAGCGGTGCCCCCGCCCCTGACCAGTGCACATGCGCGAGATACGGATACCTGGCCCGGTCCCAGGAGACCTCCGTGCGCGCGCCCGCGAGGCCGATCACGAACAGTCTCACGTCCGCGTTCGGCGTTCCGGCAGCCGGATAAGGGACGTGTCGTGGGTCACGTTCCGGCTGCGCCGGGTCCGAGATCCACCACCGCCGCACCGGCGTGTCGTCCACGCGCGCGACCAGCAGCCGGTCCGACTCCGGAGACCACCAGAAACCTCGCGAACGCCCCATCTCCTCCGCCGCGACGAACTCCGCCACCCCGTACGACACACCGTCCGCCTCCGGTGCCGCGAGGGCCCGGTCGTCCGTGCCCCCGGCGTCCACGACACGCAGTCCGCCTGCGGCGACATACGCGACGAGCCGCCCGTCGGGAGAGGGCCTGGGGTCCAGTACGGGCCCGGGGACGGGGAGTTCACGCGTGGTGCCGGCCCGCAGCTCGGCGGTGAAGAGGCGGCCCGACAGAGCGAAGGAGGCCAACTCCACGGCCCCGTCGGTGGCGTACCCGACGATGCCGGCCCCGCCCTCCCGGCTGCGCTCGCGGCGGGCCCGCTCCTCGTGCGACAGCCGCTCCTCCGTGCCGCCCAGCAGGGCGCGCGGGTCGGCCGCCGGATGTTCCCGGCCGTCCGTGAGGTCCAGCACCCACAGGGAGTTGGCCCGGTCCGTGCCGGAGGACGACCGCAGGAACGTGACACGCGAACCGTCGGGCGCCACGGTGAAGGAACGCGGCGCGCCGAGCGTGAACCGCTGGGTGCGGGCGTGCCGTCGGGGGAAGGAGTCAGCAGGCTCGATCGTCATGCACCGACCCTATGGCGAGGATTGGCCATGCGCGCCCTTGTGCATCCGTGCGCCCAGCGATGCGCGCGTACGGATAGCTATGATCACTAACGCTACGTGGGTATGAACCTGCTGGCTCCGGTATGGATTTACGGATGTACGAGCGGACTCCGGTCCACTCGGTCCTGCTCGGCTTCCTGGTTGGCGTGCTCTGAGTGGAGGTGAACCGCCGTGGCACTCTCGATTTCGGCGGTAGTGCTGCTGGCGATCATCGTCTTCATCCTGATCAAGAAGTCGGGACTGAAGGCCGGACATGCGGTGATCTGCATGCTCCTGGGCTTCTACCTCGCCTCCTCGACGATGGCCCCCACGATCAGCGAGCTGACGACGAACATCGCCGGCATGATCGGCAGCATCAACTTCTGACCGGGCGGGCCCGCCGCGGCCGCCCTGCCCGTCGGGGGCGGCCCCGCCCCGGCCCGCCTCGTAGGCTGGCCCCATGACGGACATGCCCGCCCGTCGTCTGCTGCTGGTGCACGCGCACCCGGACGACGAGTCGATCAACAACGGCGCCACCATGGCGAAGTACGCCGCCGAGGGCGCGCAGGTGACGCTGGTGACCTGCACGCTCGGGGAGCTGGGCGAGGTCATTCCGCCCGGGCTGGCGCACCTGGCCGGGGAGGCTCTCGGGGAGTACCGGCACGGCGAGCTGGCCTCCGCCATGGCCGCGCTCGGCGTCGAGGACTTCCGGCAGCTCGGCGGGGCCGGGCGGTACCGGGACTCCGGGATGATGGGGCTGGCCGACAACGAGCACCCCGGCTGCTTCTGGCAGGCCGACGTCGACGAGGCCGCCGCCCTGCTGACCGAGGTGATCCGCGAGGTGCGGCCCCAGGTCGTCGTGACGTACGACCCGGACGGCGGCTACGGGCACCCCGACCACATCCAGGCCCACCGCGTCGCGATGCGGGCCGTGGAGCTGGCGGAGGCCGAGGGGCTGCCCGTCGAGCGCGTGTACTGGAACCGTGCCCCGCGCCGGGTCGTCGAGGAAGCCTTCGGACGGCTCCGGGACGACCTCGCGGGGCTGCCGTTCGGCAGGAGTGCCGCCGTCTCCGACGTGCCCGGGGTCGTGGACGACGAGAGGATCACCACCCGCGTCCACGGCGGCCGGGCCCACACCGCCGCGAAGGCGGCCGCCATGCGCGCGCACGCCACGCAGATCGAGGTCGCCGAGCCGTACTTCGCCCTGTCCAACGAACTGGCCCAGCCCCTGTTCGCCGACGAGTACTACGAACTGGTGCGGGGCGAGCGGGCCGAGGGCGACGACAGCGACCTGTTCGCCGGGATCGGGGAGGCGCCGTGAACGACCGTCCCTCGATGATGGCGCAGCCCCTGCGCGCGCCCTCCGCCGCCCGGATCGTCGTGTTCGTCCTGCTCTTCCTGCTCGGCGCGGTCGTCGGGGCGGCCGGGGCGCTGGTGCAGTCGGGCTGGTTCCCCGGCGGGCTGCTGCTCGCGCTCGCCGGCGCGGCCGGGCTCTTCCTGGGCGCGGCGCGGGCCACCGGCGGCCGGGGCGGCGCGGTGGCGGCCGCCGCCGGCTGGATGCTGGCCGTGCTCCTGCTCACCGCCAGCCGTCCGGAAGGGGACTTCATGTTCGCCGCGGGGGCCGGTTCGTACCTTTTCCTCCTCGGCGGCATGGCGGTGGCTGTGATGTGCGCCACGCTTGCGCAGGGGCGGCAACCGGGCGGCTCCGCCGTCCGACTTGGGAAGTGACGTACCACTTTCGCCGTCGTGCGCGGGTGGGAGTCCCGTGTGGGTTTCCCCGTCCGTCGTGGGATACGCGCCACAAGCGGCCAGTATGGTGGTGCGCGCCGCCGAGCCTCCCCCAGCGCTCGACTTCGTCCGGGCCGGGGGAACCCCCCAAGCAGAGTGAGGTCGCAACGGGCGGCGGAGCCAACCGGGAGAACTTGTCTTGAGTCGTGAAACTGACAGTCCGTCCTCCGGGCCCAACGGGCGCGGCGGGGCCGCATACCCTTCGGGCACGCCGCCGTACGGCACCCCTGTGGTCGCCGCCGACGGCGCGGGCACGGCCCGTCCGCCCGCGCCCGAGGAGCGCAAGACCGAGACCACGCTGACGACCAGGATCCGGATCAACATCCCCGGATCCCGGCCCATCCCGCCGGTCGTGATGCGCAAGCCCGTCACCGGGAACGACGGCGCGGACGGCCGCGGCGAGCCCGAGGTGCCCGCGGCGCGGAGCGGCGCTCCTGCCGCGCCGGCCGCCGAGGCTCCCGCCGAGCCCGCGCAGGCCGCCCCGCAGGCGCCGTCGGCCCAGTCCGCTCCGCCCGCTCCGCCCGCGCCGGCCGCGGAGGAGAAGGCGAGCGACTGGTTCGCGCCGCGCAAGTCCGGCGGCGGCAAGCCCGGTCAGGGCGGCGCGCCGGCCAACGGCGCCTCCGCGCCCGCCCCTTCGGGCACATCCGCCCCGAACGGGCAGAGCGGACAAGCCGGGCAGGGTGGGCAGTCCGGACAGTCCGGCCCGCGTCCCGGCGCGAGTGCGCCCGCGTCCGGAGGTGCTGCCACGTCCGGCGGCGCGCGTCCCGGTGGCGTGGTCGGCTCCATGAACCTGCCGGGCGGCTCCCGCCCGGGCGGCACCAACGGCGCCGGGCTCCCGGGTGCGACCGGCGGCCCCGTGGCGCCGGGGCACGGCGGAGGCACCGGCTCCTTCGACGTGACCGAGGCGCTGGCGGCCGGTCCGCGGGGCGGCGGTGCCCGCCCGGGCACCGACGAGCCGCGCCGCGACGACCTGCCGTACTTCTCCGGTGGCCCGAACGGCTCCGGTGGCCCGAACGGCTCCGGCGCCCCCACCGGCTCCGGCAGCCCGAACGGTGCCGGCGCCCGGAACGGCTCCGGCGGCCAGGACGGCCGGGGCGGCCCGCGCGGCTCCCGGGGGCCCGCGGGCCCCACCGGCGGCCCGGTGACCGGCGACGGCCCGGCGGTGCCCCCGGTGCAGGGCGGCGGCTCCCAGGTCCCGGGAGGACCGGGCGCTCCGCGTCCCGGCCAGGCGCCCGGGCGCGGCCCCGTGTCCACCGTCCCCGGCATGGCCCCCGGTGCCCCCGGCGCGGCCTATCCCGGTCCCGGCGGCGGCCTGAGCGACGACACCGCGATCCTCACGCCGCAGATCCAGGCCCCCGAACCGCCCGGCGGCTTCGGCGGTCCCGCGGACAACGTCTCCGGCCACACCGTCACCAGCGGCATCCCGGTCGTCCCCCCGGCTGCCCAGGACTTCTCCGGTCCGGGCACCGACGCCCCCGGGGCGCACACCCCGCCGAGGCTGCCCGAGCCGGTGCGGCAGAGCGCACCCGCCGCGGCGCCGGCCCGCCCGAAGAAGAAGGGCCGCAACAAGCTGGTCCTGCTCGGCGTCGGCGCGTTCGTGCTCGGGGGTGTCGCCTACGGGGCCGGGCTGCTGATGAACCACTCCGACGTGCCCAAGGGCACCACCGTGCTCGGCGTGGACATCGGCGGCGGCACCCGCGACGAGGCCGTCAAGAAGCTGGACGAGGCATTCGGCGACCGGGTCGTCAATCCGCTGAAACTGTCCGTCGGCGGCGACACGGTCGCGCTGAAGCCGGACCAGGCGGGCCTCCAGTTCGACACGCAGGCCACCGTGCGGGAGGCCGCGACCAGCGACTACAACCCCGTCTCGGTGATCGGGTCCCTCTTCGGCAGCGGGCGGGTCGTCGAGCCGGTCATGCCGGTCGACGAGGAGAAGCTGCACTCCGCCCTGGAGACGGCCGCAGGCGGCGCCGGCTCGGGGACCGAGGGCACGATCAGCTTCGACTCGGGCAAGGCGGTCGCGGTCTACGGCAAGCCCGGCAAGGGCATCGCCGTCGACCAGGCCGGCCAGGCCGTCGAGGACGCCTTCCGCGCCCAGGTCGAGTCGGGTGCGGCCGCGCCGGTGCAGGTCCCGACCGCCACCAGGCAGCCGACGATCAGCAACGCCGAGGTCGACCGGATGATGAAGGAGTTCGCGGAGCCCGCGATGTCCGCCCTCGTCACCGTCAAGACCGACGACGCGCACAAGATCGACTTCGGCCCGGTCTCCCTGCCGAAGATCCTCGGCGTCAAGGCCGTCGACGGAAAGCTCGTCGACACCTACGACCTGGACGCCCTCAAGGAGGCGTACGGAGGCACCTTCGACGGCGTCGAGATCGAGACCGCCACCGGAAAGCGCGGCGTCCTCCCGCAGGACGTCGTCTCGGCCCTGCGCAAGGCGCTGCGCGGCAGGACCGGGGAAGAGCGCACGGGCGTCATCGAGACCAACCCGAACTGAGCCGGGAACGGACAGGGCAGAACGGCGGAGGGGCACCCGGTGGACCACCGGGTGCCCCTCCGCCGTTCCCCGGGGGCTGCCGTCCCGGCCGGGCCGGCCTCGGCGCGGCAGCTCCTAGTTCAGCAGCGCCCGGGCCGTCCGGGCCTCCGCGCGCACCCGCCCCGCCAGGGCCTCGTCGACGACCTCGACCAGGTCGGCGTACTCCTCCATCTCCTGTGCCCCCGCGACGAAGTCGCCCCGGCGGACCAGCACCTGGCCCTTCTCGTAGCGCAGCAGCGCGGGGTGGGAGGGGACCAGCAGGGCCAGTTCCACCGCCCACAG
Source organism: Streptomyces sp. NPDC093094 (assembly GCF_044754345.1). Taxonomy (NCBI): domain Bacteria; kingdom Bacillati; phylum Actinomycetota; class Actinomycetes; order Kitasatosporales; family Streptomycetaceae; genus Streptomyces; species Streptomyces sp. NPDC093094. The sequence goes on along the minus strand of NZ_JBIVOX010000007.1, from coordinate 308,446 downwards.
GGCGACGTCCGAGCGTTCGGGCCGGGCCGCGGCCCACGCGCGGATGTTGTTGAGGATCCGCGAGACGACCTCCAGCGGCGTCGCGGGCACGAGCATGGAGGACTCCAGGGGCGCCCCGGTCGCCCCGGCCACCAGCAGGTCCGCGTCCGTCCCGGTCAGCACCCGGCCCCCGTCGAACGGGTCCGCGAGCACCTGGGACGGGGTGGGCCCGAAGCCGACGACGAAGTGCCCGGGCAGGGCGACCCCGTACACCGGCGCCCCGGCCCGGCGGGCCACCTCGATCCACACCACCGACAGCAGGATCGGCAGCCCGCGCCGCCGCCGCACGACCTGGTGCAGGAGGGACGACTCCAGGCGCTGGTAGTCCGCGGGGGTCCCGTGGAAGCCGAGCCCCTCGCCCAGCAGGTCGCGCAGCGCCACGGCCCAGGCGTGCGGCGAGCCGGGCCGGTACGGCAGCCGCCCGGCCAGCTCGTCCAGCTCGATCTGGACGGCGTCCATGCCCGCCTCGTCCAGCGTGCCGTCGGCCTCCGCGCCCACCAGCAGGCACAGCAGCGACAGGTCGGGCCGCTCGGCGCGGGCCTCCTCGGCGAACCGGCGGCGCAGTTCGGCGGAGCGCTTCGGGGAGGGGGGACAGGGGGGACGCATATCTGGCTGGTGCCCTCTCAGGGTGATCGCTACCGGGCCGGGCCGGAGGTTCCGGGTTCGCGGTGGTGGTGGTACGCGTGGTGCGCGGTGAACCCGGCCCGGGCGTAGAGGGTGCGCGCGGAGGCGTTGTCCGTCTCCACCTGGAGCCAGGCGGCGGACGCGCCCTCGTCCAGGGCCTGCCGGGCGAGCGCGGCCATCACGGCCGTGGCGAGCCCCTGGCGCCGCCGCTCGGGGTCGACCTCCACGGCGGCGAAGCCGGCCCAGCGGCCGTCCACGACCAGCCGCCCGATCGCGGCGGGAGCGGTGCCCTCCCCGGGCACCGACGCGAACCACACGGACGGCCCGCTGCCGAGGACCCGCAGGGCCACCTCGCTCAGCCCCTTGCGCCGGTAGCGCGCCAGCCATGCCTCGTCCGCGGTCCGGGACAGCGTCACCCCGCCGGGTTCCCGCAGGTCGGCGAGCGGTGCCAGGGCCGCGGTCCACAGCTCGGCGGACACCTCGCGCGTCCACCCGCGCCGCTCCAGCTCCGCGTGCAGCACCTCCTGGGTGCCCTCGGCGCCGGTGGCGGTCTGGAGGTAGGCGGGCAGGCCGCGTGCGCCGTACCAGCGGCGCACGGCCGTCAGCGCCTCGTCCAGCGGCACTCCGGGATCGCCGAGCGGCAGCACCGAGTTGGCACGCCGGGTGAATCCGGCGGCGGCGCGCAGCTCCCACGCGCCGAGCCGCTCGCTCTCCACGGGCCGCCAGGCGCGCGCGGACACCCGGGCGAGCTCCTCGTAGGTCGCGGAAGGGCCTCTGCGGCGCGCGGGGGCGGCGGGCACGGTCTTGCCCGCGACCAGGGAGGATTCCTCGATCCTGACCTGTTCGCCGTCGCGGCGTGTGATCACCAGCACACCGTTGTCCCATGATGTGAGAACACCCACCGTGTCGGTGAATTTCTCCACCGAGTCACCCTCACCCCTCAAGCGCCTCACTGACACACGTTTGCCCACGTCAGCAGCGGTGATGCGGACCTCAAGGCGCCCGGCCGCGGAGATTTCCACAGGTCGTTCCACCCCTCCTGTTCGGATCATGCCCAGGAACGGAGATACTAGGGGCGGGCATCGACGACGCCGCGCTCCCGCGCGCCAGGCGGCGGAGCCTGAGGAGGCCCGCCAGCGCCCTATCGAGGAGGAACGACAGCGTGACCTACGTCATCGCGCAGCCTTGTGTCGACGTGAAGGACAAGGCGTGCATCGAGGAGTGCCCGGTCGACTGCATCTACGAGGGCCAGCGGTCCTTGTACATCCACCCGGACGAATGCGTCGACTGTGGTGCCTGTGAGCCGGTCTGCCCGGTCGAGGCGATCTTCTACGAGGACGACACTCCGGAGGAGTGGAAGGACTACTACAAGGCGAACGTCGAGTTCTTCGACGACCTGGGTTCCCCGGGCGGCGCCAGCAAGCTGGGTCTGATCGAGCGCGACCACCCGTTCATCGCCGCGCTCGACCCGCAGAACGGCTGACGGCGGCCCACCCACCCGCGCCGCCTCGGTCCCGTACGGTCTGATCACCGCTCTGGTCGCCGTACGGGACCGAGGCGTTTGCGCAAGCGCCGACCGGCGGCCCGTACGACCAGAAAGTGAGCCAAGCACCCGTGTCCGCTCTCTCCGACCGCCTGCCCGCCTTCCCCTGGGACAAGCTGGAGCCGTACAAGAAGACGGCCGCGGCGCACCCCGACGGCATCGTCGACCTGTCGGTCGGCACCCCGGTCGACCCGGTGCCCGAGCTGATCCGGAAGGCGCTGGTCGCCGCGGCCGACTCGCCGGGCTATCCGACCGTGTGGGGCACGCCCGAGCTGCGGGACGCGCTCACCGGCTGGGTGACACGCCGACTGGGCGCCCGGGACGTGACGCACCGGCACGTCCTGCCGATCGTCGGCTCCAAGGAACTGGTGGCCTGGCTGCCGACCCAGCTGGGCCTCGGCCCCGGCGACCGGGTCGCGTATCCGCGCCTCGCCTACCCGACGTACGAGGTCGGCGCCCGGCTGGCGCGCGCGGAGCACGAGGTCTACGACGATCCGGCCGAGCTGGACCCGGCGGGGCTGAAGCTGCTGTGGCTCAACTCGCCGTCGAACCCGACCGGCAAGGTGCTGTCCAAGGAGGAGCTGACCCGGATCGTCGCCTGGGCCCGCGAGCACGGCGTGCTGGTCTTCTCCGACGAGTGCTACCTGGAGCTGGGCTGGGAGGCGGACCCGGTCTCGGTGCTGCACCCGGACGTCAACGGCGGCTCGTACGACGGCATCGTCTCGGTGCACTCGCTGTCGAAGCGGTCGAACCTCGCGGGCTACCGGGCCGCGTTCCTCGCCGGCGACCCGGCCGTGCTCGGGCCGCTGCTGGAGATCCGCAAGCACGGCGGCATGATGACGTCGGCGCCGACCCAGGCGGCGGTCGTGGCGGCGCTCGGCGACGACACGCACGTGGCCGAGCAGCGTGAGCGCTACGCCGCCCGCCGCACCGCCCTGCGGGACGCGCTGCTGGCGCACGGTTTCCGCATCGAGCACAGCGAGGCCAGTCTCTATCTGTGGGCGACGCGCGACGAGTCCTGCTGGGACACCGTGGCCCACCTGGCCGGGCTCGGCGTCCTGGTGGCCCCCGGAGACTTCTACGGCACGGCCGGCGGACGGTTCGTGCGCGTGGCGATGACGGCGACGGACGAGCGGGTCGCCGCGGCGGTGAAGCGGCTCACGGCCTGAGAGCGCGGACACGGCGACGGGGCCCGGGGGAGAGGATCCCCGGGCCCCGTCGCCGTGTCCGGCGTGACGCGTCAGCCGCTCAGCGTCAGCCGCCCAGTGGCAGGCCCTTCGTGGGCAGGCCCTTCGTCGGCAGGGACTGCGTGGGCAGCCCGCCCTTGGTGAGGGAGTCCGTCGGCAGGCCGCCCTTCGTGGCGGTGGAGGTGGTGTCGCCGAGGACGTCGCCGGTGGTGCCGGCCGCCTCCCCGGCGGCCTGCTGCACCACGGGCGCGGCCTTCTTCGCGGCCTTGCCGCCGTTCTCGACGGCCTTGCCCACGCCCGCCCCGTCCAGGGCGGTGAGGCCGCCCAGGTCCGGGGCGGCGGGCAGCGAGGGGGCCGCGCTCGCGGAGCCGGCCGCACCGACCCCGGCAGCCGCCCCCGCGGCGACGAGCAGCGCGGCACGGGCGATCCGGCGGGTCAGGGGGAGGGTCATGATGCTCCTTCGACGGGAGGAAACGGGGAAGTGTCCGACCGCACCCGGCGATTGACAGGGCGCGGACACCGTGACTACCGCTCGAAGTCCGCCGAGGTTGCGGCGACCCGACGTAAAGAGTTGGTAATGCGTCGCATTATCTGTTGTGGATAAAAACGGGCAAAGGGAGGCCGCGGAAAGGATCTGCGGAATCCTTACAGCTCTTGGTTCCCAAGGGAACGGGAGGCGGAGAGACACCCCCGCGAGAGCCCGCGCACGCCGTCGCCCCGGCGAAGCCCGCACCACCCGTGCGAGTGGGCGGCCGCACTACTGAACGGTGACGATCCGTACCTCGTCCGCCCCGGCCGTCCGGCGCCACTCGCTGTCGGTGGTCCCCGCCGTCCACTGCCGGCCGGCGTACGACACACGCTCTATCCGCAGCGCCGAGGCGTTGGCCACCGCCCAGTGCGCCAGCTGCCAGCCGCGCCGGCGCGACTCGGCCGGCACGCTCACCGTCCGCCCGCCGTCGTCCTCGGGACCGGCGGCCGCGCCCGCCGCGCCCACCTCCGCGCCCGCGGGAGCCATCGCGTCGCGCCCGAAGTCCCGCACCAGCGCCGAGCGCACCGCGTCGGGACCCGCCGCGGCCGCGCCGTCCGCCGGCCGGCCCTTGCAGGTCAGCGTGGCCGCGGCACGCCCGGTGAGCGCGGCCGCGAGCAGCGTGGCGTCCCGCTCGTGCTTGGCGTACGCCAGCGGATAGCCGCTGCGCTGCACCCGCTGGGCGGCGTCGGTGAGCGGCAGCCCGGTGTAGCCGGGCACCTTCTCCAGGTGCGCGTAGAACATGCCCGCCGCGTAGGCCGGGTCCATGATCTGCCGCGGGGTGCCCCAGCCCTGGGAGGGCCGCTGCTGGAACAGGCCCAGCGAGTCACGGTCGCCGTGCTCGATGTTGCGCAGCGCGGACTCCTGCAGCGCCGTCGCCAGCGCGATCGTCACCGCGCGCTCCGGCAGACCCCGGCCGACGCCCACCGCCGTGATCGTCGCCGCGTTCACCGCCTGCTCCGGCGTGAACGTGTACGCGCCGCCGCCGTCGGCCGCGACGACCTGGCAGTCCGGCTCGCCGGCGCCGCCGCTGACGTACTGCACGACGAGGTACGCGGCGAGCGCGAGCAGCACGAGGAAGGCCGCACCGGTGCGGCCTCGGCGCCTGGGGAGGGGGGACGGCTCGGACACGCCGTACAAGGTAGCCGAGGTCGCCCGCGTCCCGGCGTGCCGGTTGGACACAGCACGGGAACGGACTCCGGGGATAGGGTCGGCGCCATGGCCGACACCCCGCTTGACCTCACCCTGGACGCCGCCCTGCTGACCGCGCAGCTCGTGGACCTCCCCTCCGAGAGCGGCACCGAGAAGCCCCTCGCGGACGCGATCGAGAGCGTGCTGCGCACCCTTCCGCATCTGACGGTGGACCGGTACGGCAACAACGTCGTGGCCCGGACGGACCTGGGCCGGGCCGAGCGCGTGATCCTCGCGGGGCACATCGACACGGTGCCCATCGCGGACAACGTGCCCTCGCGCCTCGACGAGGACGGCGTGCTGTGGGGCTGCGGCACCTGCGACATGAAGGCGGGCGTGGCCGTCCAGCTGCGGATCGCGGCGACCGTCCCGGCCCCCAACCGCGATCTGACGTTCGTCTTCTACGACAACGAGGAGGTCGCCGCCGACCTCAACGGCCTCAAGCACGTCGCCGAGGCCCACCCCGACTGGCTGGCCGGCGACTTCGCGGTGCTGCTGGAGCCCTCCGACGGCCAGGTCGAGGGCGGCTGCCAGGGCACGCTGCGGGTGCTGCTGAGGACCAGGGGCGAGCGGGCCCACTCCGCACGCAGCTGGATGGGCTCCAACGCCATCCACGCGGCCGCCCCGATCCTCGCCCGCCTCGCCGAGTACCGCCCGCGCAACCCGGTCATCGACGGCCTGGAGTACCGCGAGGGCCTGAACGCGGTGCGCATCGAGGGCGGCGTGGCCGGCAACGTCATCCCCGACGAGTGCGTGGTCGCCGTCAACTTCCGCTACGCCCCGGACCGCACCGCCGAGGAGGCCGTCGCGCACGTCCGGGAGGTGTTCGCGGACTGCGGCGTCGAGGAGTTCGTGATCGACGACCACAGCGGCGCCGCCCTGCCCGGTCTGTCCCACCCGGCCGCCGCGGCCTTCATCGAGGCGGTCGGCGGCACCCCGCAGCCCAAGTACGGCTGGACGGACGTCTCCCGCTTCAGCGCCCTCGGCGTCCCCGCGGTCAACTACGGGCCGGGCAACCCGCATCTGGCGCACAAGCGCGACGAACGCGTCGAGACGGCGAAGATCCTCGCGGGCGAGGAGCGCCTGCGGAACTGGCTGACCGCGTAGGGGTCCGCCGCGGGCCGCTGCACGGCGGACATGCCGACGTCCCCCGCGCGTAACCCGCGTAGATCTACGCTGAGGTGGAAAGACCCGAGCGGAGGGAGCGCACATGGCCACTCGCATTCCTGAGGACGGCACACAGCCGGAGGAGCAGCGCCTCGGACCGGTCCTCCGGCGACGCAGCCAGGTCACCGCCAGCACCACCGACCAGCGCCTGCTGGACGCGGGCGGACCCTCGGACTGGGTGCACACCGACCCCTGGCGGGTCCTGCGCATCCAGTCGGAGTTCATCGAGGGCTTCGGCACGCTCGCCGAGCTCCCGCCCGCGATCAGCGTGTTCGGCTCCGCCCGCACCCCCGTCGACTCCCCGGAGTACGACGCCGGGGTGCGGCTGGGCCGCGGCCTGGTCGAGGCGGGCTGGGCCGTCATCACCGGCGGCGGCCCCGGCGCGATGGAGGCCGCGAACAAGGGCGCCTGCGAGGCCGGCGGCACCTCCGTCGGCCTGGGCATCGAGCTGCCCTTCGAGCAGGGGCTCAACCCCTACGTCGACATCGGCCTGAACTTCCGGTACTTCTTCGTCCGGAAGATGATGTTCGTCAAGTACGCGCAGGGCTTCGTCGTCCTGCCCGGCGGTCTCGGCACCCTCGACGAGCTGTTCGAGGCCCTCACCCTCGTCCAGACCCAGAAGGTCACCCGCTTCCCGATCGTGCTGTTCGGCAGCGCGTACTGGGGCGGCCTGGTCGACTGGCTGCGGAACACGGTGATCGCCGAGGGCAAGGCCGCCGAGAAGGATCTGCTGCTGTTCCATGTCACGGACGACGTGCACGAGGCCGTCGCCCTGGTGTCCAAGGAGGCGGGACGGGACCGGATGCCCCCGGTCTGACGGCCGTACGGCCTCTCAGGCGAGGCCCCTGCGGGCCACCGTCGGCTGCCGGTGGCCCGCGATGGCCGCGACCATGTCCAGCACCTGGCGGGTCTCGGCCACCTCGTGCACCCGGTACACCTGCGCGCCGAGCCACGCGGACACCGCGGTCGTCGCGAGCGTGCCCAGCACCCGCTCCTTGACGGGCCGGTCGAGCGTCTCGCCGACGAAGTCCTTGTTGGACAGCGACACCAGCACCGGCCAGCCCGTCTCCACCATCTCCGGCAGCCGCCGGGTGGCCTCCAGGCTGTGCCGGGTGTTCTTGCCGAAGTCGTGCCCCGGATCGATCAGCACCGACTCCCGCGGCACCCCGAGCGCGACGGCACGCTCGGCGAGACCGACCGTCACCTGCAGGATGTCCGCCATCACGTCGTCGTACGTCACCCGGTGCGGCCGGGTCCGCGGCTCCGCCCCGCCCGCGTGCGTGCACACCAGACCCACCCGGTGGCGCGCGGCGACCTCCGCGAGCCTGGGGTCGACCCCGCCCCACGCGTCGTTCAGCAGGTCCGCGCCCGCCTCGCACACGGCCTCGCCGACCTCGTGCCGCCAGGTGTCGACGCTGATCACCACGTCCGGGAAGCGCCGCCTGACCTCGGCGACGAAACCGACCGTGCGCCGCGCCTCCTCCTCGGCCGTGACCTCCTCGCCGGGTCCGGCCTTGACCCCGCCGATGTCGATGATCGCGGCGCCGTCGGCCACCGCCTGCTCGACGCGTGCGAGCGCCGGCTCGTCGCGGAACGTGGCTCCCCGGTCGTAGAAGGAGTCCGGGGTCCGGTTGACGATCGCCATGATCACCGGCTCGTGCGGGTCGAACTCCCGCTTGCCCAGCCTGAGCATCCCCTGTGACCTCTCCTCTTCCACGCCGGTGTTGGCCGTCTGCGACCCTAACCGCCGACGTCGCATGGCACGATCGGACCCTGACACATTCGGCGCCGATCCTGGGGACCTCAGCGATGGTTATGTTCTTGTTCCTGGTTCTCGCGCTCGCCGTCGTGGTCGGCGCGGTGACACTGGCCGTGGTCGGCGGCGGCGAGGGCGGCGGACCCCTGCCCGAGGCGGTGCCCGAGCGGCTGCGCGACCCCCTGCCGCCGGACCGGCCGGTGAGCCGCGCCGACGTGGACGCCCTGCGTTTCCCGCTCGCCGCCCGCGGCTACCGCATGGCCGACGTGGACGACGCACTGAACCGTCTCGCCGCCGAACTCGCCGAGCGGGACGCCCGGATCAGCGACCTGGAGTCCGCCCTGGCCGGCGCCCGTGCGTCCGCGCCCCGGGTGCCGCTGGACAAGCCCCGTCCGGAGGACGAGCAGTGAGCGAGGGCACGGCGCTCGCGGGCCCCGACGGCGCGCTGCGCTGCCCCTGGGCCCTGTCCACCGAGGACTACGTGGCGTACCACGACGAGGAGTGGGGCCGCCCGGTCCACGGCGACGACGCCCTCTTCGAACGCCTCAGCCTGGAAGCCTTCCAGTCCGGCCTCTCCTGGATCACGATCCTGCGCCGCCGCCCCGGCTTCCGGGCGGGCTTCAGCGGCTTCCTGATCGCCGAGGTGGCGGCCTTCACCGAGACCGACCGCGACCGTCTCCTCGCCGACCCGGGCATCATCCGCAACCGCGCCAAGATCGACGCGACGATGGCCAACGCCAAGGTGCTCGCCGGCTGGGAGCCGGGCGAGCTGGACGCCCTGATCTGGTCCTTCGCCCCGGACGCGGCGACGCGGCCCGTGCCGAAGACGCTGTCGGACGTCCCCGCGGTGACCCCGGAGTCGACGGCCCTGTCGAAGGCCCTGAAGAAGCGGGGCCTGCGCTTCGTGGGTCCGACCACGGCGTACGCCCTGATGCAGGCGTGCGGCCTGGTGGACGATCACCTGGAGGAGTGCGTCAGCCGGGGCGCCCCCCAGGGGCACGGGGAGCCGCGCGAACAGCCGCGGACGCCCCGCACCCCCCGGCGGCGCTGAGGCCCCGGGCTCCCGGGGCCTCCGGCGGCCTACCGGCCCAGATACTTCGGCTTCTCCTTGTTCACGAACGCCTGCACGGCGATGGCGTGGTCCTCGGACGCCCCGGCACGGGCCTGCAGCTCGTCCTCCTTGTCCAGCGTCTCGGAGAAGGAGTGGGTGAGTCCGTAGGCCACGGACTCCTTCAGCGCCGCGTAGGCCACGGTCGGCCCCTCGGCCAGGGAGCGCGCCAGCTTCCCGGCCTCCTCGCGAAGCTCCGCCGCGGGCACGAGCCGGTTGGCGATGCCCAGCTCCAGCGCCTCCTGGGCCTTGATGTTCCGGGGGAAGAGCAGCAGGTCGGTGGCGCGGCCGGGCCCGACGACCCGCGGCAGCGTCCAGGAGATCCCGGAGTCCGCGGTCAGGGCGACGCCCGCGAAGGACGTGTTGAAGGAGGCCGTGTCCGCCACGAGGCGGTAGTCGGCGGCCAGCGCGAAGCCGAAGCCGGCCCCGGCGGCGACGCCGTTCACCGCGGCGACGACCGGCTTGGGCGCCTCCACGAGGGCGCGGGCGATCGGGTTGTAGTGCTCCCGCACCGTGCTCATCGTCTGGCCCCCGCCCGCGGCGCGGTCCGCGGCGAGCAGCCCGATGTGCTCCTTGAGGTCCTGGCCCACGCAGAAGGCCCGGTCGCCCGCCGCGGTCAGCAGGATCGCCCGAACGGCCGAGTCGTCCGCGGCCGCCCGCGCGGCGTCCCGCAGCGCAACCTTCGTCGCGACGTTCAGCGCGTTCATCGCCTCGGGGCGGTTCAGCGTGATCGTCGCCAGCCCGTCGCTCACCTCGTAGAGCACGGTGTCGGCCATGGGGCATCCCCTCAGGAGTCGCGGCACGGCGTACCGGTCGGTACGCCGTGATGTCCGAAGGACAGCATGGCGGACACGGACCGCGGCAGAGGTGTGACCTGCGTCAAAGAAACGAACACCGTTCGGAGGCGGAGGAGGGGTGTGCGGCCGCGCAGTATCGCAGCCACATCCCCGAATTGGGTGGTTTTGCTCGCGCGCGTTGCCCAAGCGATGCCGACTGATGTTGGTCATCGGGTCGTGAGATGCGGGATAATGGCTTGGAAGCAATGTGTTCGATGCCGGTGTCGCGTGTCCTGCGCAAGGACCGCGCCTGCCCTCCCGAGGGGCTGTGCCCCGTCTACGGGCCGTCGGCTTTGACGATGAGCTGGTTTCAGGAAGGGGAACGAGCATGGCGGCCATGAAGCCGCGGACGGGCGACGGCCCGCTCGAGGTGACCAAGGAGGGGCGGGGCATCGTCATGCGCGTTCCGCTCGAAGGCGGCGGTCGGCTTGTCGTCGAGCTGACCCCTGACGAGGCCGACGCGCTCGGCGATGCCCTCAAGAAGGTTGTGGGCTGACGCGCAGGCGACCATACCCTTTCAGTCGCCCCGGCACCGGACCCGGTGCCGGGGCGACTGCGTTCCCGTACGGGGAGGGGCTGGTCCGCCCAGGCCCCCGGCGAGGAGAGGCCCGTCGGTCCCGGTGCGCGCCGGTCCTCCGTCCCCGGTGCGGGCCGGTTCTTCCGGTGCGGGCCGGTTCTTCGGGGCGGAGCGGACTTCCCGGAGCCGGCCGGACGTACAGGCGGATCGTGCTCCGGAGCCGGCCGGACCTCGGAGGCGGGCCGGACTTCTCAGGGGCGGCCGGTCGCCCGGGGGCGGCTCGTCAGCGCCTGACCGCGCACAGCAGTCCGTCGCCCACCGGGAGCAGCGACGTCACCAGTTCCTGGCTCTCCCGCACCGCGCGCAGCAGCTCCCGCAGCCGTACGACCTCCGTGGGCTGGGGCCCGGAGTCCACCGTGCGGCCGCTCGCGAAGACGCCCTCGAAGGCCACCAGACCGCCCGGACGCAGCAGGCGCAACGATTCAGCGAGGTACTCCAGGACCTCCAGCCGGTCGCCGTCGCAGAAGACGAGGTCGTAGCCGGCGTCGGCGAGACGGGGGAGCACGTCCAGTGCGCGGCCCGGGATGAAGCGGGCACGGTTGCTGGCGAAACCGGAGGCGCGGAATGCCTGACGGGCGAACTGCTGGTGCTCCGGCTCGGGGTCGACGGTGGTCAGGACGCCGTCGGGGCGCATGCCGTGCAGCAGGTGGAGGCCGGAGACACCGGTCCCGGTGCCGATCTCCGCGACGGCCTTGGCGTCCACCGAGGCGGCGAGCAGCCGCAGCGCGGCGCCGGTGCCCGGGGTCACCGGACGCAGCCCTGCCTCCCGGGCCCGCTCGCGGGCCCAGTGCAGCGTCTCGTCCTCGGCGACATAGGCGTCGGCGAACGCCCAGCTCGTCGGCCGGTTGCCGGTGATGACCCTCTCCTGTCCCCTCATTGTCTCGGCGTGACTGTATCCGTTGGTGCCGGGAACCCGCAGATGGGACCAGGCGTTTAGAGGGGTGTGGACGAGTACGGGGGGACACAGTTGGATCACGACGACGGGCGGGGCGCCGAGCAACTGCTGACGCAGCCGTATGAGCCGTATCAGCACAGATCAAATTCTCGTAAAACCGCTTATCCGGTCCTAACGGGCGAGGTGGCTATGGTAGGGGCTCCGCTGGACACCACCAGAGCCGACAGGGGAGGTGCGGCTGCGCCTGTGGATCGGGGAGGAGTGCTGCGGCGCTTTCTCGGGTCGGCGGGCAGGCCGAGATCCGTGAACGACACTGCCGCTGACCCCAGCCACGCCGCTGGCCAGACCCAGACCGCGACCTTCTCCACCGACGCGGACGGGCAGGCGTGGACTCCGCCCACCTGGGAGGAGATCGTCAGCATGCACAGCGGCCGGGTCTACCGGCTCGCCTACCGTCTCACGGGCAATCAGCACGACGCCGAGGACCTCACCCAGGAGGTCTTCGTCCGCGTCTTCCGCTCCCTGTCGACCTACTCGCCGGGCACCTTCGAGGGCTGGCTGCACCGCATCACCACGAACCTGTTCCTGGACATGGTCCGGCGCAAGCAGCGCATCCGCTTCGACACCCTGGGCGAGGACGCCGCCGAGCGGCTGCCCAGCCGTGAGCCGAACCCCCAGCAGGTCTTCAACGACGCGCACTTCGACGCCGACGTCCAGCAGGCCCTCGACACCCTCGCGCCCGAGTTCCGCGCGGCCGTCGTCCTGTGCGACATCGAGGGACTGTCCTACGAGGAGATCGCCGCGACCCTCGGCGTCAAGCTCGGCACCGTCCGGTCCCGGATCCACCGCGGCCGCTCCCAGCTGCGCAAGGCCCTCGCCCACCGCTCGCCGCAGGCGCGTGCCGAGCGGCGCTCCTTCGCCTCCCGCATTCCCGCACTGGGAGGAGGGGGCGCGTCCGCGTGAGTGGATCATGGCCGAAACCTGCTGAGGAGCGCCTCGCAGAGCAGCATCTGGGAGATCGACTCGCCGCCCTGGTCGACGGCGAGCTCGGTCATGAGACGCGCGAGCGTGTACTGGCCCATCTGGCGACCTGCCCGAAGTGCAAGGCCGAGGTGGACGCACAGCGCCGTCTGAAGAACGTCTTCGCGGAGGCGGCCCCGCCTCCCCCCTCCGAAAGCCTGCTGGCCCGGCTCCAGGGACTTCCGGCGGGGGGTGACCTGGACGGCGGTGGCTCGCCGTCCGCCGGGGGAGGGTTCGCCGCGGGACTGGGCGGACGGCCCGCCGGAGTGTTCGGCGTGAGGCGCGGCGAGCGCTTCGAGTTCGGCTACGTCCCCGCGGGTGCGCACTCCGCTCCCGTCCTGCAGTCCGGCCCCGTGCCGGGACGCGGCTTCCGCATCCATGACGTGGGCCGTTCCGAGGCCGAGCGTTCCGCCTCGCGCGGGCGCCGGTTCGCGTTCGTCGCCGCCGGAGCGGTGTCCCTCGCCGCGATCGCGCTCGGCGGGGTCACCACGGGCGTTCCCGGTGACACCGGTGAGCCCCGCGGCGGTTCCGGCGGCAGCAATGTGACACCGGCCCGCACGGGCGGCACCGGTTCGGCCGCGGCGCCGGAGAACCAGCGCCGCCGCGCGGGCGGTCCGCTGCTCGCCCAGGGGCAGGGCGGCCGGCAGTCCGCCGGTGACTCCGCGGTCGCGCCCACCCAGATGTCGGCACCGCTGCTGCCCGGGGTGACGGCCGCCCACGAGCAGTCCCCGCCCCACACGATCACCACGCCGGTGGTCGTCGGTGCCGCCGTCATGTCCCCGCTCATACGCCCTTTCCCGACGGCCTCGCCGCTCGGTCTGAGCACCTGGTCCACGACGCCCGGCCTCACCCCGCCGAGCCTGCTCGCCGCCCCCGACCCCGACCCGACCGCAGCCCCTTCCGCCTCCCGGAACCGCTGACCGGGCCCTGCGCGCCGGCGCGCGAACCTGGTTGAATCCGGGGTGGGCCGTGCCCGCGGCAGGCGGCCGGGCGCGGCGGCAAAGTTCGACGAGCCGCGGCCAGCGCCTGCGACTGCCGTGCCGTGGCCAGCTGTGGGGAGAGCATGAACGAGGGCAAGCCCACGCCGGACCCTTCGGGCCGTCCGGCCCCGACCGGCCCGGAAGGCGACTTCGAGCTGGAACGCCCGGCGGCCCCGGGCGCCCCGGCGGACGGAGCGAGAGCCGCCGGCGTCCCGGGTGACACGGCCTCGCCCGCGGCCACCGGGGCCGCGGCGACGGGGACCGGCGCGGACGTGGCCCCCTCCGGCGAGGGGGACTTCGAGCTGCGACGCCCCGAGGAGGACCCCGCGGGAGCCGGGGACGGGGTGCGGGCCGCCGCGGAGTCCGCGCCTGCCGTGGACGCACCTCTCGGGACACCGCCGGACGCCGGGCGGGAGCCGGTGTCCACCGAGGACGCCGTGCCGCCGGTGCCCGCACCCGGCCCCGCCGCCGTGGAGCGGCCCAGGCCCCTGCACGACCCCGACCCCTACAGCACACCGCCCTACGGCGAGCCCGGCCCATGGGCGCCCGCACCGCCGGTGCAGCATCCGGCGGCGACCCCGTCCCACGGGACGCACCTGCCGGTGCCGCAGACGGCCCACGGTGCGGAGACGCAGGTCCCGGCCGTGCCGCACGGCGCGGAGGCGCCCGCCCCCGCGCCTGCGGCGGCCGGGCCCGACAGCGCCGTGTCCCCGCCTCCCGGCACCTCCATACCCGGGACCTCCATACCCGGGACCGCCCCCGTCCCCGCCGATCCCTGGCGGCGCTACGACCCCTGGGCCGCCGGTCCGCTCCAGCAGATGGGCGAGGCCGTTCCCGGGATCGGGCAGCGCAGACGCCGGGGCCGCAGGGCACTGGTCCTGGGGGCCGTGCTGCTGGCGCTGGTGTCCGGTGGCGTCGGCGGGGCCGTGGGGACGTACCTGGAGCGCAACGGCGGCGTCGGCGGCGTGGAGCTTCCGCAGGCCGGGAAGGAGCCCGCCGGGCGGGCTCCGGACAGCGTGGCCGGCATCGCGGCGCGGGCCCTGCCCAGTGTGGTCACACTGCATGTGCGCGGCAGCGAGCAGCAGGGCACCGGCACCGGCTTCGTGCTCGACGACCGAGGGCACATCCTGACCAACAACCACGTCGTGGAGCCCGCGGGCGAGGACGGCGAGATCACCGTGACCTTCCACAGCGGCGACACCGCCGAGGCGGAACTGATCGGCAGGGACAGCGGCTACGACCTGGCCGTCGTCAGGGTCAAGGGAGTGAGCGGCCTGGAGCCCGCCCCGCTGGGCAACTCCGACAACGTGCAGGTCGGCGACCCGGTCGTGGCGATCGGCGCCCCCTTCGATCTCGCGGGCACGGTCACCTCCGGCATCATCAGCGCCAAGCAGCGCCCGATCACGGCCGGCGGCGAGAAGGGCGACGGCAGCGACATCTCCTACGTGGACGCCCTCCAGACGGACGCGCCGATCAACCCCGGCAACTCCGGCGGCCCCCTCCTCGACACGCGGGGCCGTGTCATCGGCATCAACTCGGCGATCCGCTCCGCCGGCGGCGGCACCGGGTCCGAGAGCGGCCAGTCCGGCTCGATCGGCCTCGGCTTCGCCATCCCGGTCAACCAGGGCAAGCGGGTCGCCGAGGAGCTGATCAACACCGGCCGGGCCACCCACCCCGTCATCGGCGTGACCCTCGACATGGACTACTCGGGCGACGGTGCCAGGGTCGGGACCCGGACCAGCGGCGGCCGCGCGCCGGTGACGCCCGGCGGCGCCGGCGACCGGGCCGGCGTCGAGGCGGGCGACGTCATCACGGCGGTCGACGGGCAGCGGATCCACTCGGGCGAGGAACTGATCGTCAAGACCCGCGCCCACCGCCCCGGCGACCGCCTGGAGCTGACCGTCGAACGGAACGGCAGGGAACGGACGATCTCCCTCGTGCTCGGCTCGTCGGACGACGGATGACATTCCGCACAGAACTGCCGTGAATCGCACAGAGTGGGCCCATACGCGTACGCGGAGGTCACGGGACGGTACCGGCCGGACAGGATCGGCGGGTACCGTTGACCCCGGCCGGGACATCGAAAGGAGCTTCAGGTGTTCAACGACGTGGGAGCGCTCGAGCTGCTGACGCTCATCGTCCTTGCCGTGCTCGTCTTCGGTCCGGAGAAACTCCCCAAGGTCATCCAGGACGTCACCCGCACCATCCGGAAGATCCGTGACTTCTCGGAGAGCGCCAAGCAGGACATCCGCGAGGAACTCGGCCCCGATTTCAAGGACTTCGAGTTCGAGGACCTCAACCCCAGGACGTTCATCCGCAAGCAGATGGACAACGACGACCTGGGGCTGAAGGAGATCCGCAACGGCTTCGACTTCAAGAAGGAGATGGCCGAGGTCTCGGACGCGGTCCACAGCCGCGACAGCGAGGCGTCCACCGGTTCCGGCGACAGCGGCGGCGGCCGGGTCGACATGGCCAAGAAGCCCGAGTCGGACCGCGACGAACGCCCGCCCTTCGACTCCGACGCCACCTGATCCGAGCGGCCGCCCTCCGGCGCGCCGGGCGCGGACGGCCTGCTCGGACGCCCCACGCGCCCGGCGCTTTCCCGGCTCCTCCCGGTGGTGTGGATATGCTGCCGAGTTGTTGTGCGGAGCGGACGAGTACGCCCGAAGGGGGGCGGGCCGCCCGGTCCGACGAGAGCGAGGAGGCGTCCGGGCACATGGAGACGACGAGTCAGGCAGCCGCGCAGGCGCCGGCCGCGGAGGGCCGACAGCAGGTTCCCTCCGCCCGGCGCACGGTCGACGGCTACCTGAGCGCGCCCTTCCCGTGGTACGGCCTCGACGAGGCGTTCACGGGGCCGCGCTGGCTGATGCAGGTCGGGACCGGGGCCGACGGGACCGTGGAGCACGGGTCCGTCGGACACGGTGACGAGCCCTCGGTGCGAGGGGACGCCGAGGAGCGGGAGAAGTTCGCGGTG
Organism: Streptomyces sp. NPDC093094; assembly: GCF_044754345.1. NCBI lineage: Bacteria > Bacillati > Actinomycetota > Actinomycetes > Kitasatosporales > Streptomycetaceae > Streptomyces > Streptomyces sp. NPDC093094. The sequence goes on along the minus strand of NZ_JBIVOX010000007.1, from coordinate 292,023 downwards.
GTGGTGACCGTCGCGGCGCATCCGTCCCGCAGGAGCGCGGACGGTACGGGACTGCTGGAGGCCACGACGGTGTCCTCGGCGGCGTGGCTGGCCGGGGTGGGGCTGCTGACCTTCACCTGGCCCGGGCAGATGGACCACTCGCTGCGCGACGACTGGCTGGACCAGCAGACGGAGACCGCGTGGGCGCTGGCCGACGATCTGGCCGGGCCGGAGTGGTCGACCCTGTCCCTGCCGGTGGACGGGGTGCCCACGCCGTTCCACTACCGGGAGTCCGAGTTCGGCTGGGTGCTGGCGGGTTCGACCCAGGAGGGCGTCCACGTCGGGGCGTACGGCAGGGGCATGAGCGCGTACGGGCTGGGCTTCGCCGTGATCAAGGACATCTCCGCGTACGCGTGACGCGTACGCACGACGAAGGGGCGCCGGCACCCGGCGCCCCTTCGTCGTCTCCGCCGGGGCGGGGATCAGAACTTGTTGCGCGGGGTGATCCCCAGCGACAGGCCCGACAGGCCACGCTGGCGGCCGCCCAGCTTCCCGGCGATGCCGCGCAGGGCCGAGCCCGCCGGGGACTCGGGGTCGGTCAGGACGACCGGCTTGCCCTCGTCGCCGCCCTCGCGCAGACGGACGTCGATGGGGATGGAGCCGAGGACGGGGACGTTCGCGCCCGTCGTACGGGTGAGGCCGTCGGCGACGAGCTGGCCGCCGCCGGTGCCGAAGACGTCGACCATCTCGCCGCAGTGCGGACAGGGCAGGCCGGACATGTTCTCGACCACGCCGACGATCTTCTGGTGGGTCTGGACCGCGATGGAGCCGGCCCGCTCGGCCACCTCGGCCGCCGCCTGCTGGGGCGTCGTCACGACGAGGATCTCGGCGTTCGGGACCAGCTGGGCGACGGAGATCGCGATGTCGCCGGTGCCGGGCGGCAGGTCGAGCAGAAGGACGTCCAGGTCGCCCCAGTAGACGTCCGCGAGGAACTGCTGGAGGGCGCGGTGGAGCATCGGGCCACGCCACACGACCGGGGCGTTGCCCGGGGTGAACATGCCGATCGAGATGACCTTCACACCGTTCGCGGACGGCGGCATGATCATGTTCTCGACCTGGGTGGGGCGTCCGTCGGCACCCAGCATCCGGGGCACGGAGTGGCCGTAGATGTCGGCGTCGACCACGCCGACCTTCAGACCGTCGGCGGCCATCGCCGCCGCCAGGTTCACCGTCACCGAGGACTTGCCGACGCCGCCCTTGCCGGAGGCGACCGCGTAGACACGGGTGAGGCTGCCGGGCTTGGCGAAGGGCACCTCGCGCTCGGTCTGGCCGCCGCGCAGCGCCGCCGCCAGCTCCTTGCGCTGCTCGTCGCTCATGACGTCGAGCGTGACGTCGACGCGCGTGACGCCCTCCACCCGGGAGACCGCCTCGGTCACCCGCTGGGTGATGGTGTCGCGCATGGGGCACCCGGAGACCGTCAGGTAGACGGTGACCGCGACCGTTCCGTCCGCAGCGATCTCCACCGACTTGACCATCCCGAGTTCCGTGATGGGCCGGTTGATCTCGGGGTCGTTGACTGTCGCCAGTGCCTCGCGCACCGCGTCTTCCGTAACCATAAGGACGATGGTACGGCGCGCCGGCCCTGCCCCGGGAAGGGCGTACATCACTCCGTGCGGACGCCGCGGCCGGGAATACGCCGGGGCCGGTGAGCGATCCGCCAGGACTGCCTCCGACCGGAACTTCCGGTCCCGGTACTCTGCGGTAGCCGCTGAAGGACACCCCGGAAAGGCACTGCACCTGTGACTTCGAATCCCCAGGGCCGTATGCGCCGCAGGATCGCACTGGCCGGCGCGGTGTGCGCGCTGGCCGTGACCGGCATGGGGCTCACGGGGTGCAGCGAGGAGGACCCGGACGCCGGTACGAACGGGGTCGGCAAGCTGTCCCCCGCCAAGATCCAGGCGCAGACCCGGGCGGCGGCCGGTACCGCGGACGCGGTGCGGCTGTCGGGGACGGTGGTCGCCGCCGGGCGCACCTACCAGCTGGACATGCGCCTGAAGGCGGACGGCGGCAGCGGGTCCCTGACCGCCGAGGGGGCGTCGTTCGAGCTGCTCAGGATCGGTGACGAACTCTTCCTCAAGGCGGACGCCGACTTCTGGGACCACGAGAAGGACAAGGGCGACGGCGACGGCGGCGAGGGGGAGGGCGGCGACGCGGCCGCCGACAAGCTCGACGGCAAGTATGTGAAGGTGCCGCAGGGCGACCCCGCGTACAAGCGGTTCAGCGGCTTCACCGACAAGGACGTGCTGCTGGACGGCCTGCTCACGCTGCACGGCACCCTGGCCGCCGACGGCCGTCACGAGCAGGCGGGCGTGCGCACCGTCCGCATCACCGGGGACAAGGGTTCCGGCGGCACGCTGGACGTCTCCCTGCAGGGCAAGCCGTATCCGCTGCGCCTGGTGCGCGCCGGCGGCGCCGGCACCCTGAGCTTCTCGGACTGGGGCAAGGACTTCGCGCTGAAGCAGCCGCCGCAGGACGAGACCGTCGACTACGGGCAGCAGCTGCCCACGTCGTAGGGGCGCGCGGGGCCGACGAGGCGCCGGCCGGGCGCTCAGCGCCGCTTGCGGCCCTTGAACAGCAGCCGGGGCAGACCCGCCGGCACCGGCTGCCGGGTCGTCGCCGCGGACGGCAGCGGCGCCTCGGCGAGGGAACCGTCCGGCAGGGACATGGTGGCGCCGGTGGGCTCCAGGCGCACCACCCGGCACTCGCGGGACCAGCGCCCGGTCATCGCCTCGCCGTCGGGCGCGTTGAGCCGCTTGCCCTTCAGCTCGGCGACCGCCGCCTCCCACGCCTCGGAGTCCGGCGCGAGCTCCACCGCCGTCGCGGACCAGGCGACGATCCGGCCGCCCTTGTCCTTGCTGCGGACGGTGACCTCGGCGGCGGACCCGTCGGCCAGTCCCGGCAGCGGCTGCTCCCCGGGGCCGTCGCCGACCACGCAGGCGGCGCCCTCGTGCCACACGTGCCACAGGGCACGGGCGGCCGGGGCACCGGCGCCCCGGACCCAGATGAGCCCGGACTTCTTCGTGGCCTCCTCGACGAGGGCCCGGTCGAGCAGCTCGTTTGTCATGCGCCCAGCCTATCGGGGCCCTGTCACAGCCAGCCGTTGCGCTTGAGGGTGCGGTGGATGCCGAGGCAGATCACGGCGGTGATGCCCAGCACCATGGGGTAGCCGAACTTCCAGCGCAGCTCCGGCATGTGCTCGAAGTTCATGCCGTAGACCCCGCACACCATCGTCGGTACGGCGACGATGGCCGCCCACGAGGTGATCTTGCGCATGTCCTCGTTCTGCGCGACGGACGCCTGCGCCAGGTTGGCCTGGAGGATGGAGTTGAGCAGCTCGTCGAAGCCCATGACCTGCTCCTGCACCCGGGCGAGGTGGTCGGCGACGTCACGGAAGTACTTCTGGATGTCGGGGTCGATCAGCCGCATGGGCCGCTCGCTGAGCAGCAGCATGGGCCGCAGCAGCGGGGACACGGCCCGCTTGAACTCCAGCACCTCGCGCTTGAGCTGGTAGATCCGGCCGGCGTCGGTGCCGCGGGGGCTGCCCTTGCGGCCAGGCGAGAACACCTCCGTCTCGACGTCCTCGATGTCGTCCTGCACCGCGTCGGCGACCGCGATGTAGCCGTCGACGACATGGTCGGCGATGGCGTGCAGCACGGCGGAGGGGCCCTTGACGAGCAGCTCCGGGTCGTCCTGGAGGCGGTGGCGCAGTGCGCGCAGCGAGCCCTGGCCGCCGTGCCGGACGGTGATGAAGAAGTCCCGGCCGGTGAAGCACATCACCTCGCCGGTCTCGACGACCTCGCTGGTGGCGGTGAGCTCGTCGTGGTCGACGTAGTGGATGGTCTTGAAGACGGTGAACAGCGAGTCGTCGTAGCGCTCCAGCTTGGGCCGCTGATGGGCCTGCACGGCGTCCTCGACGGCCAGCGGGTGCAGCCCGAACTCGCTCGCGATACCGGCGAATTCGGCCTCGGTGGGCTCGTGCAGGCCGATCCAGACGAAGCCGCCGTCGCGACGCACGTGACGCATCGCCTCGTGCGGTCCGACGGGCCTGCCGAAGTCCACGCGGGCGCCGTCGCGGTACACCGCGCAGTCGACGACGGCCGAGGGCGTCTGAGGGTCGCGCGTGGTGTCGTAGCCGCCGGTCTCCTTGCGCAGGGACGTACGGGCGGGGCGCACTACGGAACGCAGGTCGCGGATCATCGACATGGCAGGCTCCTTCGCAACGGGCAACGCGAGGCGGCCGGCGAACGGGTGGAACTGCCCGGAATGGGGACGTCCTGACGCTGGGATGTTTGGCACGTCCACAAAGCGGGGAGCACCGCACCGTTGCGGTGGCTGGCTTCGCTGCCGGTTCAGATCAGACAGATCAGGCAGAACGAAACGAAGTGCTCTTCCGTGATGACGCGCGGAGCAGCGACGGAAAGGGTTGAGCCGGAAGAAGATTCAGCTGCTTCAGCGGCCGGAAGAGCGGGTGGTACTGCACGGTCGACTTCGGTCCATCGCAGCCCCACCTCCTCCGGCCGGTCCCTCGTAAGGGAGATCCATCGGCGTCGGGTGAAGACCCGCGACGCTTCTGCGTGCGCCCGACCGGCCAAGAGTATCAGCCGACTGAAGTGTCAAGGCGCCGCTTTGCCTTGTGCTGACGAGTTCTATGCTCGCCGCATGGCTGATGTTCTTCCTCTGGTCGAGGCCCGGTTGCGCACCGCGCTGGGCGAACCGGACGCCCGCGCCGCGGTCACCTTCCTCGGCACCGACCGTATCGAGGTGCTGCGCTTCCAGGGGGACGGCATCGTCCGTTACGCCACCCTCGGCATGTCCGCCCACCCGATGACGGACCCGACGGCGATGCTCGCCGACCCCGTCAAGGGGCCGCGTGCGGAGCTGGTCCTGTCCGTGCGGGCGGGCCGCGCCGACACCGACAAGGTGCTCCGGCCGCTCGCCGTGCTGGCCGCGTCCCCGCAGGTCGAGGGCGTCGTCGTGGCGCCGGGTGCCTCCCTGGACGTCGGTGGGCCGCTGTGGCCCGGGGCGCCCTTCACCTCGGTGCTGGTCGCCGAGCCGGGCGGCCTGGTGGAGGACCTGGAACTGGACGAGCCGCTGGACGCGGTGCGGTTCCTGCCGCTGCTGCCGATGACGCCGAACGAGGCCGCCTGGAAGCGGGTGCACGGCGCGCAGGCCCTCCAGGAGCGCTGGCTGAACCACGGCACCGACCTGCGCGACCCCGCGCGCACCTCCGTCCCCCTGGAGTGAGGGACCCCGCCGGGGTGAGGGAGGTCACCAACCGCCGGAAGGACTGGGCCGGTTGGCGGACCCGTCGGCACTGCCTCCGGGTGAGCTTCCGACCGGACGGGTGATCGTCCTTGACGGGACGGTGCCGGGGTAGGACCGTGGGGCCCTATGAGGGGCGAACCCAGTTGCCCGAAGTGCGGTGGCCGGGTCAGGGCTCCCGGTCTCTTCGCCGATTCCTGGCAGTGCGGCCTCCACGGCACGGTGCATCCTGTGCAGCCCGTGATCCCGCCGAGTGTCGAGGCCCTCGGCGTGGTGGTGCACCGCACCAAGGTGCCCGTGTGGATGCCGTGGCCGCTGCCGGTCGGCTGGCTGTTCACGGGCGTGGCCAGCGCAGGCGACGACCGCAGCGGCGGTCGAGCGACAGCCGTGGCGTGCTCCGGGCCCGGTCCGCTCGGCGGTGTCGGCGAGCTGATCCTGGTCGCGGAGGAGCTCGGCGTCGGTCTCGGCGCCCGCTACGCCGGCATCGACGGACCCGATCCGGGGCCGTATCTGAACGTGGAGAAACCCCCGCAGGCCAAGGTGCTGGCCGCCGGGCGTCCCACACCGCTGTGGCATGTCGCCGGCACACCCGACGACCGGGCCGTCTTCGCCGGTGAGGCGCTCGGGCTGTGGCTGTGGGCCGTGGTGTGGCCCGAGCAGTCGGGGCTGCTGATGTACGAGGACATGGTGCTGGCGGACCTGCGGGAGGCGGGGGCCGAGGTGGAACTGGTCCCGTGCGGGGCGCTGTCGCCGAGGCTGCTCCAGCCCTGAGCACCCGCGCCGAAGCGGTCCGGACCGTCCGGGCCGCTTCGCCCCGGGTGTCCGGACGCTGTCCCGAAAGGTGAGATGTAGGGGTCACCTCCGGGGTGCGGGTGTGACAGGAGGGCCGGACGCCGGGCTATCCTGAGGTGTCCCTTCCGTCCGTCAGCGCCTGGAGTCCGTGTCGTGCGTATCGACCTGCACACCCACTCCACCGCGTCCGACGGCACGGACACCCCCGCCGAGCTGGTGCGCCGTGCGCGCGCCGCCGGGCTGGACGTCGTCGCGCTGACCGATCACGACACCACGCGCGGCCACGCCGAGGCGGTCGCCGCGCTGCCCGCCGGGCTCACGCTCGTCACCGGGGCCGAGCTGTCCTGCCGTACCGACGGTGTCAGCATGCACATGCTGGCCTACCTCTTCGACGCCACCGAGCCCGCGCTGCTCGCCGAGCGGGAGCTGGTGCGCGACGACCGCGTGCCGCGGGCCAAGGGCATGATCGCCAGGCTGAACGGGCTGGGGGTGCCCGTGACCTGGGAGCAGGTCGCGCGCATCGCCGGTGACGGCTCGGTGGGGCGGCCGCACATCGCCACCGCGCTGGTCGAGCTGGGCGTCGTGCCGACGGTGAGCGACGCCTTCACCCCGCAGTGGCTGGCCGACGGCGGACGGGCCTTCGTGGAGAAGCACGAGACCGACCCGTTCGAGTCGATCCGGCTGATCAAGGGAGCCGGCGGGGTCGCGGTGTTCGCGCACCCGGCCGCCGTGAAGCGCGGCCGTACGGTGCCGGAGTCCACGATCGCCGCGATGGCGGAGGCCGGACTCGACGGGATCGAGGTCGACCACATGGACCACGACCCGGACACCCGCGCCCGGCTGCGCGGGCTGGCCGGCGAACTGGGTCTGCTGGTCACCGGCTCCAGTGACTACCACGGCAGCCGCAAGACGGTGGCGCTCGGCGAGTTCACGACGGACCCCGAGGTGTACGGGGAGATCACCCGCCGCGCCACGGGCGCGTTCCCGGTCCCGGGCGCGGGCGGGGTCTGAGGGTCCGCCTCTCCCACGCGTCCCTGCCCCTTTCTCCAGCAAGGCTTGTACCTCACCCATGTTCGACGTCGCTGTCTTCGGCTCTCTCTTTTTGACCCTGTTCGTCATCATGGATCCCCCTGGGATCACCCCGATCTTCCTCGCGCTGACCGCGGGGCGGCCCGCCAAGGTGCAGAAGCGGATGGCCTTCCAGGCCGTCTGTGTGGCGGGCGGGGTGATCGCCGTCTTCGGGCTCCTCGGCCACCAGATCCTGGACTACCTGCATGTGTCCGTCCCCGCGCTGATGATCGCGGGCGGGCTGCTGCTCCTGCTGATCGCCCTCGACCTGCTCACCGGCAAGACCGACGAGCCCAAGGCGACCAAGGACGTCAACGCGGCGCTCGTGCCGCTGGGCATGCCGCTGCTGGCCGGGCCGGGCGCGATCGTGTCCGTGATCCTGGCCGTCCAGAAGGCCGACAGCGTGTCCGCGCAGGTGTCGGTGTGGACGGCGATCGTCGCCATCCATGTCGTGCTGTGGGTGGTGATGCGCTACTCGCTGCTGATCATCCGGGTCATCAAGGACGGCGGTGTGGTCCTGGTGACGCGGCTCGCGGGGATGATGCTCTCCGCGATCGCCGTGCAGCAGATCATCAACGGCGTCACGCAGGTGATCCGGGGCGGCTGAGCCCGCCCTCACGCACGCGGAGCCCCGCACGGCATGACTGCCGTGCGGGGCTCCGAAGCTCTGGTGAGAGGGATCCGCGTTATGAGGCCGTGGTGTCGGCCGGGCGGATCCACAGGCGCTGCCCGATGGCGGCGGCCTGCTGCACGATCCGGTTGACGGAGGCGGCGTCCACGACGGTGCTGTCCACGGGCGTGCCGTCGACGTCGTCGAGTCGCATGATTTCGAAGCGCATGGCTTCTCCCTTCGTCTGGTCATCCTCCTGAGGAGAACTACTTGTGGATGGCCCACGGGACGACTGTGCCCCGGGTTCCATCACCACACAACGCGATGCGTGTTACAAACATTCCCTACGCTAAAGAAATTTTTCGAACAACTAATTACTAGCGAGTAAGGGTCTTGGTGCGGACCGAGCGGGACCGGTTGTGTTCGTAGCGTGACCGCCGGGACAATGGTACCGATGAACGACGACCTCGCAGCCCTCTCCGCTCGTATCGACCGCACCAACGAACTGCTCCAGCGCATGCTCGCCGAGGTGGCCAAGACCCCCTCCACCCATGCGATCTTCGTCGACGCGGGATATCTCTACGCCGCCGCGGGACGGCTGGTCGCCGGGACCGAGGACCGGCGGGCCTTCGACCTGGACGCCGAGGGGCTGATCGAGGCGCTCATCGACCGCGCCCGCCAGGTCTTCGCGGACAGCAGACTGCTCCGTGTCTACTGGTACGACGGCGCCCGCCGCCGTATCCACACCTCCGAGCAGCAGTCCATCGCCGAACTGCCGGACGTCAAGGTCCGCCTCGGCAACCTCAACGCCAACAACCAGCAGAAGGGCGTCGACTCCCTCATCAGGACCGACCTGGAGTCCCTCGCCCGCCACCGGGCCATCAGCGACGCGGCCCTCCTCGGCGGCGACGAGGACCTGGTCTCCGCCGTCGAGGCCGCCCAGGGCTACGGGGCCCGGGTGCACCTGTGGGGCATCGAGGCACCGGAGGGCCGCAACCAGGCCGAGCCGCTGCTGTGGGAGGTCGACAGCCAGCGCACACTCGACCTCGAGTTCTTCAAGCCGTACGTCAGCCGCCGTACCGCCCCCGCCTACGATCCGACCGCCATGACCGGCCGGCCCGCGCGGGAGGACGTCCGCTTCGCCGGCGCGCAGATCGCCGCGAGGTGGCTGGCCGAGCGGGGCCGGGACGCGCTGGCCGAGCTGCTGCCGGGGCACCCCTATCTGCCGGGTTCCGTCGACCAGGACCTGCTGGTGGAGGCGGAGGGCGTCCTCCAGTACTCCCTGCGCGGCCAGGCCGATCTGCGGCGCGCGCTGCGGGACGGCTTCTGGGAGCACCTGCAGACGCAGTACTAGGACCCGCCGTCCCGGCGTCCTCGGGGCCGGACCCCGAGGCCGTCCCAGAAGTCGGCGAGCGCCTCGGCCGTCGGCAGGGGCCGGTCCACGTTCGGGGAGTGCTCGGCGCCCTCGACGACCGTGCGGTGCGCGTCGAGTCGTACCGCCATCTCGTCCAGCAGCGGCAGCGGCCAGGTGTCGTCTGCGGCACCGGACAGGACGTGGAAGGGCAGCGGGAGGGCGGCCAGCTCGGCGACGCGGTCCGGCTCCGCGCACAACTGCCGTCCCGTCACGAGGAGCTGCGTCGGCTGATGGGCGAGCCAGCGGCGGCGCAGATGGTCCTCGCCGCCGGCGTCCTGCGGTGCGCCCATCGCCTGTATCGCCTCCCACACCTCCTCCATCGTCATCACCGCGAGCGCCTCGTGCAGCAGCCGCACGCGTTCCTGCTGCGACGGGGAGATCCGGGCCGGGCCCGAGGCGACGAGGGTGAGCGAGGCGAAGGGGGAGTGGTCGATGAGGACGGCGGCCCGGGCGACCTGGCCTCCCATGGAGTGCCCGAGCAGGTGCAGCGGGCCCGCCGCCGGGCCCTCCCCGTCGTTCTCCGCGGCCAGCGCCTGTATCTGCGCGAGGACGTCCCGCGCCAGTTCCCGCTGGGCGTACACCGACTCGTCGTCCCGCGGGCCCGCGGACTCGAACTGTCCGCGGCCGTCCACCGCGACCGTGCGGTAGCCGCGGGCGGCGAGCGGCTGGTGCAGGAGGTGGAAGTCCTCCTTGCTCCCCGTGAACCCGGGCAGCAGCAGCGCCGTGCCCTTCGGCGCGGCGCCGGGTGCCACGTCGTGATCGACGACCGCGAAGTCGCCGCGCGCGGTGCGCAGCCGGTACGCGCGGGCGCCGGCGGGAGGGTCCAGGGTGGGGGGATTGCTCACGGGGCGAGGGTAACGGGTGGCTTTCGGAGCCGGAACGCCGACGGCCCGGCCTCCCTGCGAGGGGGGACCGGGCCGTCGGACACGGTGTGCGCGGATCAGCCTTCCGCGGGCTCGGCCGCGGCCGTCGCCTTGCGGGTGCGGCGGACCCTCGGCCTGGCCTCGGCGGTGTCCGCGTCGGCGGCCGTGGTGGCGGTGGCTGCCGTGGTCGCCTTGGCGGCCGTCTTGCGGGTGCGGCGCGGCTTGGTCTCCGGCTCCTGCGTGGCCTGCGCCGGGATCTCGGCGGCGGGTGCCTCCGGCTCGGCGGCGACGGCCTTGCGGGTGCGGCGGACCTTCGGCTTCGCCTCGGTGCCCTCGGCCGTGTCCACGGCCTCGGCCGCGGTGGAGGCCGCGGTCTTGCGGGTGCGCCTCGGCCTGGCCTCGGCGGTGTCCGCGTCGGCGGCCGTGGTGGCGGTGGCTGCCGTGGTCGCCTTGGCGGCCGTCTTGCGGGTCCGGCGCGGCTTGGCCTCGGTGCCCTCGGCCGTGTCGACGGCCTCGGCCGCGGTGGAGGCCGCGGTCTTGCGGGTGCGCCTCGGCCTGGCTGCGGCCTCGGTGACGTCGGCGGTCTCGACCGTCTCGGCCTCGGTCGCGGACGCCGCGGTCTTGCGGGTGCGGCGGACCTTCGGCTCGGCCTCGGTGCCCTCGGCCGTGTCGACGGCCTCGGCCACGGCGGGGGCCGCGGTCTTGCGGGTGCGCTTCGGCCTGGCCTCGGCGCCCTCGGCCGTGTCCACGGCGGTGGCGGCGGCCTTGCGGGTGCGGCGCGGCTTGGTCTCCGGCTCCTGCGTGGCCTGCGCCGGGATCTCGGCGGCGGGTGCCTCCGGCTCGGCGGCGACGGCCTTGCGGGTGCGGCGGACCCTCGGCTTCGCCTCGGTCGCCTCGGCGGTGTCCACCGCGGCTTCGGCGGACGCGGCGGCCTTGCGGGTACGGCGCGGCCTGGCGGCGGGCGCCTCGGTCACGGACGCCGGCTCGGCGGCCTCGACCGGGGTCACGGCGGCGGCGGCCTCGGTCCCGACGGCCGTGTCCACCACGGCGGCAGGCGTCGCGGCGGTCTCCGCGACCGGAGCGGCGGTCTTCTCCGCCACCTCGGCCGGACGGCGCGTACGACGACGGCGCGGCTTGGCGGCGCTCTCCGGGGCCTCCTGGGCCACGGAGGCGTCCGGCGTCGCCGGGGTCGCGGGGACGTCCAGCACGGCCGGCCCCTCCGCCGCGGTCACCGCGGACTCGGCGGACACGGCGGCCTCGAAGGGAGCCGGCGCGGCACCGCCACGGGTACGGCGACGGCGGCGCGGGGTGCGCGGCGCTGCCACGCCCTCGGAGGCAGGGGCCTCGGAGGTCTCCGGCGCGGCGGAACCGGCCGCGGCGGCCGCGTTCTCGCCCTCCGGGGCTCCGCCCCGCGTACGGCGGCGACGGCGGGGGGTCCGGGCCGGACGCTCGCGCTCGGCGGAGCGGGACTCGTCCCGGCCGCCCCGGCCACCGCGGCCGCGCGGGCTGCGGCCGCCGGGCTCGCCCAGGTCCTCCAGCTCCTCCGCGTCCAGCCCGGCGCGCGTGCGCTCCGAGCGCGGCAGGACACCCTTGGTGCCGGCCGGGATGCCGAGGTCCTCGAAGAGGTGCGGGGAGGAGGAGTACGTCTCCACCGGGTCGTTGAAGTCCAGCTCCAGCGCCTTGTTGATCAGCTGCCAGCGCGGGATGTCGTCCCAGTCGACGAACGTGATGGCCGTGCCCTTGGCGCCCGCGCGGCCGGTGCGGCCGACACGGTGCAGGTACGTCTTCTCGTCCTCGGGGGACTGGTAGTTGATGACGTGGGTGACGTTCTCGACGTCGATGCCGCGCGCGGCGACGTCGGTGCAGACGAGGACGTCGACCTTGCCGTTGCGGAAGGCGCGCAGCGCCTGCTCGCGGGCACCCTGGCCGAGGTCGCCGTGGACCGCGCCGGAGGCGAAGCCGCGGCGCTGGAGCTGCTCGGCGATGTCGGCGGCGGTGCGCTTGGTCCGGCAGAAGATCATCGCCAGCGCGCGGCCCTCGGCCTGCAGTATGCGGGCGACCATCTCCGGCTTGTCGAGGGAGTGCGCGCGGTACACGAACTGCTTGATGTTCGCGTGGGTGATGCCCTCGTCGCCCGGGTCGGTGGCGCGGATGTGCGTGGGCTGCGACATGTAGCGGCGGGCGAGTCCGATGACCGCGCCCGGCATGGTCGCCGAGAACAGCATGGTCTGGCGCTTGGCCGGGAGCATGGAGATGATCTTCTCGACGTCGGGCAGGAAGCCCAGGTCGAGCATCTCGTCGGCCTCGTCGAGGACGAGGGACTTCACGTGGCTCAGGTCCAGCTTCTTCTGGCCCGCGAGGTCGAGCAGCCGGCCCGGGGTGCCGACGACGACGTCGACGCCCTTCTTCAGGGCCTCGACCTGGGGCTCGTAGGCCCGGCCGCCGTAGATCGCGGTGACGCGCACGTTGCGCACCTTGCCCGCGGTCAGCAGATCGTTCGTGACCTGCTGGCACAGCTCGCGCGTGGGGACGACGACGAGCGCCTGCGGGGCGTCGGTCAGGTCCTCGGGGCGGGCGCGTCCGGCCTCGACGTCGGCGGGGACGGTGACGCGCTCCAGGAGCGGGAGGCCGAAGCCCAGCGTCTTGCCGGTGCCGGTCTTGGCCTGGCCGATGATGTCCGTGCCGGAGAGGGCGACGGGGAGCGTCATCTCCTGGATGGGGAAGGGGTTGACGATGCCGACGGCCTCCAGGGCCTCGGCGGTCTCGGGGAGGATTCCGAGCTCTCGGAACGTCGTAGTCAGGGTGCTGCCTCTTCTGTGTGCGCGGTGCGAGGCGAGCGCGGGGGTCGTGTCCGTCCGTGCCGGGGGACGTCGGCCGCCTCACGGGCTTCGCCGTGGGGCACGGGACCTCTTCCGACGCTCTAGCGCTCGTACCGCTGAGGGTGTCCCCCTCCGTCGTCGTACGCACGGAGACGTACGGTCAGGGAGGGCTGTCGGGTCGGAGCCGATCGGGCCACCGACCGGGCATCCTCATACGTGCGGCCTGTCGAGGCACGACGCGTCCGACGCGTTCGGACATGCCTTCGTACCAGCAGGCGCATTACCACCATACCCCGGATCGGCGCACACGCGATGGCCGATTCGGTCACGTTGTCGTCGTCACACCCGTCGGCGCGGTCCCGCGGGCCGTCGTGGCCGCCATGACTGACCAGGGACTTCCCCCGTGCGGCAAGCGGGCTATTGTGCGCTTCATGACGACCTCTGACAAGCCTGACAACGCCCCCGACGCCGCTGCCGAAACCACCGGGGTCGCCGCCCAGGACTGGGCGCGGGCCTCCGCCGATCCGCAGTACCGCGCCGCGGTCGTGGATCTGCTCGGCGCGCTCGCGTACGGCGAGCTCGCGGCGTTCGAGCGGCTGGCGGAGGACGCCAAGCTGGCGCCGACGCTGGAGGACAAGGCGGAGCTCGCGAAGATGGCGTCGGCCGAGTTCCACCACTTCGAGCGGCTGCGGGACCGGCTGACGGAGATCGGTGAGGAGCCCACGGCGGCGATGGAGCCGTTCGTCGCCGCGCTGGACGGCTTCCACAAGCAGACGGCGCCGTCGGACTGGCTGGAGGGCCTGGTCAAGGCGTATGTCGGCGACTCGATCGCCAGCGACTTCTACCGCGAGGTCGCGGCGCGGCTGGACTCGGACACGCGGTCGCTGGTGCTCGCGGTGCTGGACGACACGGGGCACGCGGGATTCGCCGTGGACCGGGTGCGGGCCGCCATCGAGGCCGACCCGCGGGTGGGCGGACGGCTCGCGCTGTGGGCTCGGCGGCTGATGGGCGAGGCCCTGTCGCAGTCGCAGCGGGTGGTCGCTGACCGGGACGCGCTGTCCACGATGCTGGTGGGCGGGGTGGCCGACGGGTTCGACCTCGCCGAGGTCGGGAAGATGTTCTCGCGGATCACCGAGGCGCACACCAAGCGGATGGCCGCGCTGGGCCTGGCCGCCTGACGTCCGGGGCGCCGGTCCCGGTGCGGTGCGCGGCCGTCCCCCGGGCGGGGCCGGCCGCGCGGTTCCCGGTCCCGGGAGTTCCCGGTGCCTAGGCCGTCGTCACCGATCGCCGTCGAAGCCGCCCCGTCGGACGGATCAGCAGGGACAGCGACGCGACCGAGACGATCAGGGCGCCCAGGAGACTCAGCGGGACCGCGGCCGCGTCCAGGGCGGTGTGGGTGACGAAGTCGCCGAAGAGGGCACCGGCCGCACCGGTGCAGAGGACCAGGGGGCGGGCGGGCAGACGGTGTGCCAGGCGGTGCGTCGCGGCCCACGCCAGGGCGAGGCCGAGCAGAGCGGAGCCGAGCGCTTCCAAGATCATGAAGGGTCCCTCCCACACAGCCGGCACGGTGCTTGCGGTCGTGGTCCGTCTTACCCTTGACCTGCGGAATCCAATCCTCCCGCGAGGGAGGTGTGCTCCGTCCGTGAACGAATGCACGAGGGGCCCGGTGACCGTGGTCACCGGGCCCCTCGTGCGGGCGTACACCCAGAGTCTCTCCGACAGGCCCTAGAGCGCGCCGAAGCCCACCTTGCGCGGGGCGGGCTCGCCCAGCTCGATGTAGGCGAGGCGGTCGGCCGGGACCAGGATCTTGCGGCCGTGCTCGTCCACCAGGCTCAGCAGCTGCGACTTGCCGGACAGCGCGTCGGCCACGATGGCCTCGACCTCGTCGGCAGTCTGACCGCTCTCCAGAACGATCTCGCGCGGCGCGTGCTGCACGCCGATCTTGACCTCCACGGCTATGTCCCTCCGAACGGTCAGTGAAGTGCGCGGACGTCCGCGCCGTACCCAGCACACATTAGCCCGGTGAGGGGACGGACACGGACCGCACGGCCACGCCAACAGCGAACAGCCGCCGGGAACACATCCCGGCGGCTGTTCTTCTTCGTGCTGTGCTCGTGTCGTACGTCGTGCCGCGTTCCGGCTGCCGTCAGTGGGACTGCTCGATGCCGTGCAGCGGGAAGCCCGCGATACCGCGCCAGGCGAGCGAGGCCAGCAGCTGGACCGCCTGGTCGCGCGGGACGCTGCGGTCGCTGTGCAGCCAGGAACGGGCGACCACCTGGGCGAGACCGCCCAGACCGGAGGCGAGCAGCATCGACTCGGCGCGCGAGAGTCCGGTGTCCTCGGCGATGACGTCGCAGATCGCCTCGGCGCAGTCGTTGGTGACCTTGTCGACGCGCTCACGCACGGCGGGCTCGTTCGTCAGGTCCGACTCGAAGACCAGGCGGAAGGCGCCGCCGTCGTCCTCGACGTAGGCGAAGTAGGCGTCCATGGTGGCCCGTACGCGCTGCTTGTTGTCGGTCGTCGACGCCAGCGCGCCGCGTACGGCCTGGATCAGGGACTCGCAGTGCTGGTCCAGCAGTGCGAGATAGAGGTCGAGCTTGCCCGGGAAGTGCTGGTAGAGCACCGGCTTGCTGACGCCGGCGCGCTCGGCGATGTCGTCCATCGCGGCCGCGTGGTAGCCCTGCGCCACGAAGACTTCCTGAGCGGCGCCCAGCAGCTGGTTCCGTCGGGCACGGCGCGGCAGGCGCGTGCCCCGCGGGCGTGCCGCCTCTGTCTGCTCGATGGCTGTCACGCCGCCTCCCAAAATCGTCCACATGCGGTGTGCGCCGCGCGGCCATCGTACTTTTCGGTAACCGTGGTGTGCGCGGTGCGAGCGCAGAATTTCACGTACCGGACGGCGGCGAAAGCCGTTCAGACGGTTTCGAACAGGAACACAAGGGGCATAGCTCCGCCTCTTTCCTGTTCAGGGCCGTCCGTCAGCGGTAGTCGTCCTCGTCCAGCGAGACGACCCGGGCCTGCTCCGCCAGGTCGGCCACGTCGGCCCGGCCGGAGCCGGCGTCCGTCAGCGGGTCGTCGTGCTCGGAAGCCACGTCGGTGTGCTGCTCGGCCGAATCCGCCTCGGGCGCCTCTACGCCGAAGTCCTGGTTCTCCCGTGTCTCCTCGTCCTCGAACGTCGCGGGATCGGTGGGGTCGACGGTCATGGTGGGCTCCCTTCCTGCGCGCGTCCGCGTGCATCCCTGAAATGCGTCCCCGGCATCAGCAGGGGTCACAACGCGGGTGCCCTCTGTACGAGCCTAGGAGACACGTCATCGGGGCGCTATGCCATCCGCGTTCAGCGGGATCACGGGGCGCGTGCGCGTGCGTGTGCCGTGGAACGCGTGGTGAAGCGCGTTGTGGGGCATGCCGCGAAACGTGGTGCGGAACCTGTTGTGAAACCTGCTGTAAAACCTGTTGCGAAACCTGTTGTGACGGCGAACACAGGCGAACACAACAGTGCGCACGTGATCACCTCGTAACATTGCCGCATGTCTTCGACCGAGCTGCCTCCTGTGCCTGCCGCCAGTGTGCTCCCGAAGCCGGCACCCGTCCGGGTCGCGGACGGCGAGAAGCTGCGGTCGGTCGGGTTCCCCGGGATCACGCTCTCAGTCCGGTCGAGGCCGCCCGCGCGGGAAGGACTCCCGCCCGCGCTCTTCGTCCACGGGCTCGGCGGTTCCTCGCAGAACTGGACCGAGCTGATGCGGCAGCTCGACGGGGTCGTCGAGAGCGAGGCGCTCGATCTGCCGGGCTTCGGCGACTCGCCGCCGCCGGACGACGGCGACTACTCGGTGACCGGGCACGCGCGCGCGGTGATCCGCTACCTCGACGCCGCCGGACGCGGGCCGGTGCACCTCTTCGGCAACTCCCTCGGCGGCGCGGTCACCACCCGCGTCGCCGCCGTACGGCCGGACCTCGTGCGCACGCTCACCCTCGTCTCGCCCGCGCTGCCCGAGATCCGCGTCCAGCGCACCGCCGTCCCCACCGCGCTGCTCGCCCTGCCGGGCGTGGCGGCCCTCTTCACGCGGTACACCAAGGGCTGGACGGCGGAACAGAGGGTCCGGGGGGTCCTGGGGCTGTGTTACGGCGACCCCGGACGGGTGACTCCCGAGGGATTCCGCAACGCGGTGGAGGAGATGGAGCGGCGGTTGCAGCTGCCGTACTTCTGGGACGCGATGGCGCGCTCCGCGCGCGGGATCGTCGACGCGTACACCCTCGGTGGCCAGCACGGACTCTGGCGACAGGCGGAGCGGGTGCTCGCGCCGACCCTGCTGGTCTACGGCGGACGCGACCAGTTGGTCGGCTTCCGCATGGCCCGGAAAGCGGCCGGCGCCTTCCGGGACTCGCGCCTTGTGACGCTTCCGGACGCCGGACATGTGGCCATGATGGAGTACCCGGATACCGTGGCCACCGCCTTCCGGGACCTGCTCGCCCACGCGGGCGGGGCCGACGGCGGGGCCGCGAACACGACCGAGAACAAAAGGAGCTGAGGCGCGGGTGGGACGCCACAGCCGCCGCGGCCCCGCACCCAAGGGGACCGCTGCGGACACGGGGGTTCGCCGGAGGTTCCTCGGGGGTTCGGGGGGAACGCCGGGCCCGGCCGGGGGACCGGGAGCCGCGGGAGCGGCGTCCCGGCAGCGGCCGGAGCCGCAGGGGCGGCAGCCGCAGGAACCGCAGGGGTCTCAGCAGGCCCAGTATTCGACGCAGCCTCAGCAACCGCAGCAGCCTCAGCAACCGCAGCAGTCGCCGCGGCCCCAGCAGCCCCAGAGGGCCCAGCAGCCGCGGGCCGGACGGCCCGGGGGCGGTACGCCCGGCTACGGGACCCCCGCGGGCGGGACGCCCGTGCACCGCGACGGAACTCCCGCCCATGGAACGCCGGTTCACGGCGCCCCCGGGCAGGGGGTGCCCCGGTACCCCGACGGGACCCCCGCGCACGGCGTACCGCGGTTCGCCGACGGGACCCCCGCGCACGGCACGCCCCGGGTGCGAGGCGGACATCCCGAGCAGCGGGAAACCGGTGGAGGCTGGGGGGAGTTGGCGGGTACGGCCTCGGGGGCCGGGTCCGCTCTGCCCCGGCAGCGGCCGACCGGGCCGGGTGGGCCGCGGCGGGAGTACCTCGCGGCGTTCGAGGCGCAGGGCGACGCCCCTGGGCTCCGTACGGCCGCGCCGGCGGCCTCCGACCCGTACGCCTCCGCCACCCGGTGGGACGCGTTGCCGCGTACCGCCGTCGGGGGCGAGGGTCTGCCGCCGGCCGGCGATCCGGCGCGCGGCAAGGGCGGCAAGGGGCGTGCGCTGACGGGGATCGCGGCGGCGGCCGTGACCACCGTGCTGGCCGTCGTCGTGACCGGCCAGGTCGCCGACCGGGGCGACGACCCCGCCGTGGGCACCCAGGCGGCCGCCGGCGAGGGCCGGGGCATCGACGACGGGGCCTCGCGCGGGGACGGCCGGCCGACGCCCTCCACGCCGCCCGACGTGGCGCCGCTGACGTACGAGCAGAAGATCGGGAAGAAGTACCCGCTGGCACCCGGTCTCGCCGGCTCGGGGAAGTTCGACGCGATCCCGGGCATCGACAAGGCGCCCGGCAAGGGGCAGAAGTTCACCTACCGGGTGGACGTCGAGCAGGGGCTGGGTCTGGACGGCGAGCTGTTCGCGCAGACCGTGCACAAGACGCTGAACGACAACCGCAGTTGGGCCCACAACGGCGGCCGCACCTTCGAGCGCATCCATTCCGGCCGGCCCGACTTCGTCATCACCCTGGCCAGTCCGGGCACCACCGCCAAGTGGTGCGCCATGTCCGGCCTCGACACGACCGAGGACAACGTCTCCTGCGACTCGGCCTCCACCGAACGCGTGATGATCAACGCGTACCGCTGGGCTCAGGGTTCCGAGACGTACGGCGACGCGATCCACGCCTACCGGCAGATGCTGATCAACCACGAGGTCGGCCACCGGCTCGGTTTCTCCCATGTGACCTGCGACGAGGACGGCGACCTCGCGCCGGTCATGCAGCAGCAGACCAAGTTCCTCGACCACGACGGGATCAGCTGCAGGCCCAACCCGTGGGCGTACCCGAACGACTGACCGGCCGCCCGGCGCACGGTGACTTTGCGTGTGTCATCGATCTCTTGGCGCGACAGAACGCGACCCGCGCAAGAAAGTTACGACCGTTCACCCCTTCCGGTGGGGGGGGGGGGGGGCGCGCCCCCCCCCCCCCCCCCCCGCGGCGCCGCCCCCCCCCCCCCCCCCCCCCCCCCCCCCCACCGCCTTGTCCGCTTACGTTCGTCCCGCTGCGAGCCGTCGGGCCAACGACGGCTCTGGATACGGGAGATCGGGGGTGCGCTCGTGCGCATCGGACTGCTTGCGGAGGGTGGCTATCCGTATGTGAGCGGTGACGCAACGCTCTGGTGCGACCGCCTTGTGCGCGGACTCGGGCAGCACGAGTTCCATGTGTACGCGCTCAGCCGCGACGACCACCAGGAGGACGAGGGCTGGATCCCGCTGCCGCCGCAGGTCAGCCGGGTGCGCACCGCGTCGCCGGGGACCGTGGAGGGCGAGGGCGTCACCTACGGCCGCCGGGCCAGGCGGCGGTTCGACGAGTGCTACGGCGAACTGGCCGGAGCCCTGTGCGAGGCGGTGTCCGCCGGTGCTCCGCCACAGCCTTCCACCACTGAGGCGGACCGTTTCGCCAGCGCGCTGTACGGGCTGGCCGAACTCGCCCGTGACGAGGGCGGCCTCGGAGCGGCACTCCGTTCTGAGACCGCCGTACGCGCCCTCGAACGCGCCTGTCGTGCGCCGGGCGCCCCGCGTGCCGCCCACGAGGCCGGGGTCCCCGACCTGCTCGCGGTCGCCGCGCACCTGGCGCGCGCCCTGACCCCGCTCTCCCTGGACTGGTACGAGGAGGACGGGCTCGGCGCGGTCGACCTGGCCCACGCCGCGTCCGGCGGCACCGCCGCCCTGCCCGGACTGCTCGCCCGCCACTTCTGCGGGGTGCCGCTGCTCGTCACCGAGTACGGGGTGCGGCTGCGCAGCCACTACCTCGCCACCGGCGCGCACGAGCCGCCCGCCGTGCGCGCCCTGCTCGCCGCCTTCCACGGCCGGCTCGCCGCGGAGACCTACCGGCAGGCCGCGTACATCACCCACGGCAACTCCCACGCCCGCCGCTGGCAGGAGCGCTGCGGGGCCGACCGGGCCAAGCTGCGCACCGTCTTCCCGGGCCTGGACGCGGCCCCGTTCGCCGAGATCGGCGAGGCCCCCGAGGCCGCGGACCCCGACACGCTGGTCTGGGTGGGCCGCGTGGAACCGGCCAAGGACCTCGTGTCCCTGCTGCACGCCTTCGCGGAGATCCGCAAGGCGGAGCCGAAGACCCGGCTGCGGCTGATCGGCCCGCCCGCCGGGGCCGACGGCGCCGCCTACCTCACCCACTGCAAGGCGCTCGCCGCCCAGCTCTTCCCCGACGAGGCCGACGGGCCGCACTCCGTCGGCGACAACCCCGTCTCCTTCGAGGAGATCGGCGGCCCCGAGACGCCCGGCCTCGCGCAGGCGTACGCCTCCGGCGCGGTGGCCGTCCTGTCCAGCGTCGTCGAGGGCTTCCCGCTCGGCCTCGCCCAGGCGATGCTCTGCGGCCGGGCGACGGTGTCGACCGACGTCGGCGCGGTCGTGGAGGTCATCGGCGGTACGGGGCTGGTGGTGCCGCCGCGCAATCCACGGGCGCTCGCCGAGGCGTGCGTGTCGCTGCTGCGCGACCCCGAGCGCCGTGCGCGCCTCGGTGCCGCCGCTCGCGCCCGCGCACTCGAACTGTTCGCCGTCGAGCAGAACGTCGCGGCATTTCACGGCATCTACCTGGAGATCGTCGCGCAGTGTCCGGTCCGCCGTGTCCTCCTCGGCGGCAGCGGGGAGCCGCTGCCGTTCGCCGTGCCCGCCGAGGCGCATGTCCCGGGACGCTGGCCTCCGCCCGCGCCCGCTCCGGTTCCCGGCTGGGCGGCGGGCCCGCCCGTACGGGCCACGGTGCGCGCCACCGCCGTTCCGGCCGGGGAGGGTCTGCGATGAGCGGGACCGGGAGACGGCCGGCGGCGGCGCGGAGCGGAGCGGGAGTGCCGCGTGACGCGGTGGCCCCGGGCGAAGCGGGTGACACGGGAGTTCCGGGTGCCGAGGGAGCGCTCGGCGGTGCGGGAACGCCGGGCGGGGCGGAGGAGTCGCACGGCGCGGGGGCGTCGCACGGCGCGGGAGCCTGGGACGAGGGGTCGCAGGTGTGGTCGGCCGAGGAGGAGAACGCGGTCGAGGCCCTGGCCGAAGCCGTGGCGGAGGCGGCCGCGGGCGTGGGCAGGGACACGGCCTCCGGGGGCGACGGCCGGTGGACCGCGGCGACGCCCCGCAGGGGCACCGCGGACCCGGTGAAGACCCTGATGCACCGTCACCGGGAGCTGTGTGAAAGGGCCGTCGATCCGCTGGAGATCGCCGCAGGGCTGGAGGCGCACGGGGTCACCGACCGTACCGCCGTGCGCTTCCGGCACCGGGACGTCTTCTCACTGGCGGAGGAGATGTTCGCGCGCGTGCCGCGGGACGCCGAGGCGCAGTCGCGGCTCGCCGTTCCCCGCGTCACCGCCGGTCCGGGCCCGCGCGGTGCCGGCTGGGTCCTGCGGGCTCTGCTGCCGGGTGCGGCGTGCGCGGCGGCGGTGACCGGGCTGCGGCTGACCGACGGGCACGCCCGGCTGCCGGTGGCCGCGGCGGGCGTGCTCGCCGTGTGCCTGGCGCTGCGGTTCGCGTTCGCCCGCGGTCCGCTGAGCGTGCGGCGCGCGGTGCCGGCCGGGGGTGCCCGGGCCGCCTGGCTGATCGGGTATGCCGCCCTCGGCGACGGACTGCTCCGGGCCGCTGTCACCGGCGGCCCCGACACCCTGCCGACCGGTACCGCCGAGGGCCCCTGGCCGCTGGCCGCCGCGTCCCTGTCGGCGCTCGCCCTCGGCTGCGTGCCCGCCGTGCTCGGTGCCCGCCTCTTCGCCTCCGAGGCCCGGCGCAGACTCACCGGCAGCCGCGGTCTGGAGGAGTTCGCGTCCGCCGTACGTCCGCTGCTGCTCGGCTCGTTCGCCCTCTTCCTGGGCGCGCTGGCCGTGCTGCTCGTCCTGTGCGGACAGGTCCTGGACGAACGAGTCGGGTACGCCCAGGCCCTGAGCCTGGGCGCGCTCCTGCTGCTCGCCCGGATGCTCACCGCGCACCGCTTCACCCACGCGCCCGTGGTCGTCCTCACGGTATGCGCGGTGGCCGAGGGCGTCGCCCTGGCCTCCGTCTTCGCCGGCCGGCTTCCCGGCTGCGGCTTCCTGTCCGTCCCCGTGGAGGAACTCGTCGAGGTCTGGGGGCCCGGGAGTGTCCCGGCCCTGATCTGCGCGGCGGGAGCCCTCACCCTGCTGATCCACGCCGGCCGCACGCTGACCCGCGCCTCGGCGCACGCGGGGCCGGCCCCGTCGCCCTGACCGGAGGCGGACGGCCGTCCGACGGCGCGGCGCCTTCGCGCGCACGACCGGGAAGGCGGCCCCGTCGCCGTCCCCGTACTCGCCCCGCTTCACCTCTCCGCCCCTCCACCTCTGCCTCTTCGGCGCCAACTCTTCGAAGGAGAAGACCAGATGACCACCTCCCCACCAGAAGCCGCCGGGGCCGCCGGCGGGGTGCGAGCCGGGACCGCCGGCACAGTGCGAGCCTGCGGCACAGGCGCATACGCAGGCACAGGCACAGTTCGGGCCGGAGCCCCGGACGCGGTTCGGGCCGGAGTCCCGGACGCGGTTCGGGCCGGAGTCCCGGACGTGGCCGGAGCCGCACGGACACACACCCCGGGAGCGGCGCGATGAGGGTCCTGCTGATCGGAGCCAACGGCTACCTCGGCCGGTTCGTCGCCGACCGCCTGCTCGCCGACCCGGCCGTCCAGCTCACCGCGCTCGGCCGCGGCGACGACGCCGACGTCCGCTTCGACCTCGCCTCCGGCAGCCCGGGAGCGCTCACCCGTTTCCTGGACGCCGTGCACCCTGGTGTCGTCGTCAACTGCGCCGGTGCCACCCGGGGCGGCGCCCGTGAGCTCACCCGGCACAACACCGTCGCCGTGGCCACCGTCTGCGAGGCCCTGCGGCGCAGCGGCTGCGGAGCCCGGCTGGTCCAGATCGGCTGCGCCGCCGAGTACGGCCCCAGCCAGCCCGGATCCTCCACCGCGGAGGACGCCGTCCCCCGCCCCGGCGGGCCGTACGGCGTCAGCAAGCTCGCGGCCACCGAACTCGTCCTCGGCTCCGGCCTCGACGCGGTCGTCCTGCGGGTGTTCTCGCCCGCCGGACCCGGCACCCCGGCGGGCTCGCCGCTCGGCCGGCTCGCCGAGGCCATGCGACGGGCCATGCAGTCCGGCGACGGGGAGCTCAAGCTCGGCGGCCTGGGCGCCCAGCGCGACTTCGTCGACGTCCGCGATGTGGCGCGCGCCGTGCACGCCGCCTCGCTGTCTGCCGCGCAGGGCGTCATCAACATCGGCTCGGGCCGTGCGGTGCGGCTGCGCGACGCCGCGGCCGTCCTCGCACGTGTGGCCGGCTACGGCGGAGCCCTCCACGAACTCGACGGCCCGCCCGGCACCCTGCGGTCCTCCATCGGGCACCCCCGCGGCGACACCGACCACACCGGCCACGCGGCGCCCGTCGCCTATCCGTACCCGGACGGCTGCGGCAGCTGGCAGCAGGCCGATGTGCGCACCGCCCGCGACCGGCTCGGCTGGCGGCCCCGGATCAACCTCGAAGAGTCCCTCGCCGACATCTGGATGGAGGCGGCATGCCGCATCTGACCAGGAGGAAGGAGGGCGGCGCGAGCACCGGCGTCCGTACCGGCCTCGGCGTCCCCGGCCTTGCCCACCCACTGGTCGCACCGGCCGAATGGGGCGAGCTGACCCGGCCCGGCGCACCCGTGCACTGGGCCGTCCTCGACGTCGCCGACGGGCCCGGTGTCCGCCCCGATCCGCACTGCCTCCAGGCCGCCGGCCGGCTGCGCACGGCGGGCGTCCGTGTGCTCGGCCGCCTCGATCTCGTGCACGGCACCCGGGCCTTCGGCGATGTGATCTCCGACGTGCACCGTTATCTGGAGTGGTACCGGGTCGACGGGTTCCTGCTGCACCGCTGCCCGAGCGAGCGCGAGGCCCTGCCCCACGTCCGCCGTACCGTCGCCGCCCTGCGCGGCCTCGCCGAGAGCCCGCACATCGTCCTCGGACACGGCATCCAGCCCTATCCCGGCTATGCGGAGAACGCCGACCAGCTGGTGACGTTCTCCGGCTCGTGGAGCGACTACCGCTGGTCGCAGGCCGCCGAATGGACCGCCGACTACCCGCCCGAGCGCTTCTGCCACCTCGTCCACGGCGTGCCCCGCGGCCATCTCGACGAGGCGCTGCGCATCGCCCGCTGGCTGGGCGCCGCCACGATCTGGTTCACCGACCGCACGGACCACGGGGGCCGGGCGGACCCCTGGGAGGCCATGCCCGGCTACTGGGACGACATCGTCTCGCGGATCGGAACGGGTGTCTCGGAATGAAAAAGGCCGTGGCACTGTTACGGGGAGAACAACCGTAATGATTGACCGACCAACGGAGTCCCCGTGTCGCTGCCACCCCTGGTCGAGCCCGCCTCCGAGCTCACCGTAGACGAGGTCCGCAGGTACTCCCGCCACCTGATCATCCCCGACGTGGGGATGGACGGGCAGAAGCGGCTGAAGAACGCCAAGGTGCTCTGTGTGGGCGCAGGCGGCCTGGGCTCGCCGGCACTGATGTACCTCGCCGCCGCGGGTGTGGGCACTCTCGGCATCGTGGAGTTCGACGAGGTCGACGAGTCGAACCTGCAGCGCCAGATCATCCACAGCCAGGCCGACATCGGCCGCTCCAAGGCCGCTTCGGCGCGGGACAGCGTCCTCGGCATCAACCCGTACGTGAACGTGGTCCTTCACGAGGAGCGGCTTGAAGCCGACAACGTGATGGACATCTTCAGCCAGTACGACCTGATCGTCGACGGCACGGACAACTTCGCGACCCGCTACCTGGTCAACGACGCGTGCGTGCTCCTGAACAAGCCGTACGTGTGGGGCTCGATCTACCGCTTCGACGGCCAGGCATCCGTCTTCTGGTCCGAGCACGGCCCCTGCTACCGCTGCCTCTACCCGGAGCCCCCGCCGCCCGGCATGGTTCCCTCCTGCGCCGAGGGCGGCGTGCTCGGCGTGCTGTGCGCGTCCATCGGCTCCATCCAGGTCAACGAGGCCATCAAGCTTCTCGCGGGCATCGGCGAGCCGCTGGTGGGCCGCCTGATGATCTACGACGCCCTGGAGATGCAGTACCGCCAGGTCAAGGTCCGCAAGGACCCGGGCTGCGCGGTCTGCGGCGAGAACCCGACGGTCACCGAGCTCATCGACTACGAGGCGTTCTGCGGCGTCGTCTCCGAGGAGGCCCAGGCGGCGGCCGCCGACTCCACGATCACTCCCAAGCAGCTCAAGGAGTGGATCGACGACGGCGAGAACATCGAGATCATCGACGTCCGCGAGGTCAACGAGTACGAGATCGTCTCGATCCCCGGTGCCAGGCTGATCCCGAAGAACGAGTTCCTCATGGGCACCGCCCTGGAGACCCTGCCGCAGGACAAGAAGATCGTCCTGCACTGCAAGACGGGTGTCCGCAGTGCGGAAGTCCTCGCCGTCCTGAAGTCCGCGGGCTTCTCCGACGCCGTCCACGTCGGCGGCGGAGTCATCGGCTGGGTCAACCAGATCGAACCGGACAAGCCGGTCTACTGACCAGCCCGCTGACCGACCAGCACGGCTGACGAAGCCCACGGCTCTGACCAGCTCAGACGCCGTGGGCTTCTGTCGTACCCGGTCGACGTCGGGCGACATGCCGAGAAGTGACGCCTCGTCGGCGGCCGCCTGCCCGGGCTCCGGGAGAGAGCCGGCGGTGAGGCCGTACGGCTCCCGGCTCGCCGCGCATCACCTGGTCAGCACGGCGACCCTGCGAAACGTCCTGGCTGCGCACCCGTCGGACGGGCACGCGGCGGGCTTCCGCGGCCGGCTGTTCAACTCGGTTGACCGGAGGAGCCGCGGTTGCTCTACTGCGATGCCGGACCGGGGAGGGCCTGTGGCAGAACTGCCGGAGAGTGTGGATCGCGACATTCGGGAGGGGCGCACCATCCTCGCGGTGCAGGCGATTCGCAAGGCGCGAGGGTGCCCGCTCCGCGAAGCGGTTGATCTTTACCATCAGCGCTACGGAGAGCTTCATCCTGAGCCGGACTCGGCCCGGGAAGCTCCCCGGCCCCGCGTGCTGCGGTTCGAGCGGGACGGCTCGTTGGTCGTGTTCGAGGGACTTCAGGACGGTCGGTAGCCGGTCTGCCGGGACCAGGCTCGGGCCGCTTCTCCGGCGGGGTGCCGCGCACGGTCGGTGTGCGGGACCCCCGCCGGTGTCATGAGCAGACCTTGCCGTCCTTCGGGACCGTGCCCTGGAGCAGGTAGTCGTCGACCGTCGAGTCGACGCAGTCGCTCCCGCTGCCGTAGGCGCCGTGGCCCTCGCCCTTCCAGGTGAGGACGACCCCCACCCCCTCGCCCAGTTCGTCGGCCATGCGGCGGGCGCCCTCGTACGGGGTGGCCGGGTCGCCGGTGTTGCCGATCGTGAGGATCGGGGCGGCGCCGGGGGCACTGGTCTCCGGTGTGTCGTACTGGCCGGGCACAGGCCAGTCGTGGCACCAGCCGGCCGTGTCCCAGCCGAGGAAGGCGCCGAAGACGGGGGAGATCCGCTCGAACTCGGGCAGGGCCCGCTTCGCCTCCGCGGGCGTCGGCCGCTGCCGGTCGTCCAGGCACGATATGACGCGCTGGGCGTGAGTGGTCGTGCCGTAGTGCCCCGAGGTGTCCCGCTCGTTGTAGGCGTCGGCCAGGGTGAGCAGTTCGGAGCCGTCGCCCTTGCGCGCGGCCTCCAGCGCGCTGGTCAGGCTCGGCCAGCCGGCCTCGCTGTACAGCGGCAGCACGATGCCGGTGATCGCCAGGCTCTGCGTCAGTTTCCGTCCGGACGAGGCCGGCAGCGGCTCGGCGTCGATGCGGTCCAGCAGGTCGACGATCTCCGCCGTGCCCCGCTCGGGGTCCTTCCCCGTGGACTTCAGGTAGGCGTCGAGGGCCCGCTGGAAGCCCCTCGTCTGGTTCTCGGCGTGCCCCATGGCGTCGGCGGTGGGGTCGACGACCGCGTCCAGGACCATGCGGCCCACCTGACGCGGGAACAGATGGGCGTACACGCCGCCCAGTTCGGTGCCGTAGGAGATCCCGAAGTAGTGCATCCGCTTGTCGCCGAGCACCTGGCGCATCAGGTCCATGTCCCGCGCGGTGTCGGTCGTCGAGACGTGGGAGAGCAGGTCGCCGGTGGTGCGGGCGCAGTCCTCGCCGAAGTCGGCGGCGTCCGCCAGGTAGGCGCGTTCCTCCTCGGGGGTGTCCGGGGTGGCGTCCAGCGTCTCGGCGGCCTGGATCTCCTTGTCGTCGCGGCAGCGGACGCCCTCGCTCGCGCCGACCCCGCGCGGGTCGAAGCCGACCAGGTCGTACGCCTCGCGCAGGGAGGAGACGGTGAGCGCGTACGACGGCATCATCGACACCCCGGAACCGCCGGGTCCGCCGAAGTTGAACACCAGCGAGCCGATGCGGTCGTCCCCGCTCGCCTCGGTGCGGATCAGCGCCAGGTCGATGGTGTCGCCCTCGGGCTTCGCCCAGTCCAGCGGAACCTTCAGCGTCGCGCAGCTCCATTCGTCCCCGGGCGCGGGGGAGTCCTCGGTCTCCTCGCACGCGCCCCAGTCCGGCTTCTGCGCGGTGAGCGAGGACGGCAGAGCCGAGCGGGGGGCCGGCGCGAGGCCGGTCCGGGTCGCGTCCGGGTTCCTGCCGTCCTCGCCGTCCGGCGAACCGCCGGTGCAGCCCGCCAGCAGCAGGGCTGCGGCGGCGGCCGCGGCGGCCCTGCGTCCGAACTCTCGCATCGCGCATCCCCCTCCTGGCCGTCCGCGCTTCGGCGGGCGAACGGCGGTCAGGCCATGGTAGGACGGGTGCGCGAAGTTCGCCCAAGCCTGTGGATAACGTTCTGACCTGCGGCTTTCAGAGGTGGTCCGGATGCTTCAGGCGCAGACCGTGCCGGACGCGGGCACCTTGCCCTCCAGCAGGTAGCCGTTCACGGCGGCATGGACGCACTTGTTCTTGCTGTCGTAGGCCCCGTGCCCCTGCCCCTTGTACGTCACCTGCACGCCGACGCCCGGGCCCAGCGCCTCCACCATCCGCCGCGCGCCCTCGTACGGGGTCGCCGGGTCCCCCGTGTTGCCCACCACGAGGATCGGCGCCGAGCCGGGCGCGCTCACGTCGGTGTGGTTCGTGGCGCCCGGCACCGCCCAGTCGGTGCAGGTGATCATGCCCCAGGCCAGGGTGTCCCCGAACAGCCGCGAGGCGGAGCGGAACTCGGGCAGACTGGCCCGGACGAAGTCGGTGCTGTAGCGGGCCTTGTCGTCGGAGCAGTTGATGGCGATGTTCGCCGCGGTGATGTTGCTGTACTCGCCGTTCGTGTTGCGCCCGTTCATCGAGTCGGACAGCAGCATCAGCAGCTGGCCGTCCCCGTCGTACGCCTGGTCGAGCGCTTCGGTGAGGAACTCCCACAGGTCCTTGGAGTACAGGGCCTGGAGGATCCCGTTGGTGGCCGCCGACTGCGTGAGCTCGCGGGGGAAGGAGCCCGGGATCGGCTTGGCGTCGAGCTTCTTCAGCAGGGCGGCGATGCGGTCCTGCACGTTCTGGACGCTGTCGCCCACCGGACAGTCCTGGATCTTGGACACACAGTCCTCGGCGTAGTTCTCCAGCGCCAGCTGGAAGCCCGCGGCCTGGCCGAGGGCCCCCTGCTCGGGCGTCTCCGTCGGGTCGACGACCGCGTCGAAGACGGCCCGGCCCACCTTCTCGGGGAACAGATGCGCGTAGACGCCGCCCAGTTCGGTGCCGTAGGAGATGCCGAAGTAGTACAGCTTGTCGTCGCCGAGCACCTGGCGCATCAGGTCCATGTCGCGGGCGGCGTCCGTGGTGCGCACATGGGGCAGGATCCGCGAGGAGTGCTCCTCGCAGGCCGCGTTGAAGTCCTTCGTGCCGTCCAGCAGCGTGGTGCGCTCGGCGGCGTCGTCGGGTGTGGCGTCCTGCTGGAACCAGGCGTCGAGCTGCCGGTTGTCCAGACAGGTCACGGGTGCACTGCGGCCGACCCCGCGCGGGTCGAAGCTGACCAGGTCGTAGCGGGTGCGCAGGGCCGCGTAGTCCGGGCCGAAGGCGGGCAGCGTGTAGACGCCGGAGCCGCCGGGGCCGCCGAAGTTGAAGATCAGCGAGCCGATGCGCTTGTCCTCGTCGCCGCTCGTCCCGGCCCTGATCAGCGCCAGATCGATGGTGTCGCCCTTCGGGTCGTCCCAGTCGAGGGGCGCCTTCATGGTGGCGCACTGCCACTCGGCGCCGCCGGGCAGCGGGGACGGGGCGGTGCCGCCGCCCTCGGCCGCGGACGGGGCGGGACAGTCCTTCCAGTCCAGCTTCTGGGCCGTCAGGTCGTCGTCCTCGCTGTCGTCGCTGCATCCCGTCAGCAGGGAGGAGAACAGCAGGACGGTGGTGGCCAGGGCGCAGACGCGCAGGAGGGAGGGGATCGGCATGATCCCATCGTGCGGCTGGGCGGGACGACCCGCGCGGGGCACGGGCCGTACGAGGGACGCGGGCCGTACGCCCCCGCGCGGCCTCGACGGGTGCTCACGGCTCAGGCGCCGGCCGCCCCCGCTCCACGCCCGGGCCCGGCTGTCCTTGCGCTCACCGCCAGGCGCCGGCCGCCTCCGCCGCAGGCCCCGGCAAGGCGCCCTACAGCGCTCCCTTGCGGGTGAGGTGGTTGAACGCCAGCCAGCCCGGCAGCACCGGAATCCACAGCGTCAGCAGCCGGAACAGCAGGACGGCCGGGGCGGCGACCTCCTTGGGCAGGCCCACGGCGATCAGACCGACCGTCAGCGTCGCCTCGACCGCGCCCACGCCGCCCGGGGTCGGCGCGGCGGAGCCGAGCGCGTTGCCGGCCAGGAAGACGACCGCGACGCTGGCGAGGCTGATGGAGGTCGACTCGTCGCCGAAGGCGCGGATGGAGGCGTCCAGGCACATCACGAAGCAGGCGGTGAGCAGCAGCATGCCGCCGATGCCGGTGACCAGCTTCTGCGGCCGCTGGAGCACGTCGAGCATGCGCGGCACGACACCGGCGAACAGCGACCGCACGCGCGTGGAGACGAATTTCCGCAGGAACGGCACCGACGTCACCACGAGCACCAGCACGGCCACCGTCAGCAGGCCCGCGATGACGGTCCGGGACGGCGACAGGGACGGGGTCTTCTCGGTGCCGGTCAGATAGCCGAAGGACAGCAGCATCAGGATGTGACAGCCGAGCCCGAACAGCTGCGACGCCCCGACACTGGCGACGGCGAGCCCGGGACGCACTCCCGCGCGCTGGAGGAAACGCGTGTTGAGGGCCACCCCGCCGACCGCGGCCGGCGCCACGATCTTCACGAACGAGCCCGCGACCTGCGCCGCCACGGTCCGCACGAACGGTACGCGCTCCGGGACGAACCCCAGCAGGCTCATCGCGGCCGCGACATAGCTGAGCGCGGAGAACAGCACGGCGGCGACGACCCAGCCCCACTCCGCGCTGGCGAAGAGGGTGCCGAACTCGATGTGGGTGAGCTGCGACAGCAGGAAGTACGCGCCGAAGGCACCGGCGATGAAGCTGATCAGCGTCCGCGGACGCACCCGTTCCAGCCGGGCGGGCTCGACCGGGGCCTGCGGCCGGATGAGCAGCACCTCGTGCCGGATCTGCGTCAGCAGATCGTCCTCGCGCGCCTCCTCCAGCGCCTCGTCCATGGCCCGCTTCTCCGCCCGCGCCTCCGCGCGTTCGGCCTTCTTGTCGGCCTTGTCGAGACGTACGGGCCCGGGGTCGCCCTCGGCCGCCTCCAGGCGGGCCTGCTTGGCCAGCCGGGACGCCTCCAGCACGGCCTCGCGTTCGCGTTCGGCCCGCTCCCGGCCCAGCCGGCGCAGCGTCGCGCGTGTGGAACGCGTCAGCGCGATGGGCTGGAGCATCGGCAGACAGTCGGCGACGGTGTCGGGTCCGAGCACCTCGACCGCGCCGGCCACGGCCCGTTCCGCGCCCACCCGCAGCGCGAGGGTGGTCATCAACTGCGCGACGTCCATGCGCAGCAGCAGATCGCCGGCCGCGATCTCGCCGCCGCGCAGGTCGGTGAGGATCACCTTGCCGGAACGATCCACCAGAATCGCGTCCCCCGCGAGCCTGCGGTGCGCGATCCGGCGCGAGTGCAGGGCCTTCACCTGGTGCCAGGTGCTGCGCAGCAGCTCGTCGGTGATCTCCTCGTCCTCCAGCGAGTCCAGCGTGCGTCCGCCGGTGTGCTCGTAGACGAGCATCACGGCGTCGGGGCCGAGCTCGGAGGTGGCGATGAGCTTGGGCGCGTTGGCGCCGGCGGCGATGGCGGCGTACGCGAGCAGCGCCTCCTGCTCCAGCGCCTGGCGCAGCGACTGGAGGCTGCGGCGGGTGGCGAAGCCGCGCAGGGTGAGGTTGCGCCACACCCGGTAGAAGAAGCCGTGGGCCTGCTGTTCGCGGTCGACGACGGTGACGTCGAGCGGTGGGCCGTCCTCCAGGGTGACGAAGTAGCGCCGGCCCCGGTCGGTGCCGTCGGACGCCTCCGTCACCTCCTCGCGGGCCGCGCCCACCGGGCGGAAGCCGACGTGGCGCAGTCCGGCCATGAGCGTCTGGCCGGTGGGGCGGACATTGGGCGAGCCGACGGCGTAGAGGGTCCCGTAGGCCACGCTCCAGCCGATGAGCACCGTGAGG
The DNA here is from genome assembly GCF_044754345.1 of Streptomyces sp. NPDC093094. Lineage (NCBI taxonomy): Bacteria > Bacillati > Actinomycetota > Actinomycetes > Kitasatosporales > Streptomycetaceae > Streptomyces > Streptomyces sp. NPDC093094. The sequence goes on along the minus strand of NZ_JBIVOX010000007.1, from coordinate 260,243 downwards.
ATGATCGAGAACGGCGTCGTGTAGCCGGTCACCAGCATCGAGAAGGCGTCCAGCATCAGCACGATCCACAGCACCGCACGCCAGCGGGGTCTGCGGGACATGCCGACGGCCGTCATGTAGGCGATGACCGGCGCGAGGTAGCCGTGCACCGGGTCGGTCAGGGCGGTGACGTCGCCGGGGGAGGGCTGGGTGAGCGCCTCCTGGATGGAGTCGGGTGCCGCGCGGGCGACCCACAGATCGGTGGCGAGTGTCACACCGTGCGCGAGGACGGCCGCGAGGACGCCGTCGGCGATCCGCAGCCCGTCGCGTTTGATCAGGCGCTCGATCGCGAAGGCGACGGGAACCAGGAGGATCGCGATGCTGGACGCCAGACCCGCGATCTTGATCAGGAGGTCGGGCGCCTGTCCCGTGCCCTTGTTGATGTCCTGTTCCAGGCCCGAGGTGGTGCCGTGGGCGAACGCGGCGATCGCCAGCAGGACGACGACGGCGAGCACGCCCACCAGGAGACGCATGAGGTCGGAGGGGCGGTGCACGCGCGCGGGGAGCAGCGGTTCGTCGCCCTCCACCTCGTCGGTACGGATCTCCTCGCCGTTCTCGGCGCCGCAGGCGTCGTCGGGCGCCTCGTCCCGGTGGGGGGCGCCCTGCGCGGCCGGTTCGTCCGTCCCGCGCGGGGCCTTCCCGGGAGTCTTCGCGGTGTCCGGGCGCGACGCAGCGTCAGAGGTGCCCTCCGCGTCGTCGGGGTGCACACCCTGCTGCTTCATCGTCTCTTCTTGATCTCGTATCAACGGTCACCGCCCGCACGATGGTGGCATGCCGCACCGACACACGGGGGCATCAGGGTGCAAACGCGGGGCGCACAGTCTGCCGGAAGGCCCGCTCCCGGGCGAGGGATACGCACGGTGGCGGGCCGCTCACATTGTCGGTGGGGTGGTGCAGGATGGGGTGAATGAGCGAGGAGAGCCTGCCGCAGGACGCCCGCGCGGAGTACGCGGACGCGCTGCCGGAGTACGCCGAGAAGGTCCTCGACGTCGCGGAACTGATCCCGCCGGGCCGCGTCATGACGTACGGGGACGTCGCCGAGTGGCTCCAGGAGGGGGGACCGCGCCAGGTGGGGCGCGTGATGGCGCTGTACGGGGGTGCCGTGCCGTGGTGGCGGGTCACCCGCGCGGACGGTGTGCTGCTGCCCGGCCACGAGCTGCGGGCGCTCGCCCACTACCGCGCGGAGGGCACTCCGCTGAAGGAGGCGGGCAGGTCGGCCGAGGGCCATCTGCCCCGCCTGGACATGAGGCGGGCGCGGTGGGACGGCGGCGGGCACGCGCAGGGTCACACCTGACAGCTTCCGGCATCGGGCGCGGACGCGGGGGACCCGTGATCCGTCCGGGGGAAACGGGGCACGTCCGCGACATGACGTACGTTCGTGGGGCGAGGGACGTATGTGGCGCGCGGGCCTGGAGGGAAGAACCGGAAGTTCTGCTTCCGATCCCTTCGTCGGCGTAGCGTCGGCTGCGCGCGTCCCCCTCACCTCCCGGCCACCGTCCTTCCCCCTGGGCGGCCCGCCAATCCGTACACCCACCAGGACCGGCGAACCACGTGAGCTCCTCTTCCTTCACCAGGCGCCCGGCGCACCCCTCGGTGCGTCAGGGGAGCCGTGGCGCTTACCGGCTGCTCCGCACCCCTCCGGCACAACCCGCCCCCCCTCGTCCGGACGCCGCGCAGAGCGCCGTGGTTGACCACCGGCAGGGGCCGCTGCTCGTCCTCGCCGGCCCCGGCACCGGCAAGACCACCACCCTCGTGGAGTCCGTCGAGGCCCGCATCGCACGCGGCGCGGACCCCCGGCGCATCCTTGTGCTCACCTTCAGCCGCAAGGCAGCCGTCGAACTGCGCGACCGCATGGCCCTGCGCACAGGGGCCGCCCGCGCGCCCCAGGCGACCACCTTCCACTCGTTCTGCTACGCCCTCGTCCGCGCCCACCAGGACAGCGAGCTGTTCGCCGAACCGCTGCGGCTGCTCTCCGGCCCCGAGCAGGACGTCGCCGTACGGGAACTGCTGTCCGGCCAGGCCGACCTGGAGCGTCTCGGCCTCACCCATGTGCGCTGGCCCGACGAACTGCGCGCCTGTCTGACCACGCGCGGCTTCGCCGACGAGGTCCGCGCGGTGCTCGCCCGCAGCCGCGAGCTGGGGCTGGACCCCGGCGCCCTGGACGCCTTCGCACGCCGCATCGGCCGCCCCGACTGGCGGGCGGCCGCCGCCTTCCTCGCCGAGTACCTCGACGTGCTCGACCTCCAGGGCGTCCTCGACTACGCCGAACTCGTGCACCGGGCGGTGCTCCTCGCCCACCGCCCGGACACCGCGGAGAAGCTCGCCGCGCAGTACGACGCCGTGTACGTCGACGAGTACCAGGACACCGACCCCGCACAGGTACGGCTGCTGCGGGCTCTCGCGGGCGCCGGCCGCACCCTCGTCGCCTTCGGCGACCCCGACCAGTCGATCTACACCTTCCGGGGCGCCGACGTGAACGGCATCCTGGACTTCCCGCGCACCTTCGCGCGCGTGGACGGCGGCCCGGCCCCCGTCGAGGTGCTGCGCACCTCCCGCCGCTCCGGCGCGGCCCTGCTCGGCGCGACCCGTCTGCTCACCCGGCGGATGCCCCTCACCCGTCTCCCGGCGGACCAGGTACGCGCCCACCGTGAGCTCACCGCGGTCCGGGACGGAGGCCGGGTGGAGGTCTTCACCTACCCGACGCCGGGCGCCGAGCTGGACAACATCGCCGACATCCTGCGCCGCGCCCACCTGGAGGACGGCATCCCCTGGGGCGACATGGCCGTCCTGGTGCGCGCCGGCTCCCGCACCATCCCGGCCGTCCGCCGCGCCCTCACCTCCGCGGGCGTCCCCCTCGACATCGACGGCGACGACCTGCCGCTGCGCCACGAACCGGCGGTGGCGCCCCTGCTGGCGGCACTGCGGGCGGTGGCCGAGGCGGAGGCGGGGACCGGGGCGCCCGCACCCGTGCGCACGGGCGCGGAGGCCGGGACCGGGGCCGGAGCCGGCACCGAGCCCGTCGCCGGAGCCGAGGACGGCAACGGTCCGCAGTCCGTCGCCGGGGCGGGGGCCGAAGGTGGTGCGCAGTCCGTCGTCGGGGCCGGGTCGGGGGTCGACGGTGGTGCGCGGTCTGTCGCCGGGGCGGGGGCCGAAGGTGGTGCGCGGTCTGTCGCCGGGGCGGGGGCCGAAGGTGGTGCGCAGTCCGTCGTCGGGGCCGGGTCGGGGGTCGACGGTGGTCCGCAGTCCGTCGCCGGGGCCGGAGGCGACGGTGGTCCGCAGGCCGGGCCGGGAGCCTGCTGGCTCGGCACCGAGACCGCCGTCTCCCTCCTCGCCTCCCCGCTCGCCGGCATGGACGCCGCCGACCTGCGCAGGCTCGGGCGTGCCCTGCGGGAGGAGGAGCGGGCCGCCGGGAACCCCGTACCGCCGCCCTCCGACGAGCTGCTCGCGCGGGCCCTGGCCGAGCCGGAGCGGCTGGCCGTCCACGACCCGGCGTACGCACGCGGGGCACAGCGCCTCGGCGCGCTGCTGCGCAAGGCCCGCGAGCGCCTCGCCGGCGGCGGTACGGCGGAGGAGGCGCTGTGGGACCTGTGGGAGGGCACCCCGTGGCCCGCGCGGCTGGAGCGGACGGCCCGGCGCGGCGGCGCGGCGGGCCGTAACGCCGACCGCGACCTGGACGCCGTGTGCGCGCTGTTCGCGACGGCCGCCCGCGCGGAGGAGCGCACCGGCGGACGGGGCGCGCTGAACTTCCTGGAGCAGATCGACGCCGAGGACATCGCCGCCGACACCCTCACCCGGCGTGCCCTGCGGCCCGACGCCGTCCGGCTGATGACCGCACACCGCTCCAAGGGGCTGGAGTGGCGCCTGGTCGTGGTGGCCGGGGTCCAGGAGGGACTGTGGCCGGACCTGCGCCGCCGCGGCTCCCTGCTGGAGGCCGACCGCATCGGCCGCGACGGACTCGCCGAACCGCTCACCCCCGGAGCCCTCCTCGCCGAGGAGCGGCGCCTGTTCTACGTCGCCGCCACGCGCGCGCGTGAGCGGCTCGTGGTCACCGCGGTGAAGACCCCCGCCGACGACGGCGACCAGCCCTCCCGGTTCCTCACCGAGCTGGGCGTCGAGCCCAGGGACGTCACCGGCCGCCCGCGCCGCCCGCTGTCGGTCGCCGCGCTCGTCGCCGAGCTGCGCGCCACCACCGTCGACCCGCGGGTGTCCGACGCACTCAGGGAGGCCGCCGCCCGCCGCCTGGCCCGGCTCGCCGCCCTCACCGACGACGACGGACGCCCGCTGGTGCCGTCCGCGCACCCCTACCGCTGGTGGGGCATGTTCGACCCCACCGAGTCCAAGGTGCCGCTGCGCGACCGCGACCAGCCCGTCGTGCTCTCCGGCAGTGCTCTCGACCAGCTCGCCAACACCTGCGCCCTGCAGTGGTTCCTCGGCCGGGAGGTGAAGGCCGACGCCCCCGCGACGGCCGCACAGGGCTTCGGCAACGTCGTGCACGTCCTCGCCGACGAGGTCGCGTCCGGCCACACCCCCGCCGACCTCGACGTCCTCATGGAGCGGCTCGACTCGGTGTGGAACGCGCTCGCCTTCGACGCGCCCTGGAAGTCGGCCCAGGAGAAGGAACACGCGCGCGTGGCGCTCGAACGCTTCCTGGAGTGGCACGTCATGGACCGCGCCGGCCGCACCCCGGTCGCCAGCGAGCAGGACTTCGACGTCACCCTGGGAGCGGGCGACTACGAGGTGCGCATCCGCGGCCAGATGGACCGTGTGGAGACCGACGGACAGGGCCGGGCCTACGTCGTCGACTTCAAGACGGGCAAGCAGGCGCCGACCGCGCGCGAGGTCGAGCGTCATCCGCAGCTCGCCGTCTACCAGCTCGCGGTCCGCGAGGGCGCCGTCGACGACGCCTTCGACGGGGTGCGCCCCGAACCGGGCGGAGCCGAGCTCGTCCATCTCCGGCAGGGCGCAGCCAAGCGGGACGGCGGGGAGAGCCTGCCCAAGGTGCAGGGCCAGGAGCCGCTGGAGGGCGAGTGGGTCGGCGGCCTGCTGGCCACGGCCGCCGGGAAGGTCCTCGACGAGCGGTTCACCCCCACGACCGGCCAGCACTGCACGCATTGCTCCTTCCAGGCGTCGTGCAGCGCACGGCCGGAAGGACGGCACGTGGTCGACTAGGGCCCTTCTGGCGGATCTCCGTGGGAGAAGGAGCGGCGTTCGGTGCGTGCGATCGGTGTGCGGCGCGGAGGGTCATGTGGCGGAGCCACCTGGCCCTCCGTGTCGTGCGGCTGGGGGCACCTCCCGCGCCCTTGAGGCAGTGGGGGAGTGCGTGCCGGGCGTCGCGACGCCGCGGAGATCCGCCAGAAGGGCCCCAGGGCCTGTCCGACCGTTCCCGTCTGCCGTGCGACGCCGTGCACGCTCTCTCGCCGCACCGGCCCCGGACCCGGGTACGTCCGGGTACGAGGGCCTGGAGCCGGCACGCCGAGAGCACGCACCTGACGGCGCGTGGCCGCCCTTCGGGCGACGACGCGAATTGGCGGACAGGCCCTGGCGGCCCGCGCCCGGGAGCGCGTGACGCATCGCACCACCCCTGCCGACCTGCGCTTCTTCCGTCCGCGTGGCCGATGTGGCCTCCGGTGTCGGTGCCCGCCGTTAGCCTCTTCGGCATGCCCGCCCCGATCACCGACCCCGAGCAGCTCAAGGAACTCCTCGGCATCCCCTTCACCCCGGAGCAGATGGCCTGCATCGTCGCGCCCCCCGCACCGCAGGTGATCGTGGCCGGCGCCGGGTCCGGCAAGACGACGGTGATGGCGGCGCGCGTGGTGTGGCTGGTCGGCACCGGCCAGGTCGCCCCCGAACAGGTCCTCGGTCTGACCTTCACCAACAAGGCCGCCGGAGAACTCGCCGAGCGCGTCCGCAAGGCGCTGGTCCGCGCGGGCGTGACCGACCCCGACGTCATCGACCCCGACGACCCGCCCGGCGAGCCGGTGATCTCGACGTACCACGCCTTCGCCGGCCGGCTGCTGACCGACCACGGGCTGCGCATCGGCCTGGAGCCCACCTCGCGCCTCCTCGCCGACGCCACCCGCTACCAGCTGGCCGCGCGGGTGCTGCGCGAGGCCCCCGGGCCCTACCCCGCACTCACCCGTTCCTTCGCCGACCTCGTCGCCGACCTCCTCGCGCTCGACGCCGAGCTGTCCGAACACCTCGTACGCCCCGAGAACCTGCGCGCATGGGACGCGGAACTGCTTCTCGCCCTCCAGGGCGCCAAGCTCACCAACGCCGACCTGCGCAAGGTGCCCGAGGCGGCCGCCGCGCGGCGTGACCTGGCCGGGCTGGTACTGCGCTACCGGGCCGCCAAACGCGAGCGGGACCTGCTCGACTTCGGCGACCAGATCGCCCTCGCCGCGCGGCTCGCCCGACTGCCCGAGGTGGGCCGTCTGCTGCGCGACGAGTTCCGGGTGGTGCTCCTCGACGAGTACCAGGACACCTCCGTGGCCCAGCGGGTCCTTCTCGCGGGCCTGTTCGGGGAAGGCACCGGCCACCCGGTGACCGCCGTCGGCGACCCCTGCCAGGCGATCTACGGCTGGCGCGGCGCCTCCGTGGCCAACCTCGACGACTTCCCCGAGCACTTCGCGCACGCCGACGGCCGCCCCGCAGCCCGCCAGGCGCTCAGCGAGAACCGCCGCAGCGGCGGCCGCCTCCTCGACCTCGCCAACGGCCTCGCCGGACCCCTGCGCGCCCTGCACACGGGCGTGGAGGCGCTGCGCCCGGCCCCCGGCGCCGAACGCGACGGCGTGGTCCGCTGCGCGTTGCTGCCCACCCACGCCGACGAGATGGACTGGATCGCCGACTCCGTCGCCCACCTCGTGCGCACCGGCACCCCGGCCGGTGAGATCGCCGTCCTGTGCCGCACGGCGACCGACTTCGCCGAGATCCAGGGCGCGCTCGTCGCCCGTGACGTGCCCGTCGAGGTGGTCGGGCTGTCCGGGCTGCTGCATCTGCCCGAGGTCGCGGACCTGGTCGCCGTCTGCGAGGTCCTCCAGGACCCCGGCGCCAACGCCGCGCTGGTGCGGCTGCTGACCGGCCCGCGCTGGCGCATCGGCCCGCGTGATCTCGCCCTGCTTGGCCGCCGCGCCCGGCTTCTGGTGTCGCCCACGCGCGTGGGCGACGAGGACGACCTGGACCGCAGGCTCGCCGCTGCCGTCGAGGGCGTCGACCCGGCCGAGGTGATATCGCTCGCGGACGCCCTCGACACCTTCCTGGAGTCGCCGCTCGAGGGCGGCGGGCACGGCGACGGGCTGCCGTTCTCGCCCGACGCGCGCGTGCGCTTCGCACGTCTGGCCACCGAACTGCGCGACCTGCGCCGCTGTCTGTCCGACCCGCTCATGGACGTCCTGCACCGCGTTCTGGCCGTCACCGGTCTGGAGGTGGAGCTGTCGGCGTCCCCGCACGCACTGGCCGCCCGCCGCCGTGAGACCCTGTCGAACTTCCTGGACGTCGCGGCCTCCTTCGCCGCGACCGACGGCGAGGCCACGCTGCTGGCCTTCCTGGCCTTCCTGCGCACGGCCGCGCAGTACGAGAAGGGGCTGGACAACGCCCTGCCCGGCGGCGAGAACACCGTCAAGGTGCTCACCGCGCACAAGTCCAAGGGCCTGGAGTGGGACGTCGTCGCCGTGCCCGGCCTCGTCGGCGGCAGCTTCCCCAGCGGCCAGGGCCGCGAGAAGTGGACCGCCCAGGCGAAGGTGCTGCCGCACGAGCTGCGCGGCGACGCCGACACGCTGCCCGACGTCGAGGCGTGGGACGCGCGCGGGATGAAGTCCTTCCACGAGGCGATGAAGGAGCACCAGCACACCGAGGAGCTCCGCCTGGGCTACGTCACCTTCACCCGCCCCCGCTCCCTCCTGCTCGGCTCCGGCCACTGGTGGGGCCCCACCCAGAAGAAGCCGCGCGGGCCCTCCGACTTCCTCGGGGAACTGCACGACCACTGCGCCGCGGGCCACGGCGAGATCGAGGTCTGGGCGGACGAACCGGCCGAGGGCGAGGAGAACCCGGCCCTGCACCGGCAGACCGCCGACCGGGCATGGCCCCTGCCCCTGGACGAGCCGGCGCTGGCCCGCCGCCGCGCCGCCGCCGAGACGGTCCTGGCCCACCTGGAGGCTCTGGCCGCCGACCCGGACGGGCGCCCCTCGGGACCGTACGGCCCGGACGGTCACGAGGACCCGGACTGGCCCCCGCCGCCGGAGGACGAGGAGCCGCCCCACGAGGACGAGCCACCCTACGGCGAGGAACCGCCCTACGGGGAGGAACCGCCCTACGGGGAGGAACCGCCTTACGGGGAGGACGGTGAACCGTACGACGAGGGCGACCCCGGCGACTGGGACTCCTGGACCTCGGAGCACCCCTCGGTGCCGCACATGTCGCACGTGCCGCACCAGGCGACGTCACCGGAACTCATGACGCCACCGGGCCCCCCGGCCCCTGCGGAGCCCGTGACGGCCCCGGGGGTCACGGCGGCACGGGAGCCCGTCGGGGCGGCCCCCGGAGCCAGGACGGCCACGGGACCCACGACGGCGCAGGAGCCCCTCACCCCCGAGGAGGCCCGCACCGTCGACTCCTGGGACCGCGACCTCGACGCCCTCGCCGGAGAACTCCTGCGCGCCCGGCAGGCCGTCACGGAGGTGCCGCTCCCGGCCGCCCTGACCGCCACCCAGCTGCTGCACCTCGCCGCCGACCCGGACGGCTTCGCGCAGGAGCTGGCCCGGCCCATGCCGCGCCCGCCGCAGCCGGCCGCGCGTCGCGGCACCCGCTTCCACGCGTGGGTCGAGTCCCGCTTCGAAGCGCTGACCCTGCCCATGTCGGAACCGGACGAGCTGCCCGGAGCGGACGCCGAGATCGCCGACGAGCGCGACCTGGAGGCCCTCAAGGACGCCTTCGAACGCACCGAGTACGCCCGTCGGACGCCCTACCGCGTCGAGGCGCCCTTCCAGCTCGCCGTCGCCGGCCGGGTGATCCGGGGCCGTATCGACGCCGTCTACCGCGAAGGCGAAGGCGACTCGGCGACGTACGAGATCGTCGACTGGAAGACCGGCCGCGAAGGCACCGCCGACCCCCTCCAGCTCGCCCTGTACCGGCTCGCCTGGGCCCAGCAGCAGGGAGTGCCCCTGGAGTCGGTCACGGCGGCGTTCGTCCACATCCGCAGCGGAGCGGTCGTACGCCCGCCGGGTCTGCCGGACCGGGCCGCCATCGAGCGGCTGCTGCGGGAGGAGGCACCGGGTGACGAAACGCCCGAGACGGATGCCGGTATGTGACGAACCGCCCAACAGGGATGCCGGTGCGTGCCGATAGGCTCGTGACCATGAGCCAGACCCCGGACAGCGCCGTCCGTCAGTACATCCAGCAGCACCGCGCCGCCTTCCTCGACGATCTCGCCGAATGGCTGCGCATCCCGTCGGTGTCGGCCCAGCCCGACCACGCGCCCGACGTCCGGCGCAGCGCCGAGTGGCTCGCCGCCAAGCTCCGCGAGACCGGCTTCCCCACGGTCGAGGTGTGGCAGACCGCGGGCGCCCCGGCCGTCTTCGCCGAGTGGCCCTCCGGCGACTCCGAGGCGCCCACGGTCCTGGTCTACGGCCATCACGACGTGCAGCCCGCCGCCCGCGAGGACGGCTGGAGCAGCGACCCCTTCGAGCCGGTCGTCCGTGACGGCCGCCTCTACGCGCGCGGGGCCGCCGACGACAAGGGCCAGGTGTTCTTCCACACCCTGGGCGTGCGTGCCCACCTCGCCGCGACCGGCCGTACGGCGCCCGCGGTCGGCCTCAAACTGCTGATCGAGGGCGAGGAGGAGTCCGGCTCCCCGCACTTCCGTGCGCTCGTCGAGGAGCACGCCGGCCGGCTCGCCGCCGACGCGGTGATCGTCTCCGACACCGGCATGTGGTCCGAGGACACCCCGACCGTGTGCACCGGGATGCGCGGACTCGCCGAGTGCGAGATCCGGCTGCACGGCCCCGACCAGGACATCCACTCCGGCTCCTTCGGCGGCGCCGTGCCCAACCCGGCGACCGTCGCCGCGCGCCTGGTCGCCGCCCTGCACGACGAGCACGCGCGCGTGGCCGTTCCCGGCTTCTACGACGGCGTCGTCGAGCTCACCGACCGCGAGCGCGAGCTCTTCGCCGAGCTCCCTTTCGACGAGCCGCGCTGGCTGCGCACCGCCAAGTCCTACGCCGCCCACGGCGAGGCCGGGCACACCACCCTGGAGCGCATCTGGGCCCGCCCCACGGCCGAGGTCAACGGCATCGGCGGCGGCTACCAGGGCCCCGGCAGCAAGACGATCATCCCCTCCTCGGCGATGGTGAAGCTCTCCTTCCGGATGGTCGCGGGCCAGGACCCCGCCCACATCGAGAAGGCCGTGCGCGCCTGGGCCGACGCGCAGGTGCCCGCCGGGATCCGCTGCGAGATCGACTTCGGCGCGGCCACGCGACCGTGCCTGACCCCGCTGGACCACCCGGCCCTGCAGTCCGTCGTGCGGGCGATGAGCCGCGCCTTCGAAGGGCCTGTCCGCTTCACCCGCGAGGGCGGTTCCGGACCGGCCGCAGACCTCCAGGAGGTGCTCGGCACGCCCGTGCTCTTCCTGGGCATCTCCGTCCCCTCCGACGGCTGGCACGCACCCGACGAGAAGGTCGAGCTGGACCTCCTCGTCAAGGGCGTGGAGACCGCCGCCTATCTGTGGGGCGACCTGGCCGAGAACTGGCCCCGCACCACCTGACCCGGCCGGTGCCGTCCGGGACGCCTTCGCAGGCGGGGCACACTGTAAGGGCCCCGCACCGCGAAGCCCCGCCGGACCCGGTCACCCCTTGCCGCACGTCCCGCACAACCGCCGCCGAACCCAACCGCTGCACCCGGGGGAGTTGGAAGCACCCGTGACCACCTGGACCGACCGCACCGCCGAACGACCCGTCTCACTCACCCTTCCGAGCGGCATCGACCGCGCCGCGCACCACCGGCTCGACGAGGCATGGCTCGCGGCGGCGTGGAGCCACCCCTCGACCCGCTGCTTCGTGGTCTCCGGCGGCCAGGTCCTCATCGACGAGACGTCCGACGGCAGGACCGAGCTCGTCATGACGCCCTCCTTCGAGGCGCCCCTGACCGAGGCGCACCGCTACTTCCTGGGCACCGACGAGGACGGCGTGAGCTACTTCGCCCTCCAGAAGGACGCGCTCCCCGGCCGTATCGACCAGTCCGCCCGTCCGGCGGGCCTGCGCGAGGCCGGACTGCTGCTGTCCCCGCGCGACGCGGGCCTGATGGTGCACGCGGTGGGCCTGGAGAACTGGCAGCGCACGCACCGCTTCTGCTCCCGCTGCGGCGAGCGCACCGTGATCGCCGCCGCCGGGCACATCCGCCGCTGCCCGGCCTGCGGCGCGGAGCACTACCCGCGCACCGACCCGGCCGTGATAATGGCCGTCACCGACGAGGACGACCGCATCCTGCTGGGCCGCCAGGTCCACTGGCCCGAGGGCCGCTTCTCCACGCTCGCCGGGTTCGTCGAACCCGGCGAGTCCATCGAGCAGGCGGTGCGGCGCGAGGTGTTCGAGGAGGCCGGGGTCACCGTCGGCCGGGTCGAGTACGTCGCCAGCCAGCCCTGGCCGTTCCCCTCCAGCCTCATGCTGGGCTTCATGGCCCGCGCCACGGCGACGGACATCACCGTCGACGGCGACGAGATCCACGAGGCCCGCTGGTTCTCCCGCGACGAGCTGGGTGCCGCGTTCGACTCGGGCGAGGTGCTGCCGCCGTACGGCATCTCCATCGCGGCCCGTCTCATCGAGCTCTGGTACGACAGGCCGCTGCCGACGCGCAGCGTCTGAACCGCGTACGGCAAAGGGCGGTCACCCCGGCCGGGCGGCCGCCCTCCGCCACACCCCGGGGCCGCCGCAGGGGCGGCCACGCCTCAGGGCAGCAGGGGGCGGCCTTCCCTGGCGGCCTCGATGTGCTCGGGCCTGAGCGCGTCCTCGCCGTACTCGTCGGTGAACGCGCGTACGCGGCCGAGGGGCGAGTCCGGCGGCGGGGGCTCCTCGCTGATCGTGACGCCGAGGATCTGCGCCCAGAACGCCGCGCCCACGTCCTGCGGGTTGTTCATGTCCATGCGGCGCACTGTAGACGGAGGGTCCGACAGCCGGGTGAGCGGCGGCGTGCGGGCACGGCAGCCGCTCCCCTTCCCGCAGAGCGGTCCCTGTGCACGGAGCGGGCCCGCACACGGAGCAGCCCCCTCCGGTGACCTCGACCGGAGGGGGCTGAGCGCCGCGGAGCGTCAGACCGCGAGGGCCTGCTTCACCTGGGCGAGGCTCGGGTTCGTCATCACGACCTCGCTGCCGCCCGTGGTGGGGACCACCCGGACGGTGGGAACCGTCTGGTTCCCGCCGTTGGCCTTCTCGACGAACGCGGCGGAAGCCGGGTCCTGCTCGATGTTGATCTCGGTGTACGCGATGCCTTCGCGGTCCAGCTGCTTCTTCAGCCGCTGGCAGTAACCGCACCAGGTGGTGCTGTACATCGTCACAGTGCCCTGCATCTCTCGCGCGCTCCCTTGGTCACTCGGGGATCGGGTCGTCCGATCAGGGAACATACGCGACCGGGTCGCCATTCCCGCCGGGGTGTTCCCGCCACCGTGACGCCTGTCGCATCCGCTGCGGGCGTCTGCCGCATCCGCCGTGACGCCTGTCGTATCAGTACGACTGCGAGCCCGCGCCTGTGGACAACCGGCTCGTCCGTCTCCGGCGACCTGGCAGCATGGCTGTGTGACAGCAGCAACGCACTCCTCTCTCTTCCCGCACGTACCGGACTCGGCCGACGCGGTGCTCGAAGGGCTCGACCCGGAGCAGCGCGAGGTGGCCACCTCGCTGCACGGGCCGGTGTGCGTGCTGGCCGGAGCCGGAACCGGCAAGACCCGGGCGATCACCCACCGCATCGCCTACGGGGTACGGGCCGGCATCCTCCAGCCCTCCAGCGTGCTCGCCGTCACCTTCACCAACCGGGCCGCGGGGGAGATGCGGGGCCGGCTGCGCCAGCTCGGCGCGACCGGTGTCCAGGCCCGCACCTTCCACTCCGCCGCCCTCCGCCAGCTCCAGTACTTCTGGCCGAAAGCGATCGGTGGTGCCATGCCCCGGCTCATCGATCGCAAGATCCAGCTCGTCGCCGACGCGGCCGCGGCGTGCAGCATCCGGCTCGACCGGGGCGAGCTGAGGGACGTCACCGCCGAGATCGAGTGGGGCAAGGTGACCCAGACGACCCCCGCCGACTACCCCCTCGCAGCCGCGAAGGCCGGCCGCGAGGCCCCGCGCGGTCCGGCGGAGATCGCCCAGCTGTACGCCGCCTACGAGGACGTCAAGCGCGGCCGGGGCGTGATCGACTTCGAGGACGTGCTGCTGCTCACCGTCGCCGTCCTCCAGGACCGGCGTGACATCGCCGACCAGGTGCGTGCCCAGTACCAGCACTTCGTCGTGGACGAGTACCAGGACGTCAGCCCCCTTCAGCAGCGACTGCTGGAGCTGTGGCTGGGGGAGCGCGACAGCCTCTGTGTGGTCGGGGACGCGAGCCAGACGATCTACTCGTTCACGGGCGCAACCCCGGACCATCTGCTCGACTTCCGTGTCCGTCACCCGGGTGCCACCGTCGTCAAGCTCGTCCGTGACTACCGCTCCACCCCGCAGGTCGTCCATCTGGCCAACGGACTGCTCGCCCAGGCGAGCGGCCGTGCCGCCGATCATCGGCTGGAACTCGTCTCTCAGCGCACCTCCGGCCCGGACCCGGTCTTCGCCGAACACCCCGACGAGCCCGCCGAGGCCGAGGGAACCGCCCGGCGCATCCGCGACCTGCTCGCCTCCGGGGTGCAGGCCAGCGAGATCGCCGTCCTGTTCCGCACGAACGCGCAGTCCGAGATCTACGAGCAGGCCCTAGCCGACGTCGGCGTGCCCTACCAGCTGCGGGGCGCCGAGCGGTTCTTCGACCGGCCCGAGGTGCGCAAGGCGGGCGTCGCCCTGCGCGGCGCGGCCCGCTTCGGCGGCAACGACTCCCTGCTGGACGACGTCGTCGACCTGCCCTCCCAGGTCCGTGCCGTGCTGTCCGGCGAAGGCTGGACCCCGCATCCGCCCGCCGGGTCCGGCGCCGTGAGGGAGAGCTGGGAGTCGCTCGCCGCGCTGGTCAACCTCGCGCAGGACTTCGCCGCCGCCCACCCCGGCGCCACCCTGGCCGACCTCGTGGCCGAGCTCGACGAGCGGGCGGGCGCCCAGCACGCCCCGACCGTGCAGGGCGTCACCCTCGCCTCTCTCCACTCGGCGAAGGGCCTGGAGTGGGACGTGGTGTTCCTCGTCGGTGTCGCCGAGGGCATGATGCCGATCACCTACGCCCGGACCGACGAGCAGATCGAGGAGGAACGCCGCCTGCTCTACGTCGGTGTCACCCGGGCCCGCGAGCGGCTGCATGTCTCCTGGGCGCTGTCCCGCTCGCCCGGAGGTCGGCCCGGCCGCCGGCCCAGCCGCTTCCTCGACGGTCTGCGCCCCGGCAGCACCACCACGGTCGCCGGCCGCACCGCGGCCGGAGCCGCGGGCGGTGTGGAACGGGGCTTCGCGGGCGGGACGGAGGCGGTCCCGAGACGCAGACAGCGCACCCCGGCCCGGTGCCGGGTGTGCGGGCGCACCCTCACCGAGGCGGGCGAGATGAAGCTGATGCGCTGCGAGGACTGCCCCTCCGACATGGACGAGGCGCTCTACGAGCGGCTGCACCGCTGGCGGGAGATCCAGGCGGGTCTCAGCGGACAGCCGGCGTTCTGCGTCTTCACGGACAAGACGTTGATGGCGATCGCCGAAGCCGCCCCGGCCGACCCCGTGGAACTCGCCCGCATCCCCGGTGTCCTCACCCGCAAGCTCAACCGCTACGGGGCCGATGTCCTGGCCATCTGCGCCGGTCGGGAGGCCGGGGCGACGGCCGACGAGGACTGACACGAACTCGTCGAAAAAATAGTTTGCGCATGCCCCAGCAATCCCCATAGGTTCTTAGGCGTGGGAACGGCGGCCTTCTCCAGGCCCCGCTTCCGTGTTCTACTTGCATATCCGTCGGATCGGTTCGCGCCGGTTCCCCTAGACGCCGAGAGGAGGCGAGTCCAGTGATCAGCATCTACGCCAGCTCCATCAGCACCGCCAAAATGACCGATCGCTCGGTCGTCGCTTCCCTGTGCATGCTCGGCGCCTCGGACCAGGGCACCGGTCTGTCCGGCATCAGTGCCGCCCGTCCGGCGTCCTCCCTGCCTCTCGCGGGCCTCCCTGTCCGTGAGCGCAATGAGCGACCGACCAAGGCACTGGAAGCGGCAGTAACGGCACAGGCACACGCCTATGCCTTTACGGCGACCGGTGCCGGATTCCGGAAGCAGACGACGCAGCACCACCTGATGTGGGCCTTCCGCGGGCCAGAACCCTGGAGTGATCCAGCCTGATCTCGATCAGGCCGGCGCCTTCAGGGCCGCGGAACCCCATCCGGGATCCGCGGCCCTTCTGTTTGCCCCGAACGGGGACAGCAGAGCGAAGGGGCCTCGGGACAAGAAAAGAACCCGGTACCAGCCGCCACCGGCCCAACAGGGCCGGAACGACCAGACGAGGAAGACGAACCGTGCAACTCGAAGCGCACGCCCCGTCCGTACCGCCTTCCGAAACGATCCCCCCGCCCGGCCTCACGAAGGACTCCGCCTTGACCCCCCTCACCGCGCTCACCGCGCTCGACGACGCCATCGAGAACCTCGGTGTACCGGTCCCCTGCCGCTCCTACGACCCTGAGGTCTTCTTCGCGGAGTCGCCCGCGGACGTGGAGTACGCCAAGTCCCTCTGCCGCACCTGCCCGCTGATGGAGGCGTGCCTCGCCGGCGCCAAGGAGCGGCGTGAGCCGTGGGGCGTCTGGGGTGGCGAGCTGTTCGTCCAGGGTGTCGTCGTCGCCCGGAAGCGGCCGCGTGGCCGTCCGCGGAAGAACCCGGTCACGGCATGAACACCCCAGGAACGATCGACCGTCCCCTCACGCACGACCCCAAGAAGCAGGCCCCGATGAAGCCGTCCACCAACGAGCCCATCCGCTCCGCGATCGAAGACGTCACCACCACCGGCGCGACCGACTCGCGTCAGAACAGGACCCGAGAGATGCAACTCATCCCAGAAGCCCTGGCACGTGCGCATATGCACGATCGCCTGCGTGAGGCGCAGCAGGAGCGCCGCGCCCTGAGCGTGGCGACCGCCCGCCGCATGCAGCGCCGGGCCGAGCGCGCCTCGATGCGTGCTCGCCGCGCGCTGGCGATCGCCGTGATGCAGTAGAGCCCGAACCGCCCTGAAGAGGCGGCCTCCCGAGCCGGGAGGAACAAGCTTCCCCGCGGGGGCCGGTCCGTCCGAACGGACCGGCCCCCGCAGTGCGTTGCTGCCCTGTGATCAGCGGCGCGCGGCGTTATCGTCGGTCAATGACGAGTCTTCCCGAAGGCGGGGACGACGGCGGTTCCGCCGAGGAACCCCGGACCCTCGTGTGCGCCCGCTGCGGCATCTCGGCCCAGGGCTCGCAGCCGACCTGGACCTGCTCGGTGGAGAACGGGGTGCGCCGCTACTTCTGCGACGGGTGCGCCCGGGAGAACCTCCGCGCGATCGAGGGCCGACTCGACTCCGCCTGGTGGTGAGCTCGGGCCGGACTCGACTCCGCCCGGAGCGAGGCCGGACCGGACCCGCTCGGGAAGAGCCGGGCCGGACGCCGCCCCGAGAACCCGGGCAGTCCTGCGGCCGTCAGGCTTCGACGGCCGCCACCGCTTCCTCGTCGCCGTCCGCCGCGGCGTCACCGTCCCAGACGGTGAGATCCTCCACGAACCCCGGCAGCCACTCCTCCAGCTCCTCCCGCAGCCGTACCGAGGACCCCAGCTGGCACAGCACACCGATGGTGCTCAGGGTCACCCGGTGTATCAGCAGGTACGCCGGGGGCAGGTTGAGCTGCTTGCCCAGCTGATGGGCGGGGGAGCGGGGGTCGGCGACCCTGGCCGCCTGGCTGCGCATCCAGCCGCGGGTGAAGGTGAACTCCTCCACCTGCGCCGGTTCGATGATCGGCAGGAGGTAGTCCAGGACGGCGTCCGGGTCCAGGTCTATCGACTCCTTGACGAAGCCCTCCGTGCACAGGAGCTCGTAGACCGCTTCCGCCTCGCCGGTGAGGGTCATGCGCAGCGAGTGGCCGATCGGGGCGGGCAGCCCGCCCGGGAGCCGGTCGACGGTGCCGAAGTCGAGCACGCCGAGCCGCCAGTCGTCCGAGCCCTCGGGGCCACCGGGCAGCAGACGGAAGTTGCCCGGGTGGGGGTCGGCGTGCAGCAGGCCGGTGCGGGCCGGGCCGGAGAAGAGGAAACGGGCCAGGAGCTGGCCGGCCCGGTCGCGCTGGGCCTGCGTGCCGTCGGAGATGACCTCCGACAGCGGGACGCCCTCGATCCACTCGGTGACCAGGACCTGGTCGCTCTGGTGGACCACGGCCGGGACGACGACGTCGGGGTCGTCCGTGAACTCCTCGGCGTGCGTCCGCTGGGCCTGCGCCTCCAGGGCGTAGTCGAGTTCCTCGGTGACCCGGTCGCGCAGCTCCGTGATCAGCGGCTTGATGTCCATGCCCGGGATCAGCGGCCCCAGCAGGCGGGCGAACCTGCTCAGCTGGTTCAGGTCGGACACCAGGGCCTCGCCGGCGCCGGGGTACTGCACCTTGACCGCGACCTCGCGGCCGTCATGCCACACCGCCCGGTGCACCTGGCCGATCGAGGCGGCCGCGGCCGGCTTGTCGTCGAACTCCCGGAACAGCTCCCGCCAGTCCTCGCCCAGCCGCTCGGCGAGCACGGTGTGCACGGTGCGCGTCGGCATCGGAGGCGCCGCCTCCTGAAGCCTGGTCAGGGCCGCGCGATAGGGGCCGGCGACCTCCTCGGGCAGCGCCGACTCGAAGACGGACAGCGCCTGCCCGAACTTCATCGCGCCGCCCTTGAGCTCGCCGAGCACCTTGAACAGCTGCTCCGCCGTGCGTTGCTGCAGCTCGCGGCCGACGATCTCCGCGGACTCGCCCACGATCCGCTTGCCCAGGCCCCAGGTCGCGCGACCGGCGAAGCCGAGCGGAAGCGCGGCGAGCTTGGCGGTCCGGGTGACCGCCTTCCGGGGAAGATCAGACATGCGCCCTCCAAGTGCCGGTCGGCAGTGCCGCGCCTGCCGTCCCGACCGACTTCGCCGACGACCGTTGCCTCACCATTGTCGCGTGTGGATCCCCGGTCTCCGAGGTGTGTTCCTGATTACCTTCTCGGCCGTCCCGTGTCGCGGCGCCGCACGGACACCCGGTGTTCCCCCACACGGGGCGGGCGTGCCACTGAAGTGCAGGCAGGGAGACCTCCCAGCGCGCCCCCGCGCTCGACGGGGTCCGGCCGTCCAGGAAGGCCAGCGCATGAGCCGCGGCCAGGCCCGCGACCGTCGTGGCCAGGGTCAGGTCGCAGGCCCGTGCCCGAGGCGGTCTGCCCGAGTGCCACTGCGCGACCAGGCGGGGCCAGACCGGGTCCCGGTCGGTGCGCTGCTGGTGCAGACAGCCGGCGCAGCCGGTCTCGCCCGGCAGCACCAGGGGACCGACGACGCCGGTCGCCTCGACCACACCGGCGTACAGATGGGGTGTGCCGGAGTCCATCAGGGACTCCGCGGCCGAGGGCAGGGGCGCGTGGACGGCGGCGTCGTCGCGCGGTGCGAGGACCACCAGGGACAGCCCCTGCTCGGGCTCCTCCAGAGGAGAGCGGGACGTGCCGCGCGGCGGACGGCCGGGGGCGGCGGAGCGCACGGCCCGGCGGGCGGCCTCCTCCCTGCGCTCGCCGACGGTGTCGGCGGACAGGCCGCCGGGGGCGACATCCCCGGGCTCGACCGGGCCGACATCGCGGACCTCGACCTCGCCGACACCCGCGCCGGACAGGAGGGAGGCCACCTGGGCGCCCACCCGCCCGGCGCCCAGGACCCTCACCCGCAGGGTGGCCCGGGCGGCCAGCAGCCCCATCGCCTCGCCCGGCGCGGACGTGGTCAGCGACAGTGAGGCCAGGTCGGGCCGCATCCGTTCGAGAACCGGCTTCTTCGCGCGCAGCTCCTGGGCGGCAGGTCCGCCGCCCAGGGAGTCGTCGAGCAGTCCCGCCCGGCCCAGCCTCTCCACCAGGGCGTCCACCCGGCCGTCCGACAGATCCATGCGACGGCCCTCCTTCCGCAGCAGCGGCAGGCCGCGGGTGCCGTCGAGCAGGTCCAGGAAACTCCCCGTCGCCGTGTCCATCGGACCCAGCGTCATCGCGTGTGCCGGCGTCATGCCGAACTGCACGGTGTTGAGGTCGCGCCAGCCGCGCCGCAGCGCGGGCTTCACCATCGGATGCATGACAGGCCCCCGTAGCCCCGGAATGTGCGAGTGAGCCGGCGGAGCGGGGGGCGTGACGTCGTCCCCGCTCCGCCGACGAGAGCCAGAATGCCCCCGCAGCCCGGCGTGCGGGGAGAGTTGTCCACAGGTGACAGTGAGTAGTCGTATGAGCGGCCGATCGTACGGATCGGGCGCGGCGGTGGAGCGGGATCGAGGCGCCCGCCACGGAAACGGTCCGCAGCCGGGACTTCCCCCGTGTGCAGCGGGTAACGTCGGGGCGTGTCCGCCGACCCGCTGAACCGCGCCGGAACACCCCAGCGCGGCACGACGAGCCAGCCGCCCACCGGACCGCAGGCCGGTGCGATCGAGGTCCGCAGGAGCGCCCGCAGACGACGGACGGTCTCCGCGTACCGCGAGGGCGATCGCACCGTCGTGCTCATCCCCGCCCGGATGTCCGAGGCCGAGGAACGACGCTGGGTGAACGTCATGCTCGACAAGCTGGCCGCACAGGAGAGCCGCAAGCGCCTCGGCGACGCCGAGCTGGCCGAGCGCGCCGAACGGCTGTCGGCGCAGTATTTCGGCGGGCGGGCCCGGCCCGCCTCGGTGCGCTGGGTGACCAACCAGAACACCCGCTGGGGCTCGTGCACCCCCGCCGAGGGCAGCATCCGTCTGTCGCACCGGCTGCAGGGGATGCCCGAGTACGTCGTCGACTACGTCCTCCTGCACGAGCTGGCGCATCTGCTCGTGCCCGGTCACGGCCCCCGGTTCTGGCGGCTGCTGGAGGCGTACCCCCGCACCGAGCGGGCCCGCGGCTATCTGGAAGGGGTCGTGGCGGCCGGCAGACTGCCGCATCTGCCGGGCGCGGGCGACGAGTGAGGGGGCGCGCCGACGCCGAACGTGTGATTCCGGATCACGGCGGTGCCCGGCGGTACCGGTGAGCCGTGGTTGTGTACCGGGTCTGTACCGACATCGTCCGCTGTCCGAGTTTGCCGTTAGCCTGGCGCGACGCACTCACTTCGGGATGGGGGACGGTCGTAACGCATGGCCAGGGAATTCCAACGCGGCCACAAGGCCAGGATCAGTGATCTCACGGCGGGCACGGATCTGTACGTAGGCGTGCAGATCTCCGGCCCCGGGCTGACCTTCGACATCAGCTGCTTCGGACTGGACGCCGACGAGCGGCTCTCGGACGACCGCTACTTCGTCTTCTTCAACCAGCCGAAGTCCCCCGAGGAGTCGATCCAGCTCCTCGGCGCCCAGGCGGGTGACACGGAGTCCTTCCGGATCACGCTCGACCGGATCCCCGCGCAGATCCAGAAGCTGTCCTTCACGGCGACGATCGACGGCGCCGGGCAGATGTCGCAGATCGCCCCCGGATACCTCCGCATCGTCGCGGGCGGCGAGGAGGTCGCCCGCTACGCCTTCAACGGCTCGGAGTTCTCCACCGAGCGCGCGGTGATGCTGGGCGACTTCTACCTGAAGGACGTGTGGCGGTTCGCCGCCGTCGGACAGGGCTTCGACGGCGGACTGGAGGCGCTGCTGAAGAACTTCGGCGGCGAGGTCGCCGAGGAGGAGACGCCCGCCCCGCAGGCGCCGCAGGGCGCGGCCACGCCGGGCTTCGCGCCGCCCGCCCAGGCCGCCGCGCCGCCCGCGTTCGGCGCCCCGCCCGCTCAGGCTCCGGCACCCGCTCCGGCACCCCAGCCCGCGCAGGGCTTCGCGCCGCCGCCCGGTGCCACGCCGCCGCCCGGTGCCGCGCCGCCCCCGGCCCCCGCCCCGCAGATGCACAGCGCGCCGACGATCGTCGCCCCGCTGACCCCGCCGGGTGGCACCGTCCCGCCTCCGCCACAGGCGCCCTACGGCCAGCCGCCCCAGCCGCAGCAGCCGTACGGCCAGCCGCCGGCGTACGGCCACACGCCGCCCCCCGGCCATCCCCAGCCGCAGGCGCCCACTCCGCCGCCCGGCTACGGCCATCCGACCCCGCCCCCCGGCTACGGCCAGCAGCCTGCCTTCGGCCAGGTCCCCGGCCAGCAGGCCCCCTACGGCGCACCGCAGGGCACCCCGCAGACCCCCGGTGTGGCGGGCGCGCTGCAGCAGTTCAGGGAGACGCCCACCGGGCAGCGCTGGACGCAGCAGAACAAGAAGATGGTCCGCGTCGACCTGGGCATCGGCGGTCAGCCGGTGCTGGCCCGGCAGGGCAGCATGGTCCTCTACCAGGGCAAGGTCGACTTCAGCTACAAGGGCGCCGGTTTCGCCGGCCGCCTCGTCGGCAACGCGACCGGCCAGGAGATGCAGCTGATGCGCTGCACCGGCCAGGGCCAGGTGTTCCTCGCCGACAACTCCACGATGCTGCACCCGATCGAGCTCCAGGGCGACGGCATCTGCGTCTCCGCCGAGAACGTCCTCGCCTTCGACGAGAGCCTCCAGTACGAGGTCCGCCGCGTCGAAGGACACGGCATCCCCGGTGGCGCGCTGTTCACGATGCAGTTCACCGGCACCGGCACGATCGTCGTCAAGACCCACGGCACGCCCGTGGTGCTGCCGGTGACGCCCACGACCTTCGCCGACTGCAACGCCGTCGTCGCCTGGTCGGCGGCTGCCCAGGTGATCGTCTCCAGCCAGGTCCGTATGCGCCGCAACGCCTACCCCGGTGACACCGGGGAGAGCGTCAACCTGCAGTTCCGCGCCGCGCCCGGCAACTTCGTCGTCGTCCAGCCGTACGAGATCTGAGGGAGAGCCCGAGATGAACCAGCCGCTCGCGGGCTTCGCTCCCGCACCGGTGACCGCCCGCATGGAGAACCACGGCAACCACATGCTGAAGGTCGCCATGCAGACCGGCCACGACCTCCTCGCGCGTGTGGGCTCGATGGTCGCCTACGAGGGCTTCGTGCAGTACGAGCCCAACCCGCCCGCCGTCCGCCAGATCGCCCGTGACTGGGCGACCGGCGAAGGCGCACCTCTGATGAAGTGCTCCGGCGACGGGCTGCTGTACCTCGCCGACTACGGCGCCAACGTCGTCGTGATCAACCTCAACGGCGACGGGATCTCCGTCAACGCCACCAACCTGCTCGCCTTCGACGCGCACCTGACCTGGGGCGTGGAGCGGGTCAAGGGCCTGGCGAAGTTCGCCGGCCAGGGCCTGTGGAACACGAAGATCTCCGGCCAGGGGTGGGTCGCCCTCACCTCCCGCGGCAAGCCGATCGTCGTCGACTGCGGCGGCGGTGAGGACGAGACCTACGTCGACCCGGACGCGCTCGTGGCCTGGTCCCCGAACCTCAAGGTGAAGGGCAAGCGCAGCTTCAAGGCGCAGTCGCTGATCGGCCGGGGCAGCGGGGAGGCATTCCAGATGGCCTTCTCGGGCCAGGGCATCGTCGTCGTCCAGCCCAGCGAGGACAGCACCGACCGTCTCCGGGTCCGGGGCTGAGGGGGAGCACCACACCATGCAGAGTCCGCTTTTCGCCTACAACGACCAGCAGACCCAGGAGCGCTGGGCGCTGCAGAACAAGCAGATGCTCCGGGTCGCCCTGGAGGGCCACGACGACATCCTCGCCCGCAAGGGCACGATGGTCGCCTACCAGGGCCTCGTCGAGTTCGACGCCGAGTACCAGAGCAACAGCTCCTCACGCGCGCGTGCGCGCACCGGCGAGGGCCTGGACCTGATGCGTTGCCACGGGCAGGGCACGGTCTACCTCGCCAACCTCAAGCAGCACGTCCACATCATGGAGGTGGACCAGGACGGGCTCACCGTCGACAGCAGCTACGTGCTGGCGATGGACTCCTCCCTGCACCACGAGGTCATCGCCGTCGACAGCGTCTACGGCATCTCCGGCTCGGGGAAGTACCAGCTCAACATCACCGGCCGCGGCAAGGTCGCCCTGATGACGTCCGGAGCGCCGCTGCTGCTCCAGGTCACCCCGGACAAGTACGTCAACTGTGACGCCGACGCGATCGTCGCCTGGTCCACCTCGCTGCGGGTGCAGATGCAGGCCCAGACGCACTCCTCCGGCGTGTGGCGGCGGCGCGGCAGCACGGGTGAGGGCTGGGAGCTCAGCTTCATGGGCTCCGGGCAGGCCCTCGTCCAGCCCAGCGAACTGCTGCCGCCGCAGAACGCCCAGATCGGCTCGGGTCTCGCCGCGCAGTACGGCATGGGCCAGCAGGGCGTACGGAACCAGAACCAGGGCAACGTCTGGAGCTGACCGTCCGGACACGGATGCGGGGGGTGCCCACCGGGTGGGCACCCCCCGCATCCGTGTCGGCGCCGGCCTCCGCGCGGCGGCGCGTCACCCGCTCACAGCCGCGCGCGGGTCGCTTCGAGCAGACGTACGACCGAGTCGTCCGCCACCTCCGCCACCTCGGCGTAGGCGAACCAGCGCAGGTCCAGGGACTCGTCGCTGATCGTCTCGGTGGCTCCGGCGGGCGCCAGCGCCGCGTACTGGACGTCGAGATGCCAGTGGCACGGGGCCGGGATGGGATGCCGGTCCAGACGCACCGGCCCGCCCGGCAGCAGGGACAGCCCCGCGACGCCGGACTCCTCCGTGGCCTCGCGCAGTGCGGCCGCCTCCACCGAGATGTCCTGGGGCTCGCAGTGGCCGCCCATCTGGAGCCACATGCCCAGCTTCTTGTGCAGGGTCAGCAGCACCCGTCCGCGCGAGGGGTCGATCACCAGGGCGCTGGCGGTGAGGTGGCCCGCGTGACATTCCTTCTCCATGCCGTCCGGATGGGCGGCGAGGTGGTCCAGGTAGGTCTGGCGCAGGTCCGGCTGGTCCTCGTAGCCCTTCAGCACGAGGACCGCGTCGTCGTACAGGCTCACTCGGTGCCGTCGCCCTTGCTGTCGTCGCCCTCGGCGCCTTCGTCCTTCTTGTGCAGGTCCGGCTTCTGCGAGGAGCCCTCCGCGGCCGCGCCGAGCATCTTGTCCAGCTCGGAGAAGTCCAGGTGCTCGCGGTGCACGAAGCCGTCCGGGTCGTCGAGGTCGGAGGCGGTGGGCAGCATGTCCGGGTGGGCCCACAGACCGTCACGGCCGTCCACCCCGCGCGCGTCCGTGAGGGACGCCCACAGGCGGGAGGCGTCACGCAGCCGGCGCGGACGCAGCTCCAGGCCGATCAGCGTGGCGAAGGTCTGCTCGGCCGGTCCGCCGGTGGCACGGCGCCGGCGCAGGGTCTCGCGCAGCGCGTCCGCGGACGCCAGACGCGGCTTCGCGGCCGCGTGGACCACCGCGTCCACCCAGCCCTCCACGAGCGCCAGGGCGGTCTCCAGACGGGCCAGGGCGGCCTTCTGCTCCGGGGTGTCCTCCGGCTGGAACATGCCCTGCTGGAGCGCCTGCTGGAGCTCCTCGGGGTTCTGCGGGTCGAACTGGCCGACCACGTCCTCCAGCTTGGCGGTGTCGACCTTGATCCCGCGCGCGTAGCCCTCGACGGCGCCGAACAGGTGCGAGCGCAGCCACGGCACGTGCGCGAACAGGCGCTGGTGGGCGGCCTCGCGCAGGGCGAGGTAGAGCCGCACCTCGTCCTTGGAGACGCCCAGGTCCTTGCCGAACGCCTCGACGTTGAGCGGCAGCAGGGCGGCCTTCCCGGCCGGGCCGAGCGGCAGGCCCACGTCGGTCGAGCCGACGACCTCGCCCGCGAGCACGCCCACGGCCTGCCCGATCTGCGTGCCGAACATGGCGCCGCCCATCGAGCGCATCATGCCGATCAGCGGGCCGGCCATGGCCTGCATCTCCTCCGGCAGGATGTCGCCCATGGCGCCGCCGACGCGCTCGGCGACCGGGTCGACCAGTTCCTTCCAGGCGGGCAGGGTGGCCTCGACCCACTCGGCACGGCTCCACGCCACGGCGGTACCCGCGCCGGACGGCAGGGAGGTGGCGTCGTCCAGCCACAGATCGGCGAGGCGGACGGCCTCCTCGACCGCGGTCCGCTCGGCCGGGCCGACGCTCGCGTCCTTGACGCCGTCCGCGGTGCCCTGCGAGACGGTCTGGCGGGCGATCTGCTTGGCCATGTCCCAGTTCACCGGGCCGCCCTCGTAGGAGAGCATCTGGCCCAGCTGCTGGAACGCGGCTCCCAGATCGGTGGGGTTCAGGGACCCGAACATGGCCGCGAGCGGATTGTCCGCACCGCCGCCCAGTCCTCCGGGCAGCCCGAATCCGAACGGGTTGGCCGGTCCCTGACCACCACCGTTCTGCTGGTCCTTCTTCTTGCCCTCGTCGCCGTCGTCCGGCTCCTCCGGCGGAAGGCCGAATCCGAATGGGGTGTCACTCACGGGATTCCTCGGCTGGTAAGGCCGCCGGTTCTTTCCCGACGGCACGACTGCCCGACAACACCACCCAGCGTAGACACCGAGAGCGGTCGGGGCCTCGGTGCTTCGCCGACAGACGGCCTGCGGCAGGATGGATGCCAGCTGGTACGTACGCGTCACTCGCGCCCGTATGGAAGACAACCGCTGGAGACACCGGGTGAGTTCCCCAGATCCGCAGGTTCGCGCAGCGCGAAACCCGTCAACCTCTCCCGCCGCGCGCGGGCCCGTCGTCGCGGTCACCGGCGCCGCGTCCGGCGTGGGCGCCCTGTTGACCGAGCGGCTCGCCGCGTCGGAGGAGGTCAAGCAGGTCATCGCCATCGACGAGCGGCGCGGGCCGTGCGAGGAGGCCCAGTGGCACATCCTCGACGTGCGTGATCCGGCCATCGCGGACAAGCTGCGCGGCGCCGACGTGGTGGTGCATCTGGCCCTCGACCTGGATCTGGAGACGGACCCGGCCGCCCGGACGGCGTACAACGTGCGCGGCACGCAGACGGTGCTGACCGCGGCCGCCGCGGCCGGGGTGCACCGCGCGGTGCTGTGCACGTCGTCCATGGTCTACGGCGCGCTGCCGGACAACGAGCTGCCGTTGTCCGAGGACGCCGAGCTGCGGGCGACCGCGGAGGCCACCGGTGTCGGGGACCTGCTGGAGATCGAGCGGCTCGCACGGCGGGCACCTCGGGCGCATCCCGGGCTGAACGTCACCGTCGTACGCCCCGCGATTCTGGTGGGCGGCACCGACACCGCGCTGACCAGGTACTTCGAGTCGCCGCGCCTGCTCGTGGTGGCGGGGTCGCGGCCCGCGTGGCAGTTCTGCCACGTCGAGGATCTGTGCAGTGCCCTGGAGCACGCCGTCCTGGAGAAGGTCGACGGGGAGCTGGCCGTCGGGTGCGACGGATGGCTGGAGCAGGAGGAGGTCGAGGAGCTCAGCGGGATCCGCCGGATGGAACTGCCGTCCGCGGTCGCCCTGGGCGCGGCGGCACGGCTGCACCGGATCGGGCTCACTCCGTCGCCCGCCGGCGACCTCGCGTACACGATGTACCCCTGGGTGGTGAGCGTCAGCCGGCTGCACGACGCGGGGTGGCGGCCGCGGTGGACCAACGAGGAGGTCCTCGCGGAACTGCTGGAGGAGGTCTCCGGGCGGCACACCGTCGCCGGACGGCGGCTGGGCCGCAAGGACGCGACGGCCGCCGGTGCGGCGGGCGCGACGGTCGCTCTGCTGGGCGCGGCCGCTGTCGTACGCCGGGCCCGCAAGGCGCGGCGCCGGATCTGAGGCCGTTGGCCGCGGCCCGGCACGATCCGGGCGACGGCTCCGGGCGACGGCTCCGGGCGACGGCTCCGGGCGACGGCCCCGGGCGACGGCCCCGGGCGGCCGCCTCCCGTGCGTCCCGGGGGAAGCCGCGCGACCGGCCGCGTACGGCCCGGACCGCCCGCCGGCGCCGGTCTCCGTACGTACCTCCAAACCGTCCCCCGCGCGGGCCGGTCGATGGCCGTATTCCCGCCGCACGCGCGCGTGGGGCACGATGGTGCGTATGGCAGCCACGAACGATCACCCCGGCGAGCAGGCCGCGCAGGACCCCGTCAAGCTGATCGGCATCAGGGACACCCCGCTCTCCCTGGACGAGGTGTTCGCGGCCGTGGGCGACGACGCGGCCGGCGGGACGGCCCTCTTCGTGGGGACCGTGCGCAACCACGACGCCGGCGCGGACGTCGACGCGCTCGGGTACTCCTGCCACCCCTCAGCGGAGGCGGAGATGCGGCGGATCGCGGAGAAGGTCGCCGCCGAGTACCCGGTCCGGGCGCTCGCGGCCGTCCACCGGGTGGGAGACCTCCGGGTCGGCGATCTCGCCGTGGTCGTCGGAGTGTCGTGCCCGCACCGCGGGGAGGCGTTCGAGGCGTGCCGGAAGCTGATCGACGACCTCAAGCACGAGGTGCCGATCTGGAAGCACCAGAAGTTCTCCGACGGCACCGAGGAATGGGTCGGCGCCTGCTGATCCCCGGGCGTGTCCGTCGCCCGAGGGGACTCCGGTTGCGTAACCCCACCCCTGCCGTGAGCGTTGTCAGTGCGGATGTTTAATCTGCTGATCAGTCCGTCGCGGACGCTCATGGGGTTGGGAGGTCGGCATGGCAGCGCTCACCTGGTTGCTGATTCCGCTGGTGGCTGCGGTGGGAGCCGGTCTGTGGGGAAGCTGGGCCAACCGGACGCGCAGAACGCGCGGTGACGGTCCGGAGCTCGACGGATACGCCCGGTTCCGGGCGGCGATGGAGAAGTCACACACGGGAGGCTGAGACCCGCCCTGACGGTGCTCCGACAGGCTCGTCCCGTACTGTCGAGGCATGCCACGCCGCACCGCGACGATGCTCGCCTCCACCCTGATGCTGATCGCGCTCCTGTGCGCGGGAGTGCTCATCAAAGTGCCGTACTCGGAGATGTCCCCGGGCCCGACGGTGAACACCCTGGGTGACCACGACGGCGAGCCGGTGCTGCAGATCTCCGGGCGCAAGACCTACCCGACGACCGGCAACCTCAACATGACCACCGTGCGGGTCACCAGCGCCGACTACCGGATGAACCTGGTGGAGGCGGTCTACGGCTGGCTCGCGCACGACAACAAGGTCGTGCCGCACGACACCCTCTACCCGGACGGCAAGACCGAGGAGGAGTCGACGCAGGAGAACGCGGAGGAGTTCAGCCAGTCCCAGGAGAGCGCGAAGGTCGCCGCCCTGAAGGAGCTGGACGTCCCCGTGAAGTCCTGGGTGGTCGTCTCGACCGTGGTGAAGGACTCGCCGGCCGAGGGCAGGCTGCACGCCGGTGACGTGATCGAGGCGGTCGACGGCACGGTGGTCAAGGAGCCCGGCGACGTCGCCGAGCTGGTGACGAAGCACAAGCCGGGCGACAAGGTCGTCTTCAGGATCGTGCCCGCCAAGGAGCAGGCGGCCGCGGAGAAGGAGAAGCGCACGCCGACCGGGGCGCGGGACGTCACGATCACCACGACCAGCTCCGACGACACGGGCGAGGAGCGCGCGATCGTCGGGATCTCCGCCGGCACCGACCACACCTTCCCGTTCACCGTCGACATCAAGCTCGCCGACGTCGGCGGCCCCAGCGCCGGCCTGATGTTCGCGCTCGGCATCTACGACAAGCTCACGCCGGGCAGCCTCACCGGGGGCCAGTTCGTCGCCGGTACCGGCACCATCGACGACGAGGGCAGGGTCGGGCCGATCGGCGGCATCGAGATGAAGACGGTCGGCGCCCGCGACAAGGGCGCGAAGTACTTCCTGACGCCCGCCGACAACTGCGCGAACGCCGCCAGGGACACCCCGGACGGACTGCGGCTGATCAAGGTGAACACCATCGGCGACGCCCTCGACGCGCTCGCCGACATCCGCGAGGGCAACACCGCCGACCTGCCGAAGTGCACCACCGGCTGATCCGGACCGGCGGCGAGGACGGCCGGGGGCGCCCCTGTGGCAGGGGCGCCCCCGGTGCCGTTCGTCCGGACGCGCGCTCAGGGCCCTTCCGGCGGATCTCCGCGGCGTCGCGGCGCCCGGCGCGCACTCCCCCACTGCCTCAAGGGCGTGGGAGGTGCCCCCAGCCGCACGGCGCGAAGGGCCCTAGTCCTCGAAGGTGGCCGTCAGCGCCTGGGCCAGGCCCGGCACCAGCTCGGGTCCGGTGAGCACCTCGGTCGGGGTGTCCTTCTCACGCAGCCGCACCGCCGACTCGCGCGTGCCGTCCCGCAGCACGGCGACCGTCATGCGGACCTCCTGACGCTCGGGGTGCTCGGCCACCCACTTCGCCAGCCGGGCGTCGCTCAGATTCTGCGGAACCTGCGCCTCCGCGGACGGCGGCAGCATCAGCCGCTCCACGGTGAGCG
This sequence comes from Streptomyces sp. NPDC093094, assembly GCF_044754345.1. Lineage (NCBI taxonomy): Bacteria > Bacillati > Actinomycetota > Actinomycetes > Kitasatosporales > Streptomycetaceae > Streptomyces > Streptomyces sp. NPDC093094. The sequence goes on along the minus strand of NZ_JBIVOX010000007.1, from coordinate 230,667 downwards.
CGCAGCCGACCACCGCGTCGGGCCAGGCGATGGTGCCGAGGAACTCGTCGAGCGCCTTGTCCGTTGGAATTTCGTCCTGCTCGATCGGGGTGAGACCGGTGGTCTCGGACTCGTCCGCCAGACCGAGCTGCGCCGCCAGTGCGGGCTCCTGGGTCCGCAGCCGGGCGGTGTCTACGAGGGCGAAGAGGCGGGCGGGCTGGTCCCAGCCGAGGCCGGAGGCGTACTCGTCGATCTCGAGCACGGCCCGGGTGAGCGGGTTCGCCGCCATGGGTGTGTTGGACATGGGGACAATCCTGCCTGGTTCGTGACCTGAATCGGGAACCGAGTAAAGCGTGAGTAAGTTGCATAGGTGTGGGCCTACGATCACGGGGCCCGACCGACGGCCACCCGACCCGGGGGCCTGACGGATCAACAGCGAACTTCGAGGTGCGCACCTTGGCTTTCCAGATGCCGGACCGCGGCGGAGGCCCCACGGGGCCGCGGATCAGAGTGGGCCGCCCGTCCCGGCGTGTCCGGACACTGCTCATGACACTGGGCGTTCTTGCCGTGCTCGGCATGACGTTCACCATGTTCGCGGGCTTCTGGACGGACTGGCTCTGGTACCGGTCGGTGAACTACTCGTCCGTCTTCACCACCACCCTGTCCACCAAGATCGGGCTGTTCTTCGTCTTCGGCCTGCTGATGGCGCTCTCGGTCGGCTTCAACATCTGGCTGGCCCACCGGCTGCGCCCGCCGCTGAGCGCCATGTCGATGGAGCAGCAGAGCCTCGACCGCTACCGCATGGGCATCGCGCCCTACAAGAAGTGGCTGCTGTTCGCGATCACCGCGCTGGTCGGCCTGATCGCCGGCGCGTCCGCCTCCGGCCAGTGGCGGACCTGGCTGATGTGGGTCAACGGCGTCTCCTTCGGCGAGAAGGACCCGCAGTTCCACCTCGACGTCTCCTTCTACGCCTTCGACCTGCCCTGGTACCGCTTCCTGCTGGGCTTCGGCTTCGCCGCCACGATCCTGTCGCTGATCGCCGCGACGCTGACGCACTACCTGTACGGCGGGCTGCGCATCACCAGCCCGGGCGCGCGGGCCACCTCGGCGGCGACCGGCCATCTGTCGGTGCTGCTGGGCGTCTTCGTCGCGCTCAAGGCGGTCGCGTACTGGCTCGACCGGTACGGACTGGCGGTGAAGTCCAGCGACTTCAAGGCGACGGACAACTGGACCGGCCTGAGGTACGTCGACGCCAACGCCTATCTGCCGGCCAAGACGATCCTGTTCTGCATCGCCGTGATCTGCGCCCTGCTGTTCTTCGCGACCCTGTGGCGGCGCACCTGGCAGCTGCCGGTCATCGGCTTCGGCCTGATGGTCCTGTCGGCGATCCTCATCGGCGGCCTGTACCCGGCGATCGTCCAGAAGTTCCAGGTCCAGCCGAACGAGCAGGCCAAGGAAGCGCCGTACGTCGAGAAGAACCTCAAGGCGACGCGTGAGGCGTACGGCATCGACGGCGCCCAGGTCACCGACTACTCGGGCAAGGGCAGCACCGAGGACAAGACGAAGCTGCGCGACGACGTCGACGCCACGGCGAGCATCCGCATCCTGGACCCGAACATCGTCTCGCCGACGTTCCAGCAGCTCCAGCAGATGCGGAAGTACTACGCCTTCCCCACCAACCTGGACGTGGACCGCTACAACGACAAGGGCACGGACCAGGACACCGTCATCGGTCTGCGTGAGCTGAACCTCGCCGGCGTGGACAAGCAGAACTGGATCAACAACCACTTCCGCTACACCCACGGCTACGGTGTGGTCGCCGCCAAGGGCACCACCGCCGACTCCGAGGGCCGCCCGGTCTTCACCGAGTCCGACCTGCCGTCGAAGGGCGACCTGCCGAGGTACCAGCAGCGGGTCTACTACGGCGAGAAGACCACCACCTATTCGATCGTCGGCGGTCCCCAGAAGGAGATCGACTACTCCGACGACAGCGGTGAGAAGACGTACAGCTACAAGGACAAGAGCGGGGTCAACCTCTCCAACCCGCTGAACCGCGCCGCGTACGCGGTGGCGTTCAGCGAGCCGCAGATCCTGTACTCGGGCGCCATCGGCGAGGGTTCGCGCATCCTGTACAACCGCACCCCGAAGGACCGGGTCGAGGCGGTCGCCCCGTGGCTGACCATCGACGGCGACGCCTACCCGGCGGTCGTGGGCGGCAAGATCCAGTGGATCGTCGACGCCTACACCACGACCAACGGCTACCCGTACGCCTCCCGTACGACGCTCGGCGACACCACGGCCGACTCGCTGACCGCGACGAACAACTCGCGCGCGGTGGTGGCCCAGCAGAACCAGGTCAACTACATCCGCAACTCGGTGAAGGCGACCGTCGACGCGTACACCGGTGAGGTCAAGCTCTACCAGTGGGACACCCAGGACCCGGTCCTGAAGACCTGGATGAAGGCGTTCCCCGACACGGTCGAGCCCAAGAGCGCGATCTCGCAGGACCTGATGGCCCACCTGCGCTACCCGCAGGACCTGTTCAAGGTGCAGCGCGAGCTGCTGGCCCGCTACCACGTCGACGACGCCGACACCTTCCTCAGCGGCAGTGAGGTGTGGCAGGTCCCGGACGACCCGACGAACCGGTCGGGCAACGCGGTGCCGCCGTACTACCTCAGCATGAAGATGCCGGACCAGCAGGAGCAGGCGTTCTCGCTGACGACCACGTTCACACCCAACGGGCGTGACAACCTCAGCGCCTTCATGGCCGTCGACGCCGAGGCCGGCACCAGTGGCTACGGCAAGATCAGAATCCTGAAACTGCCGACGAGCACCACGGTCGACGGACCCAAGCAGGTGCAGAGCCAGTTCAACTCCGAACAGGACATCGCCGAGTCGATCAGGCTGCTCAGAGGCGGCGACTCCGAGGTCGAGTACGGCAACCTGCTGACGGTGCCGCTCGACGGCGGACTGCTCTACGTCGAACCCGTCTACGTCCGCGGTGGCGGACTGAAGTACCCGCTGCTGCGCAAGGTGCTGGTGACCTACGGCGGTCAGACCGCGTTCGAGGACACCCTCGACCAGGCCCTGAACAAGGTCTTCGGGGCGGAGAGTTCGACGCCCGAGCCGCCGGACAAGGGCGACGACGGCACGACCACGCCGCCGACCTCCGAGAATCCCACCGTCCAGCAGGCGCTCGACGACGCCCAGAAAGCCTTCGACACGGGCCAGGAAGCCCTGAAGAAGGGCGACTGGGAGGCGTACGGCAAGGCGCAGGCGGACCTGGAGGCGGCTCTCAAGCGCGCCGAGGAGGCACAGTCCAAGGCCGGCGGTGGCGCCACGAGCAGCCCGGCTCCGACCGGCAGCCCCAAGCCCACCGGCAGCCCCGGAGCGGCCGGCAGTCCGAAGCCCACGAGCAGCCCGAGCGGCTGAGCAGGGGTATTGATCGAAGAGCCCGTCCCGCGTCGTGATACGGTTGCACCACAACGACGCGGGGTGGAGCAGCTCGGTAGCTCGCTGGGCTCATAACCCAGAGGTCGCAGGTTCAAATCCTGTCCCCGCTACTGAAGTCGACGGCATGCCGTACGACGGGCGAAGGCCCGGATCCTGATCAGGATCCGGGCCTTCGTGGTGTGCGAACGCATGTGCCCGGACAGGGGGATCGTCGCGCCGCGGTGGCGAGTTCGACGTTCTGTGTTTGACTTGTCTCTCTGTGGGCATGTCGACAAAACGCTGAAGTGACCTCACGGGCTGCGGTACACCGGGTGTACCCAGGTTGCAGGTGGTGCGACGATGGACGTTATGGGGGACAAGGCAACTCTGTTGGAGACAGGGCGTTTTGTGCAGCCCTCCGGTCGGGAGGAACCCAGTCCCGTAAGGGATGAGACGGGCGACGCGGCCGAGGAGGCGCGGTACCGGCTCGCCGCCGAGGCCGGCGACATGGAGGCCGTGAGTGTTCTGGGGGCCCTGCTGCTGCGCCGCGGTGATCTCGACGGAGCCGAGCCCCATCTGCGTGCCGCCACCACCGCCGGCGACCGGGCCGCGGCCAACAATCTGGGAGTCCTCCTCCACCAGCGGGGTTACGCCGACGAGGCCGCCGGATGGTGGCGCATCGCCGCCGTGGCCGGGTCCGCGCCCGCCGCGCACGCCCTGGGCCGCCACCACCGTGAGCGCGGGGACGAGCCCGCCGCCGAGTACTGGCTGCGCCAGGCCGCCGAACAGGGGCACACCCTGGGCGCGTACGCGCTCGCCGATCTGCTGGAGCACCGTGGCGACGCGGGCGCCGAGCGGTGGATGCGGGTCGCCGCGGAGCGCGGTCACCGGGAGGCCGCCTACCGCCTGGCCAGAGCGCTCGACCGCAGGAGCGCGAGCGAGGACGAAGCCGGGTGCGACAACGGTGTCGGGCCGAGTGCCGTGCCGGGCGCTCCGGTGGAGGAGATCGAGCAGTGGTACCGGCAGGCCGCCGCGCGTGGTCACCAGCGCGCCGCGCTCCAGCTCGGCGCGATCCTGGAGCGGCGCGGCGAGCTCAAGGAGGCGGGGCGCTGGTACCTGACGTCCGCCAAGGACGGCGAGCCCCGGGCCGCCTGCGCCCTCGGGTTCCTGCTGCGCGACGCCGGGGACACCGAGAGCGCCGCCGTGTGGTGGCTGAGGGCCGCGCAGGACGGCGACGGCAACGCGGCGAACGCGCTGGGCGCGCTGCACGCCGAGCGCGGCGAGACGCAGACGGCCGAGCGGTGGTACCGGGCCGCGATGGACGCGGGCGATGTGAACGGCGCGTACAACCTCGGACTGCTCTGTGCCGAGCAGGGCCGGACCGGGCAGGCCGAGCAGTGGTACCGGCACGCGGCGTACGCGGGACACCGGGAGGCGGCGAACGCGCTGGCGGTCCTGCTGCTCCAGGGCGGTGACGCGACGGGTGCGGAGCCGTGGTTCTCCAAGGCCGCGGAGGCCGGGAGCGTGGACGCCGCGTTCAATCTCGGCATCCTTCACGCCGGACGTGCCGAGGACGTGACGGCGCTGCGCTACTACGAGCGGGCCGCCGCGGCCGGGCACACCGAGGCGGCGCTCCAGGTCGGTATCGCGCGGCTGCGGGAGGGCGAGGAGCAGGAGGCCGAGCGGCATCTGCGGTGCGCGGCGGGCGGGGGCAGCGCCGAGGGCGCGTACCGGCTGGCCGCGCTGCTGGACGCGCGGCGTCCGCCGGTGTCGCCGCACGAGCTGGGCGAGCCGGTGCGGGAGCGGACCGAGTGCGAGGAGTGGTACGAGCGGGCCGCCACGCTGGGGCACCGGCGTGCGCAGGTGCGGGTCGGGATGCTCGCGGCGGCGCGGGGCGATGTCGTGGAGGCGGCCCGGTGGTACCGGGAGGCGGCGGAGGCCGGGTCCCGCAACGGTGCCTTCAATCTCGGGCTGCTGCTCGCGCGGGAGGGGAGCGAGCCGGAGGCGGCGGTGTGGTGGACCCGGGCGGCCGACGCCGGTCATGGGCGGGCGGCGCTCCGGCTGGCCCTCGTCTACGCGCGTCGTGGCGAGCTGGCGGAGGGGCAGCGGTGGGCCGACCGCGCGGTGACGCTGGGACCGGCGGAGGTGGCGGAGCGGGCGGCGCGGCTCCGTGACGCCCTGCGCGAGGAGCTGTCGGCGTAGCCGGCGCCCGGTGCGACGCGGTGCCGCCCCTTGGGGGAGGCGGCCGGGAAGAAAGGGATTTGCTTCTGTACGCGTCCTTGACGTAGTGTTCCCTTCATCGACGCGGGGTGGAGCAGCTCGGTAGCTCGCTGGGCTCATAACCCAGAGGTCGCAGGTTCAAATCCTGTCCCCGCTACTGAAGGCCGAGGGCCGGAATCCGAAAGGGTTCCGGCCCTCGGTCGTTGCGTCGTCACGAAACGCACGGTGCGAACGGGCGCGGCGCGAACAAGGGCGATGTGAACAAGGGCGAGGCCGGCAAGGGCGACGCCGGCGAACGCGATGCGACGAAGGACGAAGAAGGCCCTGGCCGGGAAGCCAGGGCCTTCTGTGTGTCACGTGCCGAGGGTCACGCCGTCGCGCAGTCCGGGCAGACGCCGCGGTAGGTGACCTCGACGTCCGAGACGGTGAAGCCGAAGCGCTCCGAGTCGGGGAGGTCGGCGAGCGGGTCGCCGGCGGGGTGGACGTCACGGATGGCGCCGCAGTGGGCGCAGACCAGGTGGTGGTGCGGCCGGTGCGCGTTCGGGTCGTAGCGCTTGGCGCGCTTGTCCGTCGACACCTCCAGCACCTCGCCGAGCGTGACCAGTTCGCCCAGGGTGTTGTAGACGGTCGCCCGGGAGATCTCGGGGAGCCTGGCGACCGCACGGGTGTGGACCTCGTCGGCCGTCAGATGGACGTGCTCGCCGTCCAGGACCTCGGCCACGACACGACGCTGCGCGGTCATCCGCCATCCGCGTCCGCGCAGCCGTTCAAGAAGGTCACTCATGGCACCAGCCTAACAGCAAGGGGGACCAGGTCCCGACCCGGTGTGGAATTAGAGCTCTGCTTGATCTGGACTAAGTCCAGTGTAGGATCGGGAACGGCTTTGGCCAAGGGACAGGACAAGCAGGAAATGGCGCAGGAGGCCCACGTGACTCAGGGACCGCTTACGACGGAGGCCGGTGCTCCGGTGGCCGACAACCAGAACAGCGAGACCGCGGGCGCGGGCGGCCCCGTGCTCGTCCAGGACCAGCTCCTGCTGGAGAAGCTGGCCCACTTCAACCGTGAGCGCATCCCGGAGCGGGTCGTGCACGCCCGGGGCGCGGGGGCGTACGGCACCTTCACGGTGACCGCGGACGTCACCCCGTACACGCGTGCCGCGTTCCTCTCCGAGGTCGGCAGGCGGACCGAGGTGTTCCTGCGCTTCTCGACGGTCGCCGGCAACCTCGGCGCGGCGGACGCCGTCCGTGACCCGCGCGGCTTCTCGCTGAAGTTCTACACCGAGGAGGGCAACTACGACCTCGTCGGCAACAACACCCCGGTGTTCTTCATCAAGGACGCGATCAAGTTCCCCGACTTCATCCACACCCAGAAGCGCGACCCGTACACGGGCAGCCAGGAGGCGGACAACGTCTGGGACTTCTGGAGCCTCAGCCCGGAGAGCACCCACCAGGTGACCTGGCTGTTCGGCGACCGCGGCATCCCCGCCTCGTACCGCCACATGGACGGCTTCGGCTCGCACACCTTCCAGTGGAACAACGAGGCCGGCGAGGTCTTCTGGGTCAAGTACCACTTCAAGACCGACCAGGGGATCGAGAACCTCACCGCGGAGGAGGCCGGGATCCTCGCGGGGCAGGACCCCGACTCGCACCAGCGCGACCTGCGCGAGGCCATCGAGCGCGGCGAGTTCCCGAGCTGGACCGTGGGCGTGCAGATCATGCCGGCGGCGGACGCGGCGACGTACCGCTTCAACCCGTTCGACCTCACCAAGGTGTGGCCGCACGCGGACTACCCGGTCGTCGAGATCGGCAGGCTGGAGCTCGACCGCAACCCGCGGAACATCTTCGCCGAGGTCGAGCAGAGCATCTTCTCGCCCGCGCACTTCGTGCCGGGCATCGGCCCCTCGCCCGACAAGATGCTCCAGGGGCGGCTGTTCGCCTACGGCGACGCGCACCGCTACCGCGTCGGCATCAACGCCGACCATCTGCCGGTGAACCGCCCGCACGCCACCGAAGCGCGCACCCACTCCCGTGACGGCCTTCTGTACGACGGCCGGCACGGCGGCGCGAAGAACTACGAGCCGAACAGCTTCGGAGGGCCGCAGCAGACCGGCCGTCCGCTGTGGCAGCCCGTCGCCGTGAGCGGGGCCACGGGCGACCACCCGGCCCCGGTGCACGCCGAGGACGACGACTTCGTGCAGGCGGGCAACCTCTACCGGCTGATGGCGGACGACGAGAAGGAGCGCCTGGTGGCCAACCTGGCCGCGGCGATGGCCGGTGTCTCGCGCGACGACATCGTCGAGCGGGCGATCGGCAACTTCCGCCGGGCGGACGAGGACTTCGGCAAGCGGCTGGACGCCGCGGTCCGGGCCCTGCGCGGCTGACGCCGGCACCTGAACGCCTGCCGGGGAGCGGGCCGGATCCCCGAGGGGGCCCGGCCCGCTGTGGCGTACGGGTCGGTCAGGCGGACACCTGCTGCCTCGCCGGCGCCCAGCAGCGGATGATGTCGCGGACCGAGACGATGCCGGCGGGTCCGCCGGCGTCGAGCACGATCAGATGCCGGAAGCCGCCGTGCGCCATGGCCCGGGCCGCCTCCTCCAGCGTCCAGGACGGCGCGGCGAACACGACGTCGTTGGTGGTGTGGTCGTGGGCCCGTTCGGTGTCGGGGTCCTGGCCCAGGCCCACGGAGTTGAGGATGTCGCGTTCGGTGAGGATGCCGAGTCCGGCATCGGGGTCGAGGACGACGGCCGCGCCCACCCGGCGGGCGGACATGAGAGCTGCGGCCTGGCGAAGGGTGTGGTCGGGGCCGATGGTGAGGACCATCGTGCTCATGGCGTCACGGACGAGCATGGGCTGAAGCCACCTCCTGGAGTGTCCCGCCCCCTTTGTTCATGGATTCACAAGTTCACAAGTGGGGGGAACTTCAGAGTGGCAGGCAAAGAACGGGTCAACAAGAGGGCGTGCGCAGTCCTTTGAGGGCGCGTGAGGCCGTACGTCCCGCCTCAGCGGCGCCCGTCGAGATACCCCAGCAGTTCGTCGTGGAGCAGGCCGTTCGACGCGGCCGCGTTGCCGCTGTGCGGGCCGGGGCGTCCGTCCAGGCCGGTGAACGTGCCGCCGGCCTCCGTCACCACGACGGCGGTGGCCGCCATGTCCCACAGGGACAGCTCCGGCTCGGCGCACAGGTCCACCGAGCCCTCGGCGACCATCATGTACGGCCAGAAGTCGCCGTACGCGCGCGTGCGCCAGACCTCGCGGGTGAGGTCCAGGAAGCCGTCCAGGCGGCCCTGCTCCTCCCAGCCGGAGAGCGAGGAGTAGGCGAACGAGGCGTCCGCGAGGCCGGAGACGCCGGAGACATGGATGCGCGTGGCGTTGGCCAGGCTGCGGCCCGTGAACGCGCCGTGCCCCTCGGCGGCCCACCAGCGGCGGCCCAGGGCCGGGGCGGAGACGACGCCGACGACGGGCCGGTAGCCGCCCTCGCCCGCCTCCATCAGCGCGATGAGGGTCGCCCAGACCGGGACGCCGCGGACGTAGTTCTTCGTGCCGTCGATCGGGTCGATCACCCAGCGGCGGGGGCCGGTGCCCTCCAGGCCGTACTCCTCGCCGAGGATCGCGTCCCTCGGGCGGGCACGCTGGAGCTGGCCGCGGATCAGCTCCTCGGCCGCCTTGTCCGCCTCGCTCACCGGAGTCATGTCCGGCTTGGTCTCGACCTTCAGGTCGAGAGCCTTGAAACGGTCCATGGTCGCCGCGTCGGCGGCGTCCGCGAGCACATGGGCGAGGCGGAGGTCATCGAGGTAGTCCGGCATGGGACGACCGTATCCGCCCGGCGTGCCACGGGGCCACCGGGGCCGGAGTGTGGACACCGCGCGAGCGCCCGGAGCCCGGGCGTGCGCCCCGGGAAGGCGCGGCACCCCTTGACAGTGCCTCCGTGCGCGTCAAATCTGAACCGCAGAGCCGGTCTCCCCGGGAGGCGAGGATGCCTGCAGCGCGGGAATCTCTGCTGGACGCCGCTGACACGGCGCTGGCGCGTCGGCCGTGGCCGGCGGTGCGGATGGTGGACGTGGCGGCGGCGGCCGGGGTGTCGCGGCAGACGCTGTACAACGAGTTCGGCAGCAAGGACGGCCTGGCCAGAGCGCTGGTGCGCCGGGCGGCCGACGACTACCTCGCCGGTGTCGACCGCGCGCTCGGCACGTCCCCCGACGCCCGCGACAGACTGACCGCGGCCGCCGAGTGGACCACGGACCTGGCCCGGGAGAACGCGCTCGTACGGGCCCTGCTGACCGGCTGCTGGAACGAACGGATGCCCGCGCCCGCACGGGCCGCCGTCCCGTCCGTCTCCGCGGTGCCCGCCCAGCGGCGTGCGGACGGCCCGCTGCCCTCGCCCGGCGACCTCGTGACGATCGTGCGCGACCGGGCCCTCGCGGCTCTCGCCGGTCCCGGAGCCCGGCGCACCGGGCCGGACACCGCCGACCTCGCCCGCTCCTGCGAGCTGGCCGTCCGCCTGGCCCTGTCCTGCGTGGCCGCGCCGCCCGGCGACGGCGGGGTCGCCGACCTGGTGCGCGGCGCGCTCCACCACAGTCCCTTATGACAGACCGGCCCTAGTGCGCCGACCCCGACAGCTGGAGGCCGACGACCCCGGCGATGACCAGGCTGATCGACACGATCTTCAGCGTGGACACCACGTCGCCGAGGAAGACCATGCCGTAGATCGCCGTGCCCGCCGCGCCGATGCCCGTCCACACCGCGTACGCGGGGCCCACGTCGAGCTTCTTCAGCGACAGGGTGAGCAGGCCGAAACTGCCCAGCGCGAAGACGCAGAAGGCGACCGTCGGCCAGAGCCTGCTGAAACCGTGCGACAGCTTCAGGCAGACGGCGAAGCCGGTTTCGAGCATCCCGGCCACGATGACCAGCAGCCACGCCATGTGCTGTCCTCCCGTAACTCCACGCTCCGCGACGCACTGTGACCGCTCGTCAGACCGGCGTCCTGTCGGCCGAGTGTCCGCCTGGCGCGCTTTACCCGTTCTTGGGATCCGGCTTTTGCGATTATGCCCTTACCGGACCCACGTGGAGACAAACAACGCGGAGGTCAGTCGCCTTCCCTGCGCTCACGGGTGGCCAGCAGTCTGCGCAGGGAGTACAGCCGGGCCGGGTCGGCGTGGCCCTCGGCCACATAGCCGTCCAGCGCGCAGTCCGGCTCGTCGTGGCTGCACGCGCGCGGGCAGCCCTCCGTGCCCGGCTCCAGGTCCGGGAAGGCGTGGATGACGCGGGACGGGTCGATGTGCGCCAGGCCGAACGACCGTACGCCCGGGGTGTCGATCACCCAGCCGTCCGCCTTGGACAGGGGCAGCGCCAGCGCCGAGGTCGTGGTGTGCCGGCCGCGGCCCGTCACCGCGTTGACATGGCCGGTCAGCCGTCGCCGCTCCTGAGGCACCAGGGCGTTCACCAGGGTCGTCTTGCCGACGCCCGAATGCCCCACGAACGCCGTGACCTTGCCGTCCAGATGCTCGCGCACCCGGTCCGCCGCGTCCCCGTTCTCCAGCTCCTCACGGCTGGTGACGACATGGGGGATGTCGAGGGCGCCGTACAGCTCCAGCAGCTCGTCGGGCGGGGCGAGGTCCGACTTGGTCATCACCAGCAGCGGCGTGAGGCCGCCGTCGAACGCCGCGACCAGGCAGCGGTCGATGAGACGCGGGCGGGGTTCCGGGTCGGCGAGGGCCGTGACGATCGCCAGTTGGTCCGCGTTGGCGACGACCACCCGCTCGTACGGGTCGTCGTCGTCGGCGGTGCGGCGCAGCAGCGAGGCGCGTTCCTCGATGCGCACGATCCGCGCGAGCGTGTCCTTCTTCCCGGACAGATCGCCGACCAGGGCGACCCGGTCGCCCACCACGGCGGCCTTGCGGCCCAGCTCGCGGGCCTTCATGGCGATCACGGGGCGGTCGTCGACCAGACAGGTCAGGCGGCCCCGGTCGACGGTGAGGACCAGGCCCTCGGCGGCGTCCTCGTGCTTGGGCCGGATGTTGGTCCGCGGGCGGTTCCCCTTGCGGTTGGGGCGCTGGCGGATGTCGTCCTCGTCGGTGTGCTTGCCGTAGCGGCGCATGGTGTTTCTCCGCGTCCCTACGCCCCGAGCATCCCGGACCACAGTTCGGGGAAGTCCGGCAGGGTCTTCGCCGTCGTCGCCACGTTCTCGATCCGTACGCCGTCGACCGCCAGGCCGATGATCGCGCCGGCGGTCGCCATGCGGTGGTCCTCGTAGGTGTGGAAGACGCCGCCGTGCAGCGGGCGCGGGCGGATGTGCAGGCCGTCGGCGGTCTCGGTGACGTCGCCGCCGAGCTCGTTGATCTCCTTGGTGAGCGCCGCCAGCCGGTCCGTCTCGTGCAGCCGCAGATGGGCCACGCCCCGCAGGGTGGAGGGTGAGTCGGCCAGGGCCGCGACGGCCGCGATGCCCGGCGTCAGCTCGCCGACCTCGCCGAGGTCCACGTCGATACCGTGAAGGGCACCCGAACCGGTGAACACCAGACCGTAGTCGGTCAGCTCGCAGGCGCCGCCCATCTCGGTGAAGATCTCCCGCAGCCGGTCGCCCGGCTGGGTCGTGCGGACCGGCCAGTCGGGGATCAGCACCCTGCCGCCGGTCACCAGGGCCGCCGCCAGGAACGGCTGGGCGTTCGACAGGTCCGGTTCGATGACCAGGTCGCGGCCGAGCAGCGCGCCGGGGGTCACCCGCCAGACGTCGGGCTCGCCACCGGACTCGGGTGTGTCGACCTGGGCGCCGACCGAGCGCAGCATGTCCACCGTCATCCGGATGTGCGGCATCGACGGCAGCGTGGAGCCGGTGTGCCGGACCTCGACGCCCTGGTTGAAGCGCGGGGCGGACAGCAGCAGGGCGCTGACGAACTGCGACGAGGAGGACGCGTCGATCGAGACCGGGCCGCCGTCCAGGGCGCCGCCGCCGTGCACGGTGAGGGGCAGCGCGCCGCGGCCGTCGTCGTCGATCCGGGCGCCGAGGACGCGCAGGGCGTCGATGACCCCGTGCAGCGGACGCTCGTACGATCTCGGGTCGCCGTCGAAGCGGATGGGACCGGCGGCGAGCGTGGCGACCGGGGGCAGGAACCGCATGACCGTGCCGGCGTTGCCGACGTCCACCGTGGCGGGGCCGCGCAGCCCGGCCGGGATGACGCGCCAGAACTCGCCGGTGCCGTCGGGGCCGACGCCCTCCTCGATGCCCACGCCCATCGCCCGCAGGGCACCGGCCATCAGCAGGGTGTCGCGGGAGCGCAGGGGGCGGCGCAGCCAGCCGGGCTCGCTCGCGAGGGCGGCGAGGACGAGGGCGCGGTTGGTGACCGACTTGGACCCCGGCACGTGGACCGTCGCGTCGACGGCTCCGCTCGCGTGCGGGGCGGGCCAGAGGGCGGTGTCTGCGGGGTTAACGGTCATGCGCCCCACTTTAGTGGGTGAAGCCGGGGGGAGATCTTGATCAAAAACGGCGAAACCCCGTCGAAACCGGTCCTCGGAGTCTGTTCTGCATATATGCGCACCCGGTCCGGCGGCCGCATGAATCGCGGGCGTCCGTCACGTCGATGCGCGACAACGGCTGCCGGCGGCAATGTTTTTGACCGCCTCATGTTTTCCTCTCCGCCTCCTCGGGGGAAAACCGGCGTCAATTCGGAGAGCGGAGCCGGTCGCCCGTGCTTTTCCTCGGGTGCCCTCCGGATTTTCCGTGACAGCGGCCGGCAGGAGCCGCGCACCTGCTTCGTCCCGGACGGCGTCCCTGATTTCGCTTCCCGCACGTTCCCGGCGCCGGGTGCCGGCCGGGGGCCGGGCATCGAGAACAATGCGGCCGACGCGGACGACGGCGCATCCGTCGACGCCGCGATCTACGGCGACGGCGACGGCGTCGGCAAGCGCGACGACGACGCCGTCGACGCGCAGAAGGGGGCGCTCACCGGTTCCTTTCCGGCGGAATCCGGCGTGGAACACCGGTGGCCGGACATCGCGCGGGCGCCGTACGGAAAGGGCCGTGCGGGCGGCCGGTGAAGGAATGCGCGGGAAGATCCGTTCCGGTGGACGGCTGCCGGGGGAAAGCCGTCCTCGGCAGAGAGGTGAAGTGCACACAGCCCGAGGGGGAGGCGAGTTCCGGGACATGCCCGTCGCCGGTGACGAGAAAACGAAAAGGGATAAGCGGGCCATCGAGGCCGCCGGGATGCGGTCGGCCCGTATGAAACGGAAAAACCTCGCGTACGCGTCTCAGGGCGACGCGTCGGCCGTTTTCTCCCTCTCGGAGAAGAAGTCCGCCGAGAAGGGGACCGCCCCGCTCGGCGTCCGGTTCACCGCCGGGCCGGACATCCGGCGGACGGCGATCCGGGCACACCGTGCGCCGCCCGACGGTCTCCGGGCGCGGGCGCACCTCACGGACGACCGCGGCCGGACAGGGCCGGGCGGGTCCTCAGACCTCCAGCAGCCAGCGTCCGCCGCCGACGAGCGAGCACAGCGACACCGCGTGGAAGAGGAACAGCCACACACCCGCCGGCGCGTGCGTGAGCCGCGCCAGCTGGTCCGCGTCGGAGTCGCCGGCCCCGCCACGCGCCCGCTTCGCCTGCAGCTCGAACCCCGGCCGCACCCCGCCCAGCAGCAGGAACCACACCACCGCGTACGCGAAGGCCGCCTGCACCTGGGGCCCGGCCAGCCATGACACCAGGACAAACGTTCCGCCGGTCAGCACCACCGTCAGCGCGCCGTAGGCGTTGCGGATCATCACCAGCAGCGCCAGCAGCAGGGCCGTGGCCAGCCACAGCAGCAGAGTGGTCCGGCCGGCCGCCAGCAGCGCGGCGCCGCCCAGACCCAGCAGCGGGGGAGCGGTGTAGCCGGCGGCGGCGGTGAGGATCATGCCGAGGCCGTACGGCTTGCCGCGGCTGACCGTCAGGCCGCTGGTGTCGGAGTGCAGCCGGATGCCGGTGAGGGTGCGGCCGCTGAGCAGGGCCACCAGACCGTGACCGCCCTCGTGGGCGATGGTGATGGCGTTGCGGGATATGCGCCACAGACCCGGCGGCACCACCACCGCGAGCGCGGCGACCAGGGTCGCGATCACCACCCACACGTCCGGGGCGGCCTGGGTGCCGACGAGCTCGTCCCAGAGCGAGGTCGCTGTGCTGCTGTCCATGTTCCCGGGGTGCTCCCTGTTCTCGCGGAGTCTGGCAGTGTGGCATGTATGTGCGGACGGTATGCAGCGAGTCGTGGGCCCGAGGATCTCGCGGGGATCTTCGGGATCGAGAAGTGGGAGCCCGAGGAGACACTGGCGCCCGATTACAACGTGGCGCCGACCAAGGAGGTCCACGCCGTCCTCGACCGTCCGCTGAAAGACGCCGACGACCCCGGTCCGGTTCGCCAGCTGCGCAAGCTGAAGTGGGGGCTCGTCCCCTCCTGGGCCAAGACCCCCGAGGGCGGTGCCCGGATGATCAACGCACGGGCGGAGACCGTGCACGAGAAGCCGGCCTACCGCCGGGCCTTCACCACCCGCCGCTGCATCCTGCCCGCCGACGGCTACTACGAGTGGGTCACCGGCAGGCAGGAGCGGGACCTGGAGGTCGAGGGCAGGAAGAAGCGGCCGCGCAAGCAGCCCTGGTTCGTGCTCCCCGCCGACGGCACGGTCTTCGCCATGGCCGGGCTGTACGAGTTCTGGCGCGACCGCACCCTGCCCGACGACCATCCGCAGGCATGGTGGGCGACCTGCACCGTGATCACCACCGAGGCCGAGACGAGCCCGCTCGCCGTCGCCCCCGCCGACGGACCCCGCGCGCTCGCCGACATCCATCCCCGGATGCCGCTGATGCTCACCCCCGACCGCTGGGACGCCTGGCTCGACCCCGCCCGCACCGACCCCGACGGTCTGCGCGAGCTGCTCACGCCCCCGGAGCCCGGCCTGATGCGCGCCTACCCCGTGAGCACCGCCGTCAGCAACGTCCGCAACAACGGCCCGGAGCTGCTGACGGAACTGGAGGCGCCCGAGGAGGGCACACTCTTCTGACGTGACGACCGAGATCATCAGCACCGACGCGGGGGACGCCCGCATCACCTGGCACAGGGCGGACGAGGCCCGTCTCGTGCTCGCCGTCGGCCACGGAGCCGGCGGCGGCATCGAGGCACGCGACCTGAGGGCGCTGGCCGCCGTCCTGCCCGGACACGGCGTGAGTGTCGTCCTGGTGGAGCAGCCCTGGAGAGTGGCCGGAAAGAAGGTCGCTCCCGCGCCGAAGACCCTGGACGCCGGCTGGCGGGGCATCTGGCCGGCGGTGACCGGGCCCGGCCTGCCGGTGATCTCCGGTGGGCGGTCCGCCGGGGCCCGCGTCGCCTGC
Organism: Streptomyces sp. NPDC093094; assembly: GCF_044754345.1. Classification (NCBI taxonomy): domain Bacteria; kingdom Bacillati; phylum Actinomycetota; class Actinomycetes; order Kitasatosporales; family Streptomycetaceae; genus Streptomyces; species Streptomyces sp. NPDC093094. The sequence continues at coordinate 214,700 of NZ_JBIVOX010000007.1, read as the reverse complement.
CGCACGGCCGGCGAACTCGGGGCGGCCGCCGTCCTCGCGCTCAGCTTCCCGCTGCACCCGCCCGGCAGGCCGGAGAGGTCCCGCGCCGAGGAGCTGCTCGGCGCCGGTGTGCCCACGCTCGTCGTCCAGGGCGGCAACGACCCGTTCGGCAGACCCGCGGAGTTCCCCGACGGCCCCCACCGGCTGGTCGAGATCCCCCACGGCGACCACGGCCTCGTCGTGCCCAAGCGGGCCGGCATCACCCAGGAAGAGGCCCTGGCCGCCGTCACCGACGCGGTCGTCGAGTGGAGCGGGTCACTCGGCTGAACCCGCGGGAATGCGGAAGGACCTGCCTTGGTTGAGGCGGACAGATGGGCCGGGAGCACCCCGGCGCCCACCGTCGTAGGAGAGGAAGTCCGCCGCATGGGTTCGACCTACTGCCCGAACCGCAGCGCACGCGCTGACCTGGACTGGACGGTGCTGCACGCGGCCAGGACCGCCCCTATTCGGGCGGCGGCGGGTGGGGATCGTCGTCTATTCTCCGATTCCGAGGGGACCGGCGACGGTCCCGCCCGGGATCTTGAGGAGGTGGGTCCGGTCACTGGGACCGACGCAGGGACCGACAACGGCCAGGCGGAGCTGCCCGAGGGCCAGGGCACGAACGCGGACACGAACAGCGAGTCGGCCACGGAGCGCAGCGCGCGCTTCGAGCGCGACGCGCTGGAGTTCCTCGACCAGATGTACTCGGCCGCGCTGCGCATGACGCGCAACCCGGCCGACGCCGAGGACCTGGTGCAGGAGACCTACGCCAAGGCGTACGCGTCCTTCCACCAGTTCCGGGAGGGCACCAACCTCAAGGCGTGGCTGTACCGGATCCTCACCAACACCTTCATCAACTCGTACCGCAAGAAGCAGCGTGAACCGCAGCGCAGCGCGGCCGAGGAGATCGAGGACTGGCAGCTCGCCCGCGCCGAGTCGCACATGTCGACCGGTCTGCGCTCCGCCGAGTCGCAGGCGCTCGACCATCTGCCCGACTCGGACGTGAAGGAAGCGCTGCAGGCGATCCCCGAGGAGTTCCGCATCGCCGTCTACCTCGCAGACGTAGAGGGCTTTGCGTACAAGGAGATCGCGGACATCATGGGGACACCCATCGGTACGGTGATGTCCCGGCTGCACCGGGGCCGCCGCCAACTGCGCGGCATGCTGGAGGACTACGCCCGCGAGCGCGGGCTGGTCCCGGCGGGCGCCGGGGAGTCGGACGAAGCGAAAGGCTCGGGCTCATGAGCTGCGGAGAGCCGCACGAGACGGACTGCAGTGAGGTACTCGACCACCTCTACGAGTTCCTCGACAGTGAGATGCCGGACGTCGATCGCGACAAGTTCAAGCAGCACTTCCGGGAGTGCTCGCCGTGCCTGGAGAAGTACGGGCTCGAAGAGGCCGTGAAGAAGCTGGTCAAGCGGTGCTGCGGTCATGACGACGTACCCACCGACCTGCGTTCCAAGGTCCTGGGCCGGCTCGACCTGATCCGCTCCGGCCAGACCGTGCCCGAGCACGACGTCACGGTGACCCCGCAGGAGTCCTGACCCCCGGGGCCGCCCCCGCCGTCACCCGTTTGTGCTAATCCGTGGGCCTCGGGCCCACGGACGCCTCCCTCCCCGCCCTAGGCTCCCCCCGAGCCTGGAGAGCCACGCTCGTACGCGGGGAGGGGCGTCATGGAGGCGATACCGGGACGGGCACGCACGTACGTCGTGTGTGTCGCCCTCCTCGCCGTCGCCTGTCTGCTGCCGCTCCCGGCCACCCCCACGCCGTGGTGGGCGGTGGCCCTCCTGGCCGGCCTCTGTGCCGCCGGGGAGCGGACCGCCCGCCGGTGGTCCGTCGGCACCTTCCACCCCGTGCTGCTCGCCGGGGCCTTTCTGCTGCCGCCGCCCGCCGCCGCGCTCGTCGCGCTGCCGGGGGCCCTGCTCTCCCGCGTCGACCGGCGCCCCGTCCTGCCGCGCCGGATCTGGCGTGCCGCCCGGCTCTCCCTCGCCGCGGGGGCCGCGGCCCGCGTGCACGGGGAGCTGGGCGGCCCGGACGCCGTCCTCACCGCCGACTTCCCGTACGCGCTGGTGCCGGCCGGGGCCGCGGTCGTCGCGTTCTGCCTGGTGCTGACCGTCCTGGACGGCGGCGTCCGCGCCCTCGTCCCGGCGCTGCCGCCCGTGGACGTGCCGGGGCGGGGCGGCCGGCACGGTCTGTTCCTGCGCTCCCTCGGGCCCCTCGGGGTGCACGGGCTGGCCGGACTGATGATGGCCGTGCTGTGGCGCAGCCCCTACGGGCCGTTCGCCGCACTGCTCGTGCTGCTGCCGATGTGCGTGTCCTGGTGGATGTTCGCCCAGTACCACCGTGAGCGCGCCGCCCATCAGGAGACCATCCGCGCGCTCGTGCAGGCCGTCGACATCAAGGACGGCTACACCCGCGGGCACAGCGAGCGGGTCGGCCAGGCGTCGATGACGATCGCGCGTGAGCTGGGCATGGACGACCGGGGCGTCGAGCTGCTCCGGTTCGCCGGGATCCTGCACGACGTCGGCAAGCTCGGTGTGCCCACCCGGCTGCTGCGCAAGGACGGGCCGCTCACGCCCGAGGAACGGCGGGTCATCGAGCTGCATCCCGAGTACGGCCACGAGATCGTGCGCGGCATCTCCTTCCTCGGCGAGGCCAGGGCCGCCGTGCTGCACCATCACGAGCGCATCGACGGCAGCGGCTACCCCTACGGGCTGGTCGGCCATCAGATACCGGAACCCGCACGGGTCGTGGCCGTCGCGGACGCCTTCGACGCCATGACCTCCACCCGCTCCTACCGGCGGGCCCGTCCCGTCGAGGCGGCCCTCGCCGAGCTGGAGCGCTGCGCAGGTGCCCAGTTCGACCCCCGGATGGTCACGGCCCTGTGCCGCGCCCTGCGCCGCGACGGCTGGCACCCCGCGGTCACGGCCGACGAGCAGCACCCCCCGCCTCCCCGCCCGCGGACCGGGGACCGGACGACGGGAGCACACCGGTGAACCGGGTCCGGGCGGCCTCCCGGCGGACACGGGACGCCTCCCGGCGGGTACCGGGCGCTGCGCGGCGGGTTCCCGCGGCCGTCCGGCGGACACGGACCGCCGTCCGGCAAACGCCCGGGCCTGTACGGCGGACGCCGGGGGCCGTGCGGTGGGTTCCCGGGCCTGTACGGCGGACGCCCGGGCCTGTACAGCAAACGCCCGGGCCTGTACGGCGGACGCCGGGGCCCGTGCGGCCCGGCGGAGCGGAATCGTGAAGGCCCGCCGGGGCCCCGCCCTGCTCACGCTCGTGCACGCCGGTGCCGCCGTGGTCGCCGTGGTCTGTCTGGCCGCCACGCTGCGGACCGGGCTGGTCGAGCGGCCGGCAGCGATCGCCTTCGGGCTGCTGATCACACTCGGCGAGCTGGCGCGGTGGACCGGGGCGACGGTCAGGGAGCCCGCCCCGCTGGGGGCCGCCGGCGCACTGTCGTACGCGCTGCTCGGGGAGCACGCGGGACACCACACCCGGCACGGCGTCGCGCAGGTCGTCAGCGTGGTGGTCGTCGGCGCGCTGCTGGGAGCCGTCCCGCACATCGCGCGCGGACGGGGCCCGACCTCCGACCAGCTCGCCCGGCGCGTGCTCACCGTGGGATTCACCGCCGTGTGCTTCCAGCCCCTGTGGAACCAGGGCGTGTTCGCCCGCTGGAGCGGCCCCGGGTACGTGCTGCTGCTGGTCGGACTGCTCGTCCTGAACGCGCTGTGCGACGCCGTGCTCGCCGCCGCGCTGGCGCGCTCCCGCACCGGATGGCCCTTCGCCCCGCTGCTGCGGGACGAGCTGCGGGCCATGCCGGGCATCGGCTCCGCGGTGGTCGCCACGGGCGTGGTGATGGCCCTCGCGGTCGGCGTCGCGGGCCTGTGGGCCCTGCCCGTGTTCTGTCTGCCGCTGCTGCTCACCCAGCTGTCGCTGCGCCGCCGCGCCGCCGTGCGGACGACGTACCGGCAGACCATCGCCTCCCTGGCCAGGGCCACGGAGATCGCCGGGTACACCCCCGCGGGCCACGCCCGCCGGGTCGCCGTGCTCAGCCTCGCCGTGGGGCGGGACCTGGGGCTGTCCGAGCCGGAGCTGACCGTGCTGGAGCACGCCGCGCTCATGCACGACATCGGACAGCTCAGCCTGCTCGACCCGGTCCCGGCGGGCGCCACGGCGGGGCTGCCCGCCGCCGAGCAACGGCGGATCGCGCTGCTCGGCGGGGCCGTCGTACGGCACACCGGGGTGGCTGCCGCGGTCGCCGTCGTCGTCGAGCGGCAGGCCGATCCCTACCGGGAGCAGCCGCCGGCCGCGCGGATCGTACGGGCGGTGAACGCCTACGAGGAGAAGACACGGGGCGCCGGACCGGGCGGCCCGCTGAAGGCACTGGAGGAACTGAGGCTGGGGACCGCCGGTGCCTATGCGCCGGACGTGGTGGAAGCGCTGGCACGGGTGCTGGCCAGGGACTGTCTGACCCCGTCCGCAGCGGGGTAACCCATGGGTAATGAGCGCCCTTCCGGCCGTACGTGGTTGGATGCGAAGGAGAGAGAGTGTCCGGGGGCACTGGCCAGCCCACTAAACGGAACTGGCAGGCGGGAATCGTGAGGATCTTCGGCAAGGGACGGCACCGGCCCTCCGCCTCCTGGCGGCAGGCCACGGACCGCGCTTTCACGCTGATCGGTGACGGCCGCTACGAGGACGCGGGGGCGCTGCTGACGCGCGCCGCCGACCTGGAGCCGTGGCTGTCGGAGTCCTGGTTCAACCTCGCTCTGCTGCACAAGTTCCGGCACGACTGGGAGCAGGCCCGTACGGCCGGGCTCAGAGCCGTCGCCCTGCTCGACCGGGAGACCGGCGCACCCGACTGGTGGAACGTGGGCATCGCCGCGACCGCCCTGCAGGACTGGCCGCTGGCCCGCCGCGCCTGGCAGGCGTACGGGCTTTCGGTGCCCGGCGGCGCGGCCGTCTCCGGCGAGCCGGTCGGCATGGACCTGGGCAGCGCGGCGGTGCGGCTGTCGCCGGAGGGCGAGGCCGAGGTCGTCTGGGGGCGCAGGCTCGATCCCGCCCGGGTCGAGGTGCTGTCGATCCCGCTGCCGTCGTCCGGGCGGCGCTGGGGCGAGGTCGTGCTGCACGACGGCGTGCCCCACGGCGAGCGGACCACCTCCGCCGGGCACGCCTATCCGGTGTTCGACGAGATCGAGCTGTGGGCGCCCTCCCCGGTGCCGACCTGGGTCGTGCTGCTGGAGGCGGCGACCGAGGCGGACCGGGACGCGCTGGAGCAGCTCGCCGCCGACGCGGGGTTCGCCGCGGAGGACTGGTCGTCGTCGGTGCGGCTGCTGTGCCGGACGTGCTCGGAGTCGCGGATGCCGTCGGACGAGGGCGACGGGGAGCATCTGGACCCCCATGACCACAGCGAGCCGGGTCATCCCGGGCCGCTGGGGCACCGGACCGACGGGCAGCTGTGGGTGCCGGAGCGTGAGTGCGGGGTGGCCGCGCCGGCCTCCCTGGTGCGGGGGCTGCTGGACGGATGGGTGGCCGACAGCCCGGACTCCAGGGACTGGCGTGATCTTGAAGAGGTTTGCTGAGCGAGCCTGACAGCACCTTTAGGCTGTACTCGCATCGTTTTCTCCAGCTTGCAGGAAGGCATACGTCGGTCATGGCGCAGCAGGACACCGATCAGCAGCACGCGGGCGTGCTCCCCGTGGACGACGAGGGCTTCGTCATCGACACCGAGGACACCGAGGCGCGGGAGAAGGCGTGGCGTGAGGCGGGGTCCTCCCGGCCGATCACGGTCGTCGGGAACCCGGTGCTGCACAAGGAGTGCGAGGACGTCACCGACTTCGGCGAGGAGTTCCAGCAGCTGGTCGCGGACATGTTCGCCAGCCAGCGCACCGCCGAGGGAGTGGGGCTCGCCGCCAACCAGATCGGCGTGGACAAGAAGGTCTTCGTGTACGACTGCCCCGACGACGAGGGCGTCCGCCACGTCGGTGTCGTCTGCAACCCCAGGCTGGTGGAGCTGCCCGCGGAGAACCGCCGGCTGGACGACAGCAACGAGGGCTGCCTGTCCGTGCCGACGGCGTACATGCCGCTGGCGCGTCCCGACTACGCCGAGGTGACCGGGCAGGACGAGAAGGGCAACCCGATCAAGGTGCGCGGCACGGGCTACTTCGCCCGCTGCCTCCAGCACGAGACGGACCACCTGTACGGCTACCTCTACATCGACCGGCTCTCCAAGCGCGAGCGCAAGGACGCACTGCGCCAGATGGCCGAGAACGAGCCCCGCTACCCGGTCGTCGCGAACGACTGAGGACGCGGTCCGCAGCGAACAACGAGTGCCCGGCCGGGAGTTGATCCCGGCCGGGCACCGTTCGTCCCGGACTGTTCGCCTGTCCGTCGCACGTTCGACCCCATAGCACTCCCGACTCCTCCACAACAGTCACACAAGGGGTCCTTCTCGGCATGTCGGGGTAGTGAATGGAGCAAATCCGTTCCCATAGCGGTCAGTTGTAGTGCTGAATGGGGAGAGCGGGGATACGCAACGGCGCACGCCCGGCACGGCGGGAGGGGTGTGCGCACTCTGGCGGCTGAGAGGGGTTTGTTCGTGTCTTCATTCCCACACGGCACCACGTCGTCGACGACGGCGTTCGCGGTTCCACCAGCACTCTCTCTGCCGGTGATCGAGGCCGCGTTTCCCCGTCGACTGCACCCGTATTGGCCACGGTTGCAGGAGAAGACCCGCACGTGGCTGCTGGAAAAACGGCTGATGCCCGCCGACAAGGTGGAGGAACATGCCGACGGCCTGTGCTACACCGACCTCATGGCGGGGTACTACATCGGCGCCCCGGACGAGGTCCTCCAGGCGATAGGGGACTACAGCGCGTGGTTCTTCGCCTGGGACGACCGTCACGACCGCGACATCGTCCACGGCAGGACCGTCGCCTGGGAGCGGCTGCGGCGGCGACTGCACCTGGCCCTCGACTCCCCCGCGGCCCATCTGCGTCATCCGGACCCGCTGGTGGCGGGGTTCGCGGACAGCGTGCGAAGGTTGTTCACCTTTTTGCCCGAGACCTGGAACGCGCGCTTCACCCGGCACTTCCACACGGTCATCCAGGCGTACGACCGGGAGTTCCACAACCGCACCCGGGGCAGGATTCCCGCGGTCGAGGAATACCTGGCCCTGCGCCGGCTCACCTTCGCGCACTGGATCTGGACCGACCTGCTGGAACCGAGCGCGGAAATCGAACTGCCCGACCCGGTGCGGAACAATCGCGCCTATCGGCGGGCGGCGCTGCTGAGCCAGGAATTCGCCGCCTGGTACAACGACCTCTGCTCGCTGCCCAAGGAAATAGCGGGCGACGAGGTCCACAATCTCGGAATCAGCCTCATCACCCATCAGGGGCTGACACTCGAAGAAGCGGTCGTGGAAGTAAGGCGTCGCGTGCTGGAATGCATCGACGAATTCCTCGTTGCGGAACGGGAGGCGCTGCGGTTCGCCGACAGCCTTGCCGACGGCACCGTACGGGGAAAGGAACTGAGCACCGCCGTGCGCGCCTGTCTGGGAAACATGCGGAACTGGTTCAGCTCCGTGTACTGGTTCCACCACGAGTCCGGCCGCTACCGGGTCGACAGCTGGGACGACCGCGCCACACCCCCGTACGTCAACAACGAAGCGGCAGGTGAGAAATGACCGTCGAGTCCGTCGAGCCCGCGCCGGCCGGGACGCCCGAACTGCGTGAGCCGCCCGTCGCCGGAGGCGGGATCCCGCTCCTCGGCCACGGCTGGAAGCTCGCCCGCGACCCCCTGAGCTTCATGTCCCGGCTGCGTGACCACGGCGACGTCGTACGCCTGAAGCTGGGCCCGAAGACCGTCTACGCCGTGACCACGCCGGACCTCACCGGAGCCCTCGCCCTCAGCCCCGATTTCAAGATCGACGGCCCGCTGTGGGAGTCCCTGGAGGGCCTGCTCGGCAAGGAGGGCGTGGCCACCGCCAACGGGCCGCGCCACCGCAGGCAGCGGCGCACCATCCAGCCCGCCTTCCGGCTCGACGCGATACCGGCCTACGGCCCGATCATGGAGGAGGAGGCGCACGCCCTCACCGAGCGCTGGCAGCCGGGGCGGACCGTCGACTGCACCTCGGAGTCCTTCCGGGTCGCCGTGCGCATCGCCGCCCGCTGCCTGCTGCGCGGCGAGTACATGGACGAGCGCGCGGAGCGGCTGTGCACCGCCCTCGCCGTCGTCTTCCGGGGCATGTACCGGCGGATGGTCGTGCCGCTCGGCCCGCTGTACCGGCTGCCGCTGCCGGCCAACCGCGCATTCAACCGCGCCCTGGCCGATCTGCATCTCCTCGTCGACGAGATCGTCGCCGAGCGCCGCGCCTCCGGCCAAAGGCCCGACGATCTGCTGACGGCATTGCTGGAGGCGAAGGACGAGAATGGCGATCCCATCGGGGAACAGGAGATCCACGACCAGGTCGTGGCCATACTCACGCCCGGAAGTGAAACCGTGGCGTCCACGATCATGTGGCTCCTGCAGGTGCTCGCCGAACATCCGGAGCACGCCGACAAGGTGCAGCAGGAAGTTGAATCCGTGACCGGTGGCATCCGCCCCGTGGCATTCGGGGACGTCCGCGGGCTCACCCACACCAACAATGTCGTCGTCGAGGCGATGCGTTTGCGACCGGCGGTGTGGATATTGACCCGGCGGGCGGTCGCCGACACCGAACTCGGTGGCTATCGCATTCCGGCCGGGGCCGACATCGTCTACAGCCCGTACGCGATCCAGCGCGACGCGCGTTCGTACGATCGGAACGTGGAGTTCGACCCCGACCGCTGGCTTCCGGAACGCGTCAAGGACGTGCCGAAATACGCCATGAGCCCGTTCAGCGTGGGCAATCGGAAGTGCCCGAGCGACCACTTCTCGATGGCCCAGCTCACGCTGATCACGGCGGCCCTCGCCGCGAAGTACCGCTTCGAGCAGGTGCCCGGGTCCGACGACGTCACCCGGGTGGGCATCACGCTGCGCCCGAACCGTCTGCTGCTGAAGCCCGTGGCGCGGTGAGGGTCAGGCGGCGTCGGCTCCGCGCGCCGGGCCCCGGAAGGTGCGCCGGTAGGTCTGGGGGGTGACACCCACCGCCCGGACGAACTGGTGCCGCAGCGCGGCCGCGTTGCCGAACCCGGTCCGGCCCGCGATCGCGTCCACCGTCTCGTCCGTCGCCTCCAGCAGCCGCTGGGCCAGCAGGACGCGCTGGCGCAGGATCCAGCGGTACGGAGTCGTCCCGGTCTCCTGCTGGAAGCGGCGGGCGAAGGTGCGCGGGGACATGTGCGCGTGCTCGGCGAGCTGCTCGACGGTGACCTCCTGGTGGAGGTTGCGCTCCATCCACCCCAGCACGTCGCCCATCGTGTCGCCCGGGACGGGCGGCAGCGGCCGGTCGACGTACTGCGCCTGCCCGCCGTCGCGGTGCGGGGGCACCACCATCCGGCGGGCGATGGCGTTGGCGACCTCCGGCCCCTCCTCCTTGCGCACCAGATGCAGACAGGCGTCGATACCGGAGGCGGTGCCCGCCGAGGTGATCACCGGGTCGGCGTCCACGTACAGCACGTCCGGTTCGATCACCGCACGCGGGAAGCGCCGGCCCAGCTCCTCCACCTGCCGCCAGTGCGCCGCGCAGCGCCGCCCGTCGAGCAGCCCGGCCGCGCCGAGCACGAAGACGCCGGAGCAGACGCTGAGCACCCGTGCCCCCCGGTCCACCGCCCGGACCAGGGCGTCGAGCAGCTCGGGCGGGTAGTCGCGGGCCACGTAGCCGCTGCCGGCGGGTACGGCGATCAGATCGGCCTCTTCGAGCCGGTCGAGGCCGTACCGCGTGGAGACGGTGAAGCCGGGGACGTGGGTGCTCAGCGTCGGGCCCTCGGCCGAGACGACCGCGAAGTCGTACACCGGAAGTCCCTGGTCGCTCCGGTCGAGGCCGAACACCTCGCAGACGACGCCCAGTTCGAAGGGATGCACGCCGTCCAGCAGCACGGCGGCCACGTTCTTCAGCATGGCTCCAGTGTGCACCCGAAGTGGCAGTAATTCGAGGGTGTGCGTCAGTCCTGCCACTGTCATGAGTGTCGATGGGAAACGACACTTACCGCATGAACGCATTCACGGACTACGTCACGATCGTCGTTCTCTTCCTCGTCCTCGCCGCTCCGGCGCTCGTGGGGGCGGCCCACGAGCGCCGGGTCGACCGTGAGATCAGCGGGGCCCGGCCGGTCCGGCGGACCCGCGGGACTCAGAAGTCCTCGTCCAGGTCGACGGTGCCCTCCACCGCGACCTGGTACGCCGAGGGGCGCCGCTCGAAGAAGTTGGTCAGTTCCTGAACGCCCTGGAGCTCCATGAAGGAGAAGGGGTTCTCCGAGCCGTACACCGGGGCGAAGCCCAGCCGTGTCAGACGCTGGTCGGCGACGCACTCCAGGTACTGCCGCATCGACTCGGTGTTCATGCCGGGCAGGCCGTCGCCGCACAGGTCGCGGGCGAACTGCAGCTCGGCCTCCACCGCCTCCGCGAGCATGTCGGTGACCTGCTGCCGCAGCTCGTCGTCGAACAGGCCGGGCTCCTCCTTGCGGACGGTGTCGACCACGTCGAACGCGAAGGACATGTGCATGGTCTCGTCGCGGAACACCCAGTTGGTGCCCGTGGCGAGGCCGTGCAGCAGGCCCCGGCTGCGGAACCAGTAGACGTACGCGAAGGCGCCGTAGAAGAACAGGCCCTCGATGCACGCGGCGAAGCAGATCAGGTTGAGCAGGAAGCGGCGCCGGTCCGCCCGGGTCTCCAGCCGGTCGAGCTTCTCGACCTCGTTGATCCACTTGAAGCAGAACCCGGCCTTCTCGCGGATGGAGGGGATGTTCTCCACCGCCGCGAACGCGGCCGCCCGGTCGTCGGGGTCGGGCAGATAGGTGTCCAGCAGTGTCAGATAGAACTGGACGTGCACGGCCTCCTCGAACAGCTGGCGCGACAGATACAGCCGTGCCTCGGGGGAGTTGATGTGCTTGTACAGCGTCAGCACCAGGTTGTTCGCCACGATCGAGTCGCCCGTCGCGAAGAACGCGACCAGACGGCCGATCAGGTGCTGCTCGGCCGGCGTCAGCTTCGCGAGGTCGGCGACGTCCGAGTGGAGGTCGACCTCCTCGACGGTCCAGGTGTTCTTGATCGCGTCCCGGTAGCGCTCGTAGAAGTCCGGGTAGCGCATGGGCCGCAGGGTCAGCTCGAAACCCGGGTCGAGGAGGTTGGTGTTGCGTTCGGACGTCACTGGCATGCCTCGCAGGACTCGGGGTTCTCAAGGGAGCAGGCGACGGCCTCGTCGGGGCTCACCTGCTGGACGGGCACGGACGCCTGCGCGGCACGGGCGATCCGGGTCGCCGGGCGCGAGCGCAGGTAGTACGTCGTCTTCAGCCCGGACTTCCAGGCGTACGCGTACATCGAGGAGAGCTTGCCGATGGTCGGCGTCTCCAGGAAGAGGTTCAGGGACTGGGACTGGTCCAGGTACGGCGTACGGGCCGCGGCCATGTCGATCAGGCCGCGCTGCGGGATCTCCCACGCCGTGCGGTACAGCGACCGGACCTCCTCGGGGATCCAGGCGAATCCCTGCACCGACCCGTTGGCCTCGCGCAGCGCCTCCCGCGTCCGGGCGTCCCACACGCCGAGGTCCTTCAGGTCCTGCACCAGGTAGGAGTTGACCTGGAGGAACTCGCCGGACAGCGTCTCGCGCTTGAACAGGTTGGACACCTGCGGCTCGATGCACTCGTAGACGCCCGCGATCGAGGCGATGGTCGCGGTCGGCGCGATGGCCAGGAGCAGGGAGTTGCGCAGACCGACGGCGGCGACACGCGCCCGCAGGGCGTCCCAGCGCTCCGGCCAGGCCGGTTCGACGCCGTAGTGGTCGGGGTGCAGCACGCCCCGGGCCGTACGGGTCTTCTCCCAGGCGGGCAGCGGCCCGTTGCGCTCGGCGAGGTCCGCGGACGCCTCGTACGCGGCGAGCATCACACGCTCGGCGATCCGCGTGGAGAGCGCCTTCGCCTCGGGCGAGTCGAAGGGCAGCCGCAGCTTGAAGAAGACGTCCTGCAGGCCCATCGCGCCGAGGCCCACCGGACGCCACTTGGCGTTGGAGCGGCCCGCCTGCTCGGTCGGGTAGAAGTTGATGTCGACGACCCGGTCGAGGAAGGTGACGGCCGTGCGCACGGTGGCGTCCAGCCGCTCCCAGTCGATGTCCTGGGCGGCCGGGTCGACGAACGCGCCCAGGTTCACCGAACCCAGGTTGCACACGGCCGTCTCGCCGTCGTCGGTGACCTCCAGGATCTCCGTGCAGAGGTTGGAGGAGTGGACGACATGGCCCGGCAGCGCCGTCTGGTTGGCGGTGCGGTTGGCGGCGTCCTTGAAGGTCATCCAGCCGTTGCCGGTCTGTGCGAGGGTGCGCATCATGCGGCCGTACAGATCGCGGGCGGGGATCGTCCTGCGCGCCAGCCCCGCGGCCTCCGCCTTGCGGTACGCCGCGTCGAACTCCTCGCCCCACAGGTCGACCAGCTCGGGCACGTCCGCCGGGGAGAACAGCGACCACTGCCCGTCGGCGTTCACGCGGCGCATGAACTCGTCCGGCACCCAGTGCGCCAGGTTCAGGTTGTGCGTACGGCGGGCGTCCTCGCCGGTGTTGTCGCGCAGCTCCAGGAACTCCTCGATGTCGGAGTGCCAGGTCTCCAGGTAGACCGCGGCGGCGCCCTTGCGGCGGCCGCCCTGGTTCACGGCGGCGACGGAGGCGTCCAGGGTCTTCAGGAACGGCACGATGCCGTTGGAGTGCCCGTTGGTGCCGCGGATCAGCGAACCCCGCGAGCGGATCCGGGAGTACGACAGCCCGATGCCGCCGGCGTGCTTCGACAGCCGGGCGACCTGGTGGTAGCGGTCGTAGATGGAGTCCAGCTCGTCGAGGGGGGAGTCGAGGAGGTAGCAGGACGACATCTGGGGGTGCCGGGTGCCGGAGTTGAACAGCGTGGGGGAGGACGGCAGATAGTCGAGGCGGCTCATGAGCCCGTAGAGCGCGGCGACCTCGTCGACGGACCGGGCGGTGTCGTCCTCGGCGAGGCCGCAGGCGACGCGCAGCAGGAAGTGCTGGGGCGTCTCGACGACCTTGCGGGTGAGCGGGTGCCGCAGCAGGTAGCGGCTGTGCAGGGTGCGCAGGCCGAAGTAGCCGAAGCGGTCGTCGGCGCCGGTGTCGACCAGCGCGTCGAGCCGCTCGGCGTGGAGCCGGACGAACTCCGCGGTCCGGTCGGCGATGAGCCCCTCGCGGTGTCCGACAGCGACGGACCCGGTGAAGGAGGTGACGCCCTGGGAGGCGGCCTCGGCCCGCACGGAGACCGTCAGCAGCCGGGCGGCCAGCCTGCTGTACGCGGGGTCCTCGGCGATGAGACCGGCCGCCGCCTCGGTGGCCAGCTCGCGCAGTTCGGCCTCGTCGGCGCGGGCCGACCGGCCGCGCAGCGCGGCGGCCGCGACCCGGCCGGGGTCGGCGTGGGGCAGGTCGGCGGTCAGCTCGGTGAGGATCCGCAACAGGGCGGTTCCGGGGGCGTCCTCGTCGGTCGGGACGGCTGAGGCCGGGTCCGCTGGCGCGATGGTCACGTGAGGCTCTCCCTCGCTCGGCACGGGGCCTGTGCGAGGGCATGGCGGCTCACGGGCGCACGCGGCGCCGAGCCCGCCGACCCACTCCACGAGGCCCGGACGTCGGGGCACCCGGACCGGTCGGCCGGGGCCGCTGTCGGCAGGTCCTCGGACTGACTTCGAGTGCGGACACGCACAAGCACACCGTTGCGGGACAGTTCCGGATTCGCACCGGATTCCCCTGCGGCGACAGCGAGATGAGCATACATGTGGTGCCGGGCGTGGCGAGCACCCCCATATGTTGTGTCGCAGAGTGTGAGTGCGGGCCGCCGTTGGGTGTACCGACAGCGGCCCGCCGGGGGTTCTCCCGTGCCCCTCGCGCGGTTCTCCGCGCTCCTGGGGACGGCCCCTAGTGGGTCACGGGAAGCTCCTGCTTCACGCCCGGGTCGCCCGCGTCCGCCGTGTAGTCCTCCGGCTTCGTCTCGTCGACGCCCTCGGGGGCCTTGGCGGCCTTCAGGACGAAGGTGAGGACGACCGTCACGGCCACGTTGAGGACGAACGCCGTCAGACCGATGTAGCCGATCTCGCCGATGCCGGGGATCTCCTTCGACGAACCGCCGAAGTGCTTCTGGGTCGGGGAGGCGACCCCGTAGGCGGCGACGGTGCCGTAGAGCATGCCCACGGCCCAGCCGGCGAGCAGGGCCCAGCGGTGGAACCAGCGGGTGAACAGGCCGCCGACGAGGGCCGGGAAGGTCTGCAGGATCCAGATGCCGCCCAGCAGCTGGAAGTTGATGGCGACCGTCTTGTCCATCGTCAGGACGAAGACCAGGGCGCCCACCTTCACCAGCAGGGACACGATCTTGGAGACCTTGGTCTCCTGCGCGGGCGTGGCGTCCGGCTTGATGAAGTCCTTGTAGATGTTGCGGGTGAAGAGGTTCGCCGCCGCGATGGACATGATGGCCGCCGGGACCAGTGCCCCGATGCCGATCGCGGCGAAGGCGACGCCCGCGAACCAGGCCGGGAACATGTTCTCGAACAGCTGCGGGATGGCCAGCTGGCCGTTCTGCACCTTGACCCCGGCCGCGATGGCCATGAAGCCCAGCAGGGCGAGCAGGCCGAGCATCAGGGAGTACAGGGGCAGGATCGTGGTGTTGCGGCGGATCACCTCACGGCTCCTGGAGGAGAGCGTCGCGGTGATCGAGTGCGGGTACATGAACAGCGCCAGCGCCGAGCCGAGCGCCAGCGTGGCGTACGTCCACTGGCCCGCCTCGGCCGGCACCAGCGCCCCGCGCGGTTTGCCCGTCGCCGGGTTGGTCTGGCCGAACGCCTCCGACGCCTTGGCGAAGATGTCGTCGAAGCCGCCCAGCTTGATGGGGATGTAGATGATCGCCACCGCGATGACGATGTAGATCAGCGTGTCCTTCACGAACGCGATCAGCGCCGGCGCGCGCAGCCCCGACGAGTAGGTGTACGCCGCGAGCACGCCGAACGCGATCAGCAGGGGCAGGTCCTTGACGAACCAGTTGGTGTCCTCGCCGCCGCCCACGCCCATCACGTCCAGCACCGCCTGGATGCCGACGAGCTGGAGCGCGATGTACGGCATGGTCGCGAGGATGCCGGTCACGGCCACCGCCAGCGACAGGCCCTTCGAGCCGAAGCGGCCGCGTACGAAGTCGGAGGTCGTCACATAGCCGTGCTTGTGGGAGACCGACCACAGCCGGGGCAGGAAGGTGAAGATCAGCGGGTAGACGAGGATGGTGTAGGGCACCGCGAAGAAGCCCGCCGCGCCCGCCGCGTAGATCGCCGCCGGGACGGCCACGAACGTGTAGGCCGTGTACAGGTCGCCGCCGAGCAGGAACCAGGTGACCCAGGTGCCGAAGGACCGTCCGCCCAGGCCCCATTCGTCGAGGCTGTGCTCGTTCTCGGCCTTGCGCCAGCGCGCGGCCAGGAAGCCCATGGCCGTGACGGCCACGAAGAAGAAGACGAACACGGCGAGAGCGACGCCGTTCACTCCGTCCTTCATCGCTGCTCACCCCCCTTGCGGGCGGCACGCCCGCGCTGGTCGCGCTGCCACAGCTTGTACGCGGTCATGGTCAGCGCCGTCGAGATGGCGACCCAGGCCATCTGGTACCAGTAGAAGAACGGGATTCCGCCGAGAGACGGGTCGGTCCTGGCGTACGAACCGACCCACAGCATGGCGACGAACGGTGCGACGAGACAGAAGCCGATGGCGACGCGCATGGGCGTCACCACCGGCTCTCTGCTCACTTCCGGGGCTTGCGACATCTTGGCGACTCCGTCCCCTCACTGATCACCTGCGTAACGGGCTGGCAATCTAGGTCACGGGACACGGCAGAGGAACCCCTCGCCCGTATATCGGCACCGGCTTTACAAAGTCGCTACTCCGCGGGCTAGTCCATGGGCCGCTTCAGGCGCGCGACGAACTTGTACCGGTCGCCGCGGTAGACCGAGCGCACCCACTCCACCGGCTGGCCCTCGCGGTCGAGGGAGTGCCGGGAGAGCATCAGCATCGGCAGGCCCACGTCGGTGCCGAGCAGGCCGGCCTCGCGCGGGGTGGCCAGCGAGGTCTCGATGGTCTCCTCGGCCTCGGCGAGATGGACGTCGTAGACCTCGGCGAGCGCGGTGTAGAGGGACGTGTACTTCACCAGCGAGCGGCGCAGCGCGGGGAAGCGCTTGGCGGACAGATGGGTGGTCTCGATGGCCATCGGTTCGCCGTTGGCCATGCGCAGCCGCTCGATGCGCAGGACGCGGCCGCCCGCGGCGATGTCGAGGAGCACGGCGAGGCGGTCGTCGGCGGTGATGTAGCCGATGTCGAGCAGCTGTGAGGTCGGCTCCAGGCCCTGGGCGCGCATGTCCTCGGTGTAGGAGGTCAGCTGGAGCGCCTGGGAGACCTTGGGCTTGGCCACGAAGGTGCCCTTGCCCTGGATGCGTTCGAGCCGGCCCTCGACGACGAGTTCCTGGAGTGCCTGGCGCACGGTGGTGCGGGAGGTGTCGAACTCGGCGGCCAGGGTGCGCTCGGGCGGGACGGGGGTGCCGGGCGGCAGCGTCTCCGTCATGTCGAGCAGATGCTTCTTCAGGCGGTAGTACTTGGGCACGCGCGCGGTACGGACGGTCGCCCCACCCTCGTTCTCCGCACTGCTGACGTCGGTGCTCATGCTCTGCCTTCCCGGCTCCGGGTGCCGAAGCGACCGACATGCTCATCGGCCGCGGCTCACATCGTGGCACGGCTTCGCGGGCGGGTCTCCAGTCCGGCGCCTCCGCACGCTCCGTGATCTCCTCTGTATACCCCTGGGGCCCTCGTTGGTCTAGTCCAACACCTTGTCAAGACGGGGTGGTCCAGTCGCAGTGGTCCGTCCGTTTGGTCGCTTGCGGAATGAAAGGTCCCTGCATATCTCGGTCCCATCACGGACGCCCGGAGCCCGCTTGAACACCCTTGACAGCCCTATTGGTCTGGGCCAAGCTCCGGGTACTGGTCTACACCATTGGTCCAGGTCCCGGCCCCACGGAACGATACGCACGGCGTTGACGCCTCACCGCGGGGACGAGGGGGGTTTGTGGCATCCCTGAGGAGGGTGGCGTGAAGCGCAAGCTGGTAGCCGCGATCGGTATCGCGGGCATGATCTTCTCCATCGCGGCGTGCGGGGGCAGTGACGACAACGGAAGCGGCGGCGACAAGGGCGGCGACGCCAAGGAGCTGACCGTCTGGCTGACCGTCGACGCGCAGAACAACTGGCCCGAGCTGGTGAAGGCCGCCGACGACGCGGTCGCCAAGAAGCACCCCGGCATCAAGATCAAGCACGAGTACTACGGCTGGCCGGACAAGAACGCCAAGCTCGACGCCGTTCTCGCCACGGACAAGGCCCCCGACGTCGTCGAGATGGGCAACACCGAGATGCTCCCGTACGTCGTCAAGGGCGCGTTCGCCCCGGTCGACCCGGCGAAGTTCGACCAGTCCGACGCCTGGCTCGACGGCCTCAAGGACTCGGTGACGTACGAGGGCAAGACCTACGGCGTGCCGTACTACGCCGGTACCCGCGTGGGCAACTTCCGCAAGGACGTCTTCGGCCAGGTCGGCGTCAAGGCCGCCCCGAAGACCTACGCCGAGCTCACCGCCGCCCTGGACAAGGTCCAGAAGAAGCAGGGCGACAAGTTCAACGCCTGGTACCAGCCCTCCCGCGACTGGTACGCCGCCATGTCCTTCGTCTACGACGCCGGCGGCTCCATCGCCAAGGAGGAGGGCGGCCAGTGGAAGGCCAGCCTCTCCTCGCCCGAGTCCCTCAAGGGCCTCAGCGAGTTCAAGAAGGTCCTGGACACCTACATGCACGGTGACAAGACCAAGGACGAGGCCGACCGCTACATCGTCTACGGCCAGGGCAAGTCCGGCATGATCTTCGCCCCGGCCTGGGAGGGCGGCAGCGCCGCCGACCCGAAGAACGACAAGACCGGCAAGCTCAAGGACAACGTCGAGAACTTCGTGATGCCCGGCCCGTCCGGCAAGAACCTCCCGGTCTTCCTCGGCGGTTCCGACCTCGCCGTCCCGGTGAAGTCCGACGCGCAGGACGTCGCCGCCGAGTGGATCAACGCCCTCACCGGCGCCGCCGGCCAGAAGGGTCTGATGGGCAAGGGCAACCTGCCCAACAACAAGACCGACCTCGCCACCCTGAAGAACGACCCGGCGACGGTCGTCCCGGCCACCGCCGCCGAGTCCAACTGGTTCGTCCCGATGGCGCCCGGCTGGGGCCAGGTCGAGAAGGCCCAGGTCCTGCAGAACATGCTGCAGAGCATCGGCACCGGCAAGAAGTCGGTCGAGGACGCCGCGAAGGAAGCGGACGCCGCGATCGACAAGGTCATCAACACCAAGTGACCTGAGGCGGGGCTCCGTTGCAGGCGGAGCCCCGCCCTTCTTTCCGTAGGACCTGTACGACCTGAGGTACCGCCAAGGAGCGCGCGATGAGTGCCGACACGACCACCCCTGCCAAGGTGCCGCCTCAGCGGCAGGCGCCACCGCCGGCCGCCCAGGACCACCCCCGCGCGAAACGGACGTACGGCCCGGCCGTCACCGCCTGGCTGCTGCTCGCGCCCTGTCTGCTGATCCTCGCCCTGGTCATGGGCTATCCGCTCGTCCGCCTGGTCACCCTGTCCTTCCAGAAGTTCGGCCAGCCCCAGCTGTGGGGCTTCCAGCCGGCCGAGTCGGTCGGCTTCGAGAACTTCTCCAAGGTGCTCGGCGACAGCGAGTTCTGGACCGTCGTCCTGCGCACGGTGCTCTTCGCCCTCGGCGCGGTGATCTTCACGATGGTCATCGGCATGCTGATCGCCCTGCTGCTCCAGCGGGTCTCCGGCTGGGTGAAGATCCTGATCAACATCGCCCTGGTGGCCAGCTGGGGCATGCCCGTCATCGTCGCGACCACCGTCTTCAAGTGGCTCTTCGACGCCGACTACGGCATCCTCAACGCGCTCGTCAGCAAGCTGCCCGGCGTCGACATGATCGGCCACAACTGGTTCGCCAGCGGCGCCCAGGGCCTCACCGTGATCATGATCCTGGTGGTCTGGGGAGCCGTCCCCTTCGTCGTGATCACCCTCAGCGCCGGTCTCACCCAGGTCCCCAAGGAGATGGAGGAGGCCGCCCGGCTCGACGGCGCGGGCTCCTGGGGCGTCTTCCGGTACGTCACCCTGCCCATCCTCAAGCCGATCATCGTGATGCTCACGACCCTGTCGGTCATCTGGGACATGGGTGTCTTCCCTCAGGTCTTCGTGATGCGCAACGGCCACCCCGAGCCCGAGTTCCAGATCCTCAACACCTACTCCTACGACCGCGCCTTCGTGATCAACGACTACGCCCAGGGCTCGGCGATCGCTGTGATCACCGTGCTGCTGCTGCTCGGCGTGGTCGCCGTGTACATGCGTCAGATGCTGAAGATCGGAGAGGTCGAATGAGCGCACTCGCCACCAAGGCGGTCGACTCCGGGACTTCCGGGCGGCGCTCCAGGCTCGGCTGGAACATCATCGGCCTGTTCGTCTTCGCCGTCGTCGGCTTCCCCGTCTACTGGATGCTCAACACCGCGTTCAAGCCGGCCAAGGACGCCATCGACCCCGACCCCAGCATCTTCCCGACGGGGCTGACCCTGTCCAACTTCAGCCGCGCGCTGGACATCGCCGACTTCTGGGGCCCGGTCGGCCGCAGCCTCCTGGTCTCCGTGGTCGTGGTCCTGATCGGCATCGTCATCGGCCTGCTCGCCGCCCTCGCCATCTCCCGGTTCGCCTTCCGCGGCCGCAAGATCGTGATCGTCGGCATCCTCGCGGTCCAGATGGTCCCGCTGGTCGCCATGATCATCCCGGTCTTCCTGCTGCTCAACGACCTGGGCCAGTACGACAGGCTCACCGGCCTGATCATCACGTACCTGACCTTCGTCCTGCCGTTCACGGTGTGGACCCTGCGCGGCTTCATCGTCAACATCCCCAAGGAGCTGGAGGAGGCCGCGATGGTCGACGGCTGCTCCCGCACCGGCGCCTTCGTCCGTGTCGTCTTCCCGCTCCTGGCCCCCGGCCTGGTCGCCACCTCCGTCTACGGCTTCATCCAGGCATGGAACGAGTACCTCTACGCCCTGATGCTGCTCAGCCAGCAGAACCAGACCGCGACCGTCTGGCTCGGCAACTTCACCACCAAGCACGGCACCGAGTACGCCCCGATGATGGCCGGCGCCACCATGATGGCCGTGCCGATCGTCGTCCTCTTCCTCCTCGTCCAGCGCAAGATGGCCGCGGGTCTGACCGCCGGCGCCGTGAAGGGATAACGCCCTCCGATGACGACATTCGCCAGCGGCACCACCGCGTCCAGGGACGGCCTGACCCGTGACGCGCTGACGGTCCTCCAGCCCGGCTTCCCCGGCACCACGGCCCCCGACTGGCTGCTGCGCCGCCTCGGCGAGGGCCTGGCGTCGGTCGGCCTGTTCGGCCGCAACATCGCCTCCTCCGAGCAGCTGGCCGCACTCACCGCACAGCTGCGCGCCGAGTGCGAGGACGTCCTCGTCGCCATCGACGAGGAGGGCGGTGACGTGACCCGGCTGGAGGTGCGCACCGGCTCCTCCTTCCCCGGCAACAACGCCCTCGGCGCGGTCGACGACACGGAGCTGACCCGGCAGGTCGCCCACGAGCTGGGCCGCCGCCTCGCCGAGTGCGGGGTCACCTTCAACTGGGCGCCGTCCGCCGACGTCAACTCCAACGCCGACAACCCGGTGATCGGCGTGCGCTCCTTCGGCGCCGACCCCGCCCTCGTCGCCCGGCACACCGCCGCCTACGTCGAGGGCCTCCAGTCGGCCGGCGTCGCCGCCTGCACCAAGCACTTCCCCGGGCACGGCGACACCAGCGTCGACTCCCATCACGCGCTGCCCCGGATCGACGCGGACCCGGCGGTGCTCGCCGAGCGTGAACTCGCCCCGTTCCGCGCGGCGATCGCCGCCGGCTCCCGCGCCGTGATGAGCGCCCACATCCTGGTCCCGGCGCTGGACCCGGAGCACCCGGCAACGTTGTCCCGCCGCATCCTGACCGACCTGCTGCGCGGCGAACTCGGCTACGACGGCCTCATCGTCACCGACGGCATGGAGATGCAGGCCATCTCCTCCGCCTACGGCATCGAACGCGGCAGTGTCCTCGCTCTCGCCGCCGGTGCCGACGCCATCTGCGTGGGCGGCGGCCTCGCCGACGACGACACCGTCCGCCGGCTGCGCGACGCCCTGGTCTCCGCGGTCCGCGCCGGAGAGCTCCCCGAGGAGCGCCTCGCGGACGCCGCCGAACGCGTACGGAAGCTGGCCCGCTGGACGGCATCGGCCGCGGGCGGCTCCACCGGCGCCGCCGACACCGAGGTCGGCCTGCGCGCCGCCCGCCGCGCCCTGCGCGTCACCGGTGCCGACGGGTTCACGCCCCTCACCGAGGCGCCCTACGTCGCCACCCTCACCCCGGTCGCCAACATCGCGGTCGGCGACGAGACGCCGTGGGGCGTGGCGGCGGAGCTGGGCACCCTGCTCCCCGGCACCGGGTCCGGCACGTACTCGGGCGACGACGCCGGCCACGCCGCACTGAAGGCGGCGGGGGAGCGCAGGATCGTCGCGGTCGTCCGCGACGAGCACCGCCACGGGTGGATGGGGAGCGCGCTGGACACCCTCCTGGCGGTCCGCCCGGACACGATCGTGGTGGAGATGGGCCTGCCCCAGGCGCCCGCCCGCGGAGCCCTGCACATCGCCACGCACGGGGCGGCCAGGGTGTGCGGCCGGGCGGCTGCGGAGGTCGTCGCCGGGGCCTGACCCCCCGGACCACCCGAGCAGAAGGCGCCGGTTCCCCAGGGGAGGGAACCGGCGCCTTTTCACTTTCCTGACGCCGCGTGACGTCGCCCTCCGGGTGCGGGGCGCGCGTGCTCGCTCGCGCGGCTCCCCGCGCCCCCGGGGCGTCGGAGTGCCGTCGGCTTCGAGGCGCGGTCGGCTCCGGCGGGATCCCCGGCAGGGCCGCGCGTACGCGCCCCCGGGGCGCGGGCAACCGCGCGCTCAGCCCCGCAGGCCCCGCACCCCGAAGCCGGCGGCACCCGGCAGGGACCCGCTCAGATGCCCTGCCAGGCCGGCTTGTTCGCGTAGGTGTGCCGGAAGTAGTCCGCCAGCTTCAGCTTGGACGCCGCGCCCTCGTCGACGACGACCGTGGCGTGCGGGTGGAGCTGGAGCGCCGAGGCGGGGCACACCGCGGCGACGGGCCCCTCCACGGTCGCCGCGACCGCGTCCGCCTTGCCCTCGCCCGTGGCCAGCAGCACCAGATGCCGGGCCTCCAGGATGGTGCCGATGCCCTGGGTGATCACGTGGTGCGGCACCTGCTCGATGTCGCCGTCGAAGAAACGGGCGTTGTCGACCCGGGTCTGCTCGGTGAGCGTCTTGATGCGGGTGCGCGAGGCCAGCGACGAGCACGGCTCGTTGAACCCGATGTGCCCGTCCGTGCCGATGCCGAGCAGCTGGAGGTCCACGCCGCCGACCCCCGCGAGGGCCCGGTCGTACGCCTCGCACGCGGCCTGCACGTCCTGCGCCGTGCCGTCCGGGCCCATGAACGCGTCCATGGGGACGCCGAGCGGCTCCAGCACCTCGCGCCGCAGCACCGAGCGGTAGGACTCGGGGTGGTCGGCGGGCAGCCCCACGTACTCGTCGAGCTGGGCGATCCTCGCCCGGGAGGCGTCCACCGCGCCGGAGCGGACCTTCGCCGTCAGCGCCTGGTAGATGGGCAGCGGGGTCGAGCCGGTCGCCACGCCGAGCAGCGCGTCGGGCTTGCGGCGCAGCAGCTGAGCCATGGCCTCGGCTATCAGCTCGCCGCCGGCCTCGGCATCCGGAACGATGACAACTTCCACGCTGGGCCTGCCGTTCTGGAGAGGGGTCTCGAGGGCACCCGAAAGGGATATGTGGTTTAGACCAATCTAACAGAGCGGACCCGCCGCGGCAGCCCGATCCGGGCCGCTTCCCCCTTCATGAAAAACCCTGCGGCGGCGACCCGCCCGCCGGCGCGGGATCACGGCATCGAGCCCCCCGTGGCGTCCAGCCAGTGCCCCGTCACCCAGCGGCCGTCGTCCGAGACGAGGAAGGCGACCGCGTCGGCGATGTCCGCCGGAGTGCCGACCCCGCCCAGCGCCGAGAACGCGGCGGCGCCCTGCCGGGCCTCGTCGCTCGCCCGCAGCCATCCCGCGTTGACGTCGGTGTCGACGATGCCGGGCGCGACGGAGTTCACGGTGATCCCGCGCGGTCCGAGCAGCTTCGCGAGGTCCCGGGTCAGGACGTCGAGCGCCGCCTTGGTCATGGAGTACGCCATCACCTGCGGCATCAGGGCCGTGCGGGAGAGGCCGGAGGAGACGTTCACGATCCGTCCGCCGTCCCTCAGTCTTGTCAGGCCCTGCTGGACGAGGAAGTGCGGTGCCTTCACATTGACCGCGAAGAGCCGGTCGAACTCCTCCTCGTCGATCTCCCCGAAGGGCCGGGCCGTCCCGATCCCGGCGTTGTTCACCAGGATGTCGAGTCCGTCCGCGTGCCGGTCGAACTCCTCCCACAGGGCCGCCGCGTCCCGGGGCCGGCCCAGCTCGGCGCCGATCGCGAACGCCGAGCCGCCGGCCGCCTCGATCGCCGTGACCGTCTCCTTCGCGGCTGTCTCGTTGCTGCCGTAGTGCACGGCGACCCGTGCTCCGTCGCGCGCCAGGCGCTCGGCCACACCCCGTCCGATCCCCCTGCTCGCCCCCGTGACGAGCGCCGTCCTGCCCGCGAGCACGCCCATGAGCGCGCCCCCCTTCCGCATGCCGGGATGACCGCCGCTTTTTTGCTAGCGATCGATACAGAAAAACCGTACAACAGGCCGCCCGCATTTCTCTAGCCAGCGCTATAAAATGCGCCCCATGGAGAACAAGAGGCCCCGCGGCCGCCCCCGCTCCTTCGACCGGGAGACCGCGCTGGAGAAGGCGATCCTGGCGTTCTGGGAGCACGGCTACGAGGCCACGTCCGTCTCCGACCTCACCCGCAGCATGGGCATCGGCGCCCCCAGCCTCTACGCGGCCTTCGGCGACAAACAGGCCCTGTTCGCCGAGGTGGTGCAGGAGTACGGCGCCCGCTACGGGGCGTTCCCCGCGCGCGCCCTCGCCGAGGAGCCCACCGCCCGGGCCGGCGTCGAGCGGGTTCTGCGGGAGGCCGCCGTCGAGTTCACGGCCCCCGGCCGCCCCCACGGCTGCCTCGTCATCCACGCGGCGATCAACTGCACCACCCCCGAGGTGGAACGGTCCCTGCGGGACCGGCGCAACGCCAACATCGCGGCCATCGACAGCCGTATCGCCGCCGGCGTCGCCGAGGGGGAGCTGCCCGGCGGCACGGACACCGCCGCGCTGGCCCGGTACACCGGCGCGGTGTTCCAGGGCATGTCCCAACAGGCGCGCGACGGCGCAAGCCGGGAGGAACTGGAGGCGCTCGCGGAAATTGCCATGTCCATCTGGCCCCGCACCTGACGCGGGCGGGTTAGGCTTCCTGTCGCCGAAAACAAACACGCTCCCACGCATGGACACACCTAATGGTCTAGTCCACAATGCGTAGGGGAATCGTGCAAGAAACAGACAAGCCTCCGTCTTCCCCGCACAGGAAGACGGAACGAGGAACCGGCGCTCTCTGCCCTGACTGCCCCGGATCCTCACCTTCGGCCGACGGGACCGCACACCCCCCGGCCGTTGCTGCTCCGGGCTGCGGTGCCGGGAGGGTTGAGGGTCCCTCCCAGGCGCCGCGGCCCGCGGGTGTTTCCGGGGCCGCGCAGGGCGGCCGTACGGAGGAGCGGCGGCACCGCGCATTTCAACGCCGTACAAACCGCCAGGTACGCTCGCAGACGTGCCCTCCATGAACGAACTGGTCCGCCAGCACACCGCCCTCGACGACTCCGACCTGGAGTGGCTCCATCTGCTGGTCTCGGAGTGGCAGCTGCTCTCCGACCTCTCCTTCGCCGACCTCGTCCTGTGGGTCCCCACCAGCGACGGCACCCGCTATGTCTCCGTCGCCCAGATGCGGCCCAACACCGGCCCCACCTCCTACCAGGACGACATGGTCGGCCACCTCGTCCCGCGCGGCCGCCGCCCGCTCCTGGACGCAGCCCTCGACGAGGGCCGGATCGTGCGCGAGGGCGACCCCGAGTGGCGCGAGGAGGTCCCCGTGCGGGTGGAGTCGATCCCCGTACGACGCGAGGGGCGCGTGCTCGGCGTCATCGCCCGCAACACCAACCTGCTCACCGTGCGCACCCCGAGCCGGCTGGAGCTGACCTACCTCCAGTCCGCCTCCGACCTCGCGCAGATGATCGCGGCCGGTTCGTTCCCGTTCCCCGACCAGCAGGTCGACATGGACGCCTCGCCCCGTGTGGGCGACGGTCTGATCCGGCTGGACGCCGACGGCGTCGTCCAGTACGCCTCCCCGAACGCGCTGTCCGCCTACCACCGGCTCGGCCTCGCCTCCGACCTGGTCGGCCAGCACCTGGGGCAGACCACCGCCGAACTCGCCCCGTCCCGGGGCCCGGTGGACGAGGCCCTCGCCAAGGTCGCCAGCGGCTGGGCGCCGCGCGAGTTCGAGATCGAGACCGGCGACGGGGTCATCCAGCTGCGGGCGATCCCGCTCAAGCCCAAGGGCACCCGCATCGGCTCGCTCGTCCTCCTCCGGGACGTCACCGAACTTCGCCGACGTGAACGCGAGTTGATCACCAAGGACGCGACCATCCGGGAGATCCACCACCGGGTGAAGAACAACCTCCAGACGGTCGCCGCGCTGCTGCGTCTCCAGGCCCGGCGCATCGAGTCCGAGCGCGGCCGCGCGGCGCTGGAGGAGGCCGTCCGCAGGGTCGGCTCGATCGCCATCGTGCACGAGACGCTGTCCCAGAACCTGGACGAGCGGGTGGAGTTCGACGAGATCGCCGACCGTGTCCTCGCGATGGTCGCGGAGATCTCGCCCGGCAAGGTCACCGGACGGCGCACCGGCCGCTTCGGCATCCTCGACGCCGAGGTCGCCACGCCGCTGTCGATGGTGCTCACCGAGGTGCTGCAGAACGCCCTGGAGCACGGCTTCCGCGAGGGCGACACCGGCACGGTCGAGGTCTCGGCGGTCCGCGGCGGCACGACGAAGGAGGGCCGGCTCCTGGTCACCGTCCAGGACGACGGTGTCGGTCTGCCGCCCGGCTTCGACGCGCGCACCGCGGGCAACCTGGGTCTGCAGATCGTACGGACTCTGGTGGAAGGCGAGTTGGGCGGCAGCTTCGACATGGTGCCGGCGCCGGAGCGCGGCTGCCAGGTGATCCTGGACATCCCGGTGCGCGCGCAGAAGTAGCGCGCCCGGGGACCCCGGGGTCCCGAAGGGCTCCGGGGCTTTTCGGGCGCCGGGGGGCGGGTGCCCGGGGACAGCAAAGAGCCCCGGACCATCCAGTGGTCCGAGGCTCGTGCTCGCTGCTGCTCATGTTCTCAAGCGCATCGGGGGTACTGCGCGCTGCGTGCTCGGGGGGCGGGAGTTGCGTACTCGCTGTACGCGCCGCCGGCCTCAGGCTGTCAGCAGGGGTGGGTCGTGTCAGGCGGATGCCTGACGAGCCCGGTTGCGGGCGGCGCGGCGCTTCATCGCACGGCGCTCGTCCTCGCTGAGACCACCCCAGACGCCGGAGTCCTGACCGGACTCGAGCGCCCACTGCAGACACTGATCCATAACGGGGCAGCGACGGCAGACGGCCTTGGCTTCCTCGATCTGCAGCAGCGCAGGACCGGTGTTGCCGATGGGGAAGAAGAGCTCGGGGTCTTCCTCGCGGCAAACGGCGTTGTGACGCCAGTCCATGGCTGCTACCTCTCCTTGGTATTACGTGCAGGTTGCTTGTGAATGTGAACGCTTTCACGAATCCCTCAACAAGGGAAGGGCCGACTGCCAGGTTCCTGGCGTGGTCCTTGGTTCGAAGAGGGGTTCCGGTGATCTGTGCTAGCCGGTGTTGCGGGCTGTCCCGATCGCCACGTAGAGACTCGCAAACCTCAGCGGCGGATACAACCCCTTCCGGAAAGTTTTTTTTGATTCCTCGGTGTCGACTAGGTCACAGCCGTACTTCCATGGGGTGGATCCTGGCCTAAACGTTCGAGTGAAAGGACTTTGGCCTCTTCTGCTCACACAATCACACGCAGTGCACGGCGTACGCCTGTGAACGTCACGCTGGTACGCAGCCCGAGGTGGTCACCGTCCATCTGCAGAGGCAGTGGGACCTTCGAATGCAAGGTGAACTCGCTCAGATCGTGCAGTGATGCAGCGTGTTTTCCATGAGGTCCGCGGTCGGGGGACGAAGTGAGCAACTGGGTGGCATACCGGGCAACCGCGGCCGTGGAAAGGCGGCTGAGACCGAGCACGTCGAGACCGGTGTCGAACGATGCCTTGGGAGAGGCATACACCGGACGATTGCCCAGATAGGTCCACGGGGCGGTGTTGCAGACTATGGACAGCACCAGATCGGTCACCGGTTCCAGGTCCGGTGCCTCCAGCGTGATCGTGCCGTGTCTGCGGTGCGGCTCTCCCAGGAACTGACGCAGGGCCTGGCGGATGTAGAGCGCGTGCGTCGACTTCCTGCCGCGCTCACGGTGCTGTTCGACCCGGCCGACCACGCCCGCGTCGAAACCGAGGCCCGCGTTGAAGGTGAACCAGCGGGACGGCACGGCCTCGTCGTCGGTGCCGGGCGTGCCCGAGGTCAGGCCGAGTCCGACCGTGCGTTCGCTGCCCTCGCGCAGGGCGTCCAGCAGGGCGCCGGTGGCCTCGACGGCGTCGTTGGGCAGGCCCAGGGCGCGGGCGAAGACATTGGTGGAGCCGCCCGGGACCACCGCGAGGCCCGGCAGGCGGTCCGGGTCGGGGCCGGCGTGCAGCAGTCCGTTCACGACCTCGTTGACCGTGCCGTCGCCGCCGAGCGCGACCACCATGTCGATGTCGTCGCTCTCCGCCGCCTGCCGGCCCAGGTCGCGGGCATGCCCGCGGTACTCGGTGGTGACCGCCTCCAGCTTCATCTCGCTGGCGAGCGCGTGGATCAGCACATCGCGCGTACGTGCGCTTGTGGTGGTTGCTGCCGGATTGACCACGAGAAGTGCACGCATGCGTTGCACACTACCTACTGGGTGGTACCGATCCCAGAGCGAGGCGGGGATCAGATCAGACAAACGGGCGTGAACCTCGCCACGACCGTCCGCGGCGGCCCTCCGAGGGGAGACGCCCGTCTCCCGGGCCGGGCGGGACCCGGGGCTACTCTTCTGGGGTGAGCAGCGAGCAGAACCCCAGCAGCGTCGATGTGACCGGCCCCCGCCCGCGACGGCTGACGTACGCCGCCGTTCTCGCCGCGCTGGAAGGGCTCGCGCTGGTGACCGGCGGTGTCTGGATCCTCGTGCGCGGGCTGACCGGCGCCCCCGACGACCGGCAGCAGGCCGTCACCGGCGGCGTCACCCTGATCGCCCTCGCGCTGCTTCCGCTGCTCGCCGCCCGCGGCCTGCTCGCCCGGCGCGGCTGGAGCCGGGGCCCCGCGATCATCACGCAGATCATCGCCCTGCCGGTCGCCTACAACCTGCTCCAGGCGGACAGCCTCGCCATCCCGGCCGGTATCGCCCTCGCGGCCGTCGCGGTGACGGCCCTGGTCCTGCTGGTGAACGGCGAGACCACCCGGGCGCTGGGCATCCGCGGCCCGGGCCGCGCGGAGTAGTCGCACGAAGGGGGGCCGGCCCGCGGCCCCCTCCCGCGCGGCCGGGTCACTCCTCCACGAGGAGCTTCTCCCGGAGCTGGGCCAGGGTGCGGGCCAGAAGACGGGAGACGTGCATCTGGGAGATGCCGACCTCCTGGGCGATCTGCGACTGTGTCATGTTCCCGAAGAAGCGCAGCAGCAGGATCCGCTTCTCGCGGGGCGGCAGATCCTCCAGGAGCGGCTTCAGGGACTCGCGGTACTCGACGCCCTCCAGCGCCTCGTCCTCCGCGCCCAGCGTGTCCGCGACCGCCGGGGACTCGTCGTCGGTGTCGGGGACGTCCAGCGACAGCGTGGAGTACGCGTTGGCGGACTCCAGGCCCTCCAGGACCTCCTCCTCCGAGATCGCCAGCTTCTCGGCGAGCTCGTGCACCGTGGGGGAGCGGCCGTGCTGCTGGGACAGCTCCGCCGTGGCCGTCGTCAGGGCCAGCCGCAGCTCCTGGAGACGGCGTGGGACGCGGACCGCCCAGCCTTTGTCGCGGAAGTGCCGCTTGATCTCGCCGACGACCGTCGGGGTGGCGTAGGTGGAGAACTCCACGCCGCGGTCCGGGTCGAACCGGTCGACCGACTTGATCAGGCCGATGGTGGCGACCTGGGTGAGGTCGTCGAGCGGCTCGCCGCGGTTGCGGAAGCGGCGGGCGAGGTGCTCGACGAGCGGCAGATGCATGCGCACCAGCCGATTGCGCAGCTCCGCGTACTCGGGGCTGCCGTCCGGCAGCTCGCGCAGCTCCAGGAACAGGGCACGCGCCCCGTTGCGGTCCTGCGCGTCGTGGCGTGTGCCGTGCGTGGCCGGTGAGGCCGGCCCGTCGCCCTCGGAATTCCGCTCGTGCTCGCTCATCGTCCCGCCCGTCGCCCTTCTCCGAGCTCTTGCCTCTCGGACCGGGCGGACCCCGTCGTGCCCTTCCGGAGGCGTGCCCCTGCCGGCCCCGGCAGCCTCGCCCTGCCGCCCGTCGGCCGGGCCGACGGTCTCCGGGGAACGGTCCTCCGGATGCGGCCGGGCCTGCTCAGGGATGCCGTCGATGCCGTCGGCCGTGCGCCGCGAACCGTCCGGACCGGGCTGTCCGGCCCGGCCGAGGCCCTCGGCCCCGGCCGAGAAGGAGCTGCCCCCGTCCTCGGCCCGCAGTCCCTGTGTGCCGCGCTCTTCGTCCCGCACCGGCCCGTCCCCGTCCTTCACGCCGGCCCGGGTCCCGCGCCGCGCTGTTTGTAGAGGCTGATCGAAACGGTTCTGTCCTCGTCCACCGCGGAGGAGACCTTGCCCGCCAGTGCGGACAGCACGGTCCAGGCGAAGGTGTCCCGCGAGGGGGCGTGGCCGTCGGTGGTCGGCGCGGAGACGGTGACCTCCAGCGAGTCGTCGACGAGCCGGAAGACACAGCTGAGCACGGAGCCGGGCACGGCCTGCTGGAGCAGGATCGCGCATGCCTCGTCCACCGCGATGCGCAGGTCCTCGATCTCGTCGAGGGTGAAGTCCAAACGGGCCGCGAGGCCGGCCGTGGCCGTCCGCAGCACCGACAGGTAGGCACCCGCGGCCGGCAGCCGGACTTCCACGAAGTCCTGGGTAGCGGGCTCGCCTGCGATCTGGGACACCCTCACCTCCAAGGTGGTACAAGCTGTTCGGGGCCGGGGGTCGCCCCCCGGGGTAACGCGATGTGTGGTTCAGCGGTGACGCTATCGCGCTCTCGACCGTACCTGCCCCGGGACCCCGACCCCCTGGCGTCACTCACAGTAAACCTGTGGATACGCTCCGTGTCTAGAGGTTCTGCGGGCCCAAATGGGAAGAGCGCGCGCCGGGTTGACGTACCCAGACGTCAGAGAGTCGAACCGTCCAGGTCCAGGGTCACACGAGACACCTCGCTCCCCGCCCGGAGTCACACGAGTACATGGTCCACGAAGCACCAGCGCCAGTCCTCGCCCGGCTCGAAGGTGCGCATCACCGGATGCCCCGACTCCTTGTAATGACTGGTGGCGTGTCGGCCCTGTGAGGAGTCGCAGCAGCCGATGTGGCCACAGGTGAGGCAGAGCCGCAGCTGAACCGGGTGCGTGCCGGCCGCGGCGCACTCCTGGCAGGTCTCGCTCAACGGGCCGGGTTCCGGGAGCGGCAGCGCGTCGGCATGCGTGCACTGTTTCATGATTGCCAGGTTACGACGGGCGTGCGCATGGCCGCGCGGAAAAGAGGGCGGGCGAGACATGGATGTGATGCCACTGCTGTTGCTGGTCGCGGGAAGCGCGGCCGTGGCCGGTGCCGCGCGCCGCAGCCCCGTGCCGGCGCCGCTGCTGCTGGTCGCCGCGGGACTGATGGTGTCGTACGTCCCGGGGGTGCCCGACTACCACCTCGATCCGCATGTGGTGCTGCCGTTGGTGCTGCCCCCGCTGCTGTACACCGCGGCCGTCGACAGCTCCTATCTCGACCTGCGGGCGCAACTGAGGCCCGTGGCGCTGCTGTCGGTGGGCTACGTGCTGTTCGCGACCTTCGCGGTCGGCTGGGCGGCGTACCTGCTCGTCCCCGACCTGCCGCTGACCGCGGCGCTGGTGCTGGGCGCGGTGGTGGCACCGCCGGACGCCGTCGCGGCCACGGCGGTCGCCCGCCGGGTGGGACTGCCGTCCCGGATCACCACGATCCTCCAGGGCGAGTCCCTGGTGAACGACGCCACCGCGATCACCGCCTACCGGGTGGCCGTCGCGGCCGCCGTCGGCGAGGGCGCGAGCTGGGCCGGGGGAGTGGGCGAGTTCCTGCTCGCCGCGCTCGGCGGCATCGGCATCGGCCTGCTGCTGATGGTGCCGATCCACTGGCTGCGCACCCACCTCAAGGAGGCGCTGCTGCAGAACACCCTGTCGCTGCTGATCCCGTTCGTCGCCTACGGCGTCGCCGAGCAGGTGCACGCCTCCGGCGTCCTCGCCGTCGTGGTCGTCGCGCTCTACCTGGGGCACCGTGCGTGGGAGGTCGACTTCGCCACCCGGCTCCAGGAGGACGCGGTGTGGAAGATGGTCGCCTTCGTGCTGGAGTCGGCGGTCTTCGCGCTCATCGGCCTGCAGCTGCCGGTCGTCCTGCGCGGCCTCGGGGAGTACGAGGGGGTCGACGCGGCCTGGTACGCGGTGGCCGTCTTCCTGGTCGTGGTCGCCACCCGGTTCGTATGGGTGTATCCGGCGACCTTCCTGCCCCGGATGCTGTCCGCGCGGATCCGCAAACGCGAGGAGAACCCCACCTGGAAGGGCGCGTTCGTCATCTCCTGGGCCGGTATGCGCGGCGTGGTCTCGCTGGCCATCGCCTTCTCCATCCCGGTGACCATGGAGGGCGACGAACCCTTCCCGGGCCGCAACCTGATCCTCTTCCTCACCTTCACGACCGTGATCGCCACCCTCGTGATCCAGGGCCTCACCCTGCCCCCGCTGATCCGTCTGCTCCAGCTGCCCGGACGTGACGTGCAGGCGGAGACGCTCGCCGAGGCCAACGCCCAGGCGCAGGCGTCCCGGGCTGCCGAGCAGTGCCTGGACGAGCTGCTGTCCGACGAGCGCAACGCCCTGCCCGGGCCGCTGGCGGACCGTCTGCGCACGGTCCTGGAGCGCCGCCGCAACTCCGTGTGGGAACGCCTCGGGCAGGCCAACCCGGTCACCGGGGAGACCGTCGACGACACCTACCGCCGGCTGTCCCGCGAGATGATCGGCGCCGAGCGCGAGGTCTTCGTCAGGCTGCGCGACATGCGCTACATCGACGACGAGATGCTCCGCACCCTGCTGCGCAGGCTCGACCTGGAGGAGGCGGCGGCCTACCGCGAGACGACGTGAGCGCGGGACCGGTCCGGCGAGCCCCCAGGGCCTGTCCGACCGTTCCCCTCTGCCGCGCGACGCCGTGCACGCGCTCTCGCTGCACCGGCCCCGGACCCGGGTACGCCCGGTACGAGGGCCTGGGGCCGGCACGCCGAGAGCACGCACCTGACGGCGCGTGGCCGCCCTTCGGGCGACGACGCGAATCGTCGGACAGCCCCTAGGCGAACGGGCGGCCGGTGATCACGGCCGCGAGGGCCGTACCGGGCGCGAAGGCGCCCTCCTCGGCCAGGGTCACCAGCCCGTGGAGCAGCTTGGCGACGTAGATCCGTTCCACCGGCAGCCCGTGGCGGTCCTCGAAGTCCTCCGCGAACGCGTGCAGTTCGGGGGGCGTGCGGGCGTAGCCGCCGAAGTGGAAGCGGTCGGCGAGGTGCCAGTCGCCGCGCGGACCGCCGAAGGCCCGCCGCTGGAGCGACCGTACGTCCGCCTCCAGGAAGCCGCCCTTGAGGACGGGGACGCCGAGGGCCCGCTGGCCGCGGTCCAGACCCGCGGCCAGACCGGCCAGGGTGCCGCCCGTGCCGCAGGCGACGGCGACCGTGTCCGCCCGTCCGCGCAGCTCCTCCCCGAGCGCCGCGCAGCCGCGCACCGCGGCCTCGTTGCTGCCGCCCTCCGGGACGACGTACGCCTCCTCGGCGTGCGCCGCGCGCAGGATCGCCGTGAGGGCGGCGGGATCGGTCTTGCGGCGGTACGTCTCCCTGTCGACGAAGTGCAGCCGCATGCCGTCGGCGGCGCACCGGAGCAGCGAGGGATTGAGCGGCCGGTCCGCCAGCTCCTGGCCGCGGACCACGCCGACGGTGGGCACGCCGAGGAGGCGGCCCGCCGCGGCGGTGGCCCGCAGATGGTTGGAGTACGCGCCACCGAACGTGACGAGCGGACGTCCGGCCGCCGCCGCGAGATTGGGCGCCAGCTTGCGCCACTTGTTGCCGATCAGGTCCGGGTGGATCAGGTCGTCCCGCTTGAGGAGCAGCCGTACACCACGCCGGCCGAACCGGTCGTCCTCGACCTCGTGCAGCGGCGAGGGGAGGCGGGGCTGAAGGGCGTCCATGCTGGTCACGGCACCCATTGTCGAACAACGTCCGGGCGCGTCGGATCCGTCCACCGCGTCCGCCGCGCGCAGGGCCCGGCGTCGCGGGCGCGAAAACGGAGGCCGTATGTGTGCCCAGGACCGCCGTGATCCATTCCCGCTCTTTCGTGTAATAGCACGACCACGCTGTGTGATGGAAGGCTTCACGCGAGATCGGTGCCCCATGCGACCGTTGCCGGGGCAGGACCGGGAGGGCAGTTTTTTATGTCGGTAGGCGAAGAGGTCCGCACGGAGCAGGGCAAGCCGCAGCAGAGTCTCGGCACCGCGGCTGCGCGGAACCTGGCCACCACCACCAAGTCCGTCCCGCAGATGCAGGAGATCAGCTCCCGCTGGCTGCTGCGCACTCTGCCGTGGGTGGACGTCCAGGGCGGCACGTACCGGGTGAACCGGCGGCTCACCTACGCCGTCGGAGACGGACGTGTCACCTTCGTGAAGACCGGCGACCGGGTCGAGGTCATCCCGGCGGAGCTGTGCGAGCTGCCGGCCCTGCGCTCGTACGAGGACGACGAGGTGCTCGCGGAGCTGGCCCAGCGCTGCCGTCAGCGCGAGTACGCGGCGGGCGAGGTGATCGCCTCCTTCGGCAGCCGGACCGACGAGGTCCATCTGCTGGCGCACGGCCGGGCCGAGCGGGTCGGCGAGGGCCCCTACGGCGACGACGCGGTGCTCGGAGTCCTCGCCGACGGCGCCTACTTCGGCGAGGCCGCGCTGCTGGACGCGGACGCCATCTGGGAGAACACCGTCCGCGCGGTCACCGCCTGCACCGTGCTGACCCTCGCCCGTCAGGACGTCGAGCAGATCGCCGAGCGCGCGGAGTCCCTGCGCGAGCATCTCCAGGAGCAGCGTGCCGTCCCGAACCAGCGCACCAACAAGTACGGCGAGAAGGCCGTCGACCTCGCCGCCGGCCACTCCGGCGAGCCGGACATCCCGCACACCTTCGTCGACTACGAGGCCCGGCCCCGCGAGTACGAACTGAGCATCGCCCAGACCGTGCTGCGCATCCACTCACGGGTGGCCGACCTCTACAACCAGCCGATGAACCAGACCGAGCAGCAGCTGCGGCTCACGGTCGAGGCGCTCAAGGAGCGCCAGGAGCACGAGCTGGTCAACAACCGTGAGTTCGGCCTGCTGACCAACTGCGAGTACGACCAGCGGATCCAGCCGCACGACGGTGTGCCCGGCCCGGACGACATGGACGAGCTGCTCAGCAGGCGGCGCGGCACCAAGCTGTTCCTGGCGCACCCGCGCGCGATCGCCGCGTTCGGACGTGAGCTCAACAAGCGGGGCCTCGTGCCGGAGACGATCGACGTCGGCGGCAACCGCATCCCCACGTGGCGCGGTGTGCCGATCTACCCCTGCAACAAGATCCCGGTCACCGAGGCCCGGACCACGTCGATCATCGCCATGCGTACCGGTGAGCAGGAGCAGGGCGTGATCGGCCTGCGTCAGTCCGGGATCCCGGAGGAGATCGAGCCGAGCCTGTCCGTGCGGTTCATGGGCATCAACGAACAGGCGATCATCAAGTACCTGGTGACGGCCTACTACTCGGCCGCCGTCCTGGTGCCCGACGCGCTCGGCGTGCTGGAGAACGTCGAGATCGGCCGCTGGCGGTGACCCCTCCTTCCCGGCCGGCCGTGTGCGCCCGCCCCACCGGGCGGGCGCACCGCCCCGGGCGCACCCGCCCGGCCGCGCGGCCGGGGTCCGTGGCGGCCGCCTTCCACCGGGGCAGCGCATGACCGAGTTCATGACGGGCACCAGACAGCGCCTCGCCGCGGCGAGGCGCGGCGGGGACCGGCGGGTGCCCGTCACGGCCCGGCCGGAGAACACCGCGGACGTGCCCGCGGGGAACGACACCGACGGGGCGCAGGCCCCGTCGGACGGGCCCGTGTCCGGCACGGCCCCGTCGGCGGACGTCCTCACGGCCCCGTCGGCGGGCGGCCCCGCGGCTCCCGCGGCGGACGGGTCCGCCGTCCTCGCCGCGCAGGACCTCGCCGCCGGCTGCCCGGGCACGGGTGACGGGCAGGAGGCGGTCGTGATCCTGGAGCGGGTGCGGACGGCGGTCGACCCGGCGCTGCGGTCCGCCCTGGAGTCGCTGCCCGGTGCGATGAGACGGGTCTCGCTGTACCACTTCGGCTGGGAGCACGAGGACGGCACCCCGGCCGCCGGGAACTCCGGCAAGGCGATCCGCCCGGCGCTCGTGCTCACCGCGGCCGCCGCGCTCGGCGGGCCGAGGGCGCGCACGGCGGCGGTGCGGGCGGCGGCGGCCGTGGAACTGGTCCACAACTTCACGCTGCTGCACGACGACGTGATGGACCGCGACACGACCCGCCGGCACCGGCCCACCGCGTGGACGGTGTTCGGCGACGCCGGCGCGATCCTCGCGGGGGACGCCATGCAGGCGCTCGCCCTGCGGCTCCTCGCGGAGGATCCGCACCCGGCGTCCGCGGCGGCCGCTTCCCGGCTCGCGGCCTGTGTCATCGAGCTGTGCGAGGGCCAGCAGGTGGACACGGCCATGGAACGCCGCCCTCCCACCGAGGTCGGACTCGACGAGGTCCTCGTCATGGCGGAGGCCAAGACGGGCGCGCTGCTGGGCTGCGCGTGCGCGCTCGGCGCGCTGTACGCGGGCGCGTCGCCGGACGACGTCGAGGCGCTGGACGCGTTCGGCCGTGAGGCCGGGCTCGCCTTCCAGCTCATCGACGACGTCATCGGCATCTGGGGCGACCCCGGACACACCGGCAAGCCGGCCCGCGCGGATCTCGCCGCCCGCAAGAAGTCGCTGCCGGTGGTCGCCGCGCTCACCTCCGGTACGCCGGCCGCGGCCGAACTGGCGGCCCTGTACGAAGTCCCGTACGACCAGGAGGACCTGGAGCGCACGGCCCTGGCCGTGGAGCGGGCCGGGGGCCGCGACTGGGCGCAGGCGCAGGCGGCCGACCGGATGTCCCGGGCGATGTCCGAACTGGCCCGCGCGATACCCGATCCGGAGACGGCCGGAGGACTGCTCTCCCTGGCGGAGTTCGTCACCCGCCGCACCAGCTGAGGCGGGCCGGCCGCCGACGGCCCCCTCTCCCCGGAGCCCCCGGACGCCCGTGCGGTCCTGACGCAGCACGGCGCCCGGGGGCTCCGGCCGACACCGGTGGCCGCGGTCGGTGTCCCGCCCCGCCGCCGGTCCCGCTACCCTCAACCCCCGGACGATCAAGGCCGGTTGAGAGGTGCGGGCATGGGCGTGGGCATACGGGTGGCGGGGCGGGGCGACCGTGACGAGGTCGTGCGGCTGCTGGACCGGGCCTTCCAGGACGACCCGGTGAGCCGCTGGGTGTTCCCGGGCGACGACCACCGCCGGGCGACGCACCCCCGGCTGATGGCGGCGTTCACCGACATCGTGCTGGCGGACGGACGGATCGACCTCACCGAGGACGGCGCGGCCTGCGCCCTGTGGCTGTCCGTCCCGGCGGACCCCCACGGCAGCGGCGGGACGGACACGGATGCGGATGCGGACGAAGCCGGCGACGACGGGTTCGCGCAGATGCGTGAGGCCGTCGACCCGGCCAATGAGCGGGTCGAGCTGATCGGCCGGCTGACCGCCGGGATCCACCCCTCGGACCGTGCGCACGCGTATCTGTGGATGATCGGCGTCGACCCCGCCCGCCAGGGCCGCGGTCTCGGCACCGCGCTCGTCCGGCACGTCCTGGACCGCTGTGACCGCGAGGGCCTGCCCGCCTATCTGGAGGCGAGCAACGCCCGCAGCCGTGCGCTGTACGAGCGGCTGGGTTTCGAGACCGCGGGGCGGCCGCTGGAGCTGCCGGACGGCCCGCCGATGTGGCCGATGTGGCGTGATCCGCGGAGCTGAACCTTCCGCCCGGTGGGCGGATTCATGTCTGTCACTTGCGGCGGGACCGCTTGCCTTCTTGAAACCACTTCAAGTGAAGTACTATAACTGTGGATGTCATCACGGCGCCTCATGGAAAGAGACCGGCTTGCGCAAGCTCACGTACTTCGTCGCCTGCTCCCTCGACGGGTTCATCGGGGACCCGTCCGGCGACGCGTCGGCGATGTTCGCCTACCTCGACGAGGAGTTCATCGGCTACCTCGCGGCGGAGCACCCCGACACCCTGTCCGCCCCCGGCCGCAAGGCACTCGGCATCGACGGCCTGCCCCTGAAGCGGTTCGACACCGTCCTCCAGGGCCGCGCCAGCTACGAGGTGGGTCTGCGGGAGGGCGTCACCAGCCCCTACGCCCACCTGCGCGAGTACGTCGCCTCGCGCAGCATCACGGAGTCGCCCGACCCCCATGTCGAGATCGTCTCCGGTGACCTCGTCGCCAAGGTCCGCGAACTGAAGGCGGAGGACAGTCCTTTCGACATCTACCTGTGCGGCGGCTCCACGGTCGCGGGCGAACTGCTCGACGAGATCGACGAGCTGGTCGTCAAGACGTACCCGATGGTCTACGGCAGCGGCATGCCGATGTTCGCCGCGGAGGTCTCCCTCACGGAGTTCACCCTCGGCGAGGTGCGCACGTTCGGCAACGGCGCCCTGGTGCGGACGTACCGCAGGAAGCGCTGACGCCGGCCGGGGCCGCCGGGCGCAGCGGGAAGCGCCGGGCTCCCACCCGCCCTACCCTGAAGACATGGGCAGCGAAGAACCCGTCTGTCCCGACTGCGGACAGCGCGTCGACACGGTCGTGCGGCGTCACAAGACGCTGGGCGCATGGGTCCCGAAGTGGGAACCCGGCCCCTGCCGGAACCCGGACTGCGAGGCGTCCGACGCGTACGGCGTCGTCCGCCGGCCGCCCGGACCGGAACCAGCCGACGGACAGCAGGACGCCCCCGAGCCGCAGTCCGGACAGCCCGCCGCGGAACAGTCCTGAACCTGTCGCCGAGCATCCCCGGACGGCTCCGGCGCCCCCCGCGAGAGCCGCCCGCCGGGGGCCCGGCCGAAGGAGCGGACGACGAAGCACCTGGTCAGGGTGCTGACGACCGCACGGGCGCCCTCGACGGTGATCTCACCGGGAGCGGTGAGCCGGCCGACGGGCAGGGCCGCCGCCCGGACACCGCACGCGCACCTCCCGGAGCGCGCCGAGGAAGCGGCGGCCGCCCGCGCGGCCCGCGCGGCCCGCGAGCCGGCGGCCGCGAAGACCCCGAGCCTGCCCGGGCGGCGTCATGTGCGGCAGCGCGCGGCCCGTCCGAAGGGCTAGCGTGGGCCCATGCCCGAACAGCCGTCCGTCCTGCACATCACCGAGCGCTCCCTGTGGGACGCGGCCCGCGAACGCGGCGCCTACACGATGTCCACCCGCGGCCGCACCCTGGAGGAGGAGGGGTTCGTCCACTGCTCGACCCGCGAACAGCTCCCGAAGGTGGCGGCCTTCCTGTACGGCTCCTACGACGGCCCCGGCGAACTGGTCGTCCTCGTGATCGATCCGGCCCGTCTGGACGTGCCGCTGAAGTACGAGGCTCCCGAGCCCGGCGCGGAGGAGTTCCCGCACGTGTACGGCCCGATCCCGGTGGACGCGGTCGTCGCCGTGGAGCCGTGGGCGTGACGCGACGACGCCTCTGGCGCGGGACGGTTCTCGTCCGGGCCGTCACCGTCGCCGTCGGCGGCGCGCTGACGCTGTGGCTCGACGACGCGGCCGAGCCGCCGCGCGCCCGCCGGGAGGAGAACAGCACCCCGGCGCCGCTGCCGAGCACGGAGCAGGACGCGTACGAGGGCTGCCCGGCCGCCGGGCATCCGACGACCGTCGCCTGCGCCTGCGCCTGCGCCGTCGCCTGCGCCTGCGCCTACGGCACCGGCCGCCAGCGGCCCGGCAGGCCGCCCGTCTCCGGGTCCCGGCCGGTCAGGCAGTACGTGCCGCCCGCCGGGTCGCGCATGACCGTCCAGTGGGGGCCCTGCGCCACCGTCCGCGCGCCCAGCAGTTCGTGCCGCTCGCGGGTCGCGTCGATGTCCGCGCAGGCGAGGTCGAGATGCGCGGAGACGGGCCGTTCGGTGTCCAGGCGCTGGAGCAGCAGCCGCAGCGGCAGACCGGCCGGCGGCTTCAGGACGTGGAACTCCGGCCGTGAACCGGGCAGCGACTCCCAGCCGGGCAGCAGGGCGCTCCAGAAGGCGGTCTCGGCCTCGAAGGCGGAGGGCGGGACGTCCAGGCAGAGCTGGTCCAGCCGGCTCCCGAGCACCACGGGCGGCCGCACCCGCTCTCCCTGCCAGGGGACCACGCAGAACAACTGGCCGCAGGGGGAGCGCAGCACGGCCCATCCGTCGTGCTCGGCGACGGCCTCGGCCCCCAGCCGCCGGGCCCGCCCGGTGAACCCGTCGACGTCCTCGACGGCGAAGTCGGGATGCGCCCCGCCGGGCCCGTCCGCGACCCCCTGGATCTTCACGCACGGATCGGCGCCGCGCGGCAGCAGCGTCGTGAACTCTCGGTCGTCGCCGCGCAGTTCCGACAGCCCGGTGTCGGTCACCGCGGTCCAGAACACGCACGCGCGGTCGAAGGAGGCGGCGGGCCGGTCGGCGAACGCGTAGGTCCAGCGGATGTCCATGCCGATGATCGTAGGTGTGAAGTCCCCGCGGGCCGCGCGGATTTCAGTCCGCGGTCCGCTGCAGGAAGCGCAGCATGTTCCCCGCCGGGTCGCGGAACGCGCAGTCGCGCACCCCGTACGGCTGGTCCGTGGGCTCCTGGACGACATCGGCGCCCGCCTCGCGCACCCGGTCGAACAGGGCGTCGCAGTCGGAGGTGGTGAAGTTGACCCCGCGCAGCAGGCCCTTGGCCAGCAGCACGGCCATCGCCTCCTTGTCGGAGGGGGAGGCGTCGGGGTCCGCGGCCGGGGGCTCCAGGACGATCTCCACGTCCGGCTGGAGCGGCGGGCTGAGCGTCACCCAGCGCATGCCCTCGAAACCGATGTCGTTCGTGACCACCAGACCGAGCACGTCCCGGTAGAAGATCAGCGCCTTGTCGTGGTCGTCGACGGCGACGAAACACTGCCTGAGTCTGAGATCCATGCCCCCACGCTAGGGCGGCGGGCGGGCTCATGCACGACGCGGTCGCGTGTACTTCCGTGCCACGCACGGCGGGACGGCCGCGCCGTCCTCGTGCGGACGCGCCCGGTAGGCGCTCGGTGTCTCGCCGACGAGCCGGGTGAAGCGGGCGCTGAAGGAACCCAGCGAGGTGCAGCCCACCGCCATGCACACCTCGGTCACACTGAGGTCGCCGCGCCGCAGCAGCGCCTTGGCCCGCTCCACGCGGCGGGTCATCAGATAGCCGTACGGCGTCTCCCCGTACGTCTCCCGGAAGCTGCGCTGGAAGTGCCCGGGCGACATCAGCGCGGTCGCCGCGAGCGCGGTGACGTCCAGCGGCTCGGCGTACTCACGGTCCATCCGGTCCCGCGCCCTGCGCAGCCGCACCAGATCGTCCCTGTTCACGTCCACAGCATGCCACGCCCCGCCCGGACCCCGGCGGGCCCCGCGCCCGGGAACGGCTCGGGGGCCCGGCCTGTGTGTGGCCGGGCCCCCGAGGCGAGGCGGAGGACCCGCGGTGGTGCACCGACCGCCGGTCCCGAGGGGGATCTCCCCCGTCAGGCCTTCTTGGTCTCCCAGAAGATCTTGTCGATCTGGGCGATGTAGTCCAGGGCCTTCTGGCCGGTCGCCGGGTCGGTGGACGCCTTGGCGGCCGAGAGGGCCTTCAGGGCGTCGTTGACCAGCTGGTGCAGCTCCGGGTACTTCTCGAAGTGCGGGGGCTTGAAGTAGTCGCTCCACAGCACCGACACGTGGTGCTTCGCGAGCTCGGCGCGCTGCTCCTTGATGACCGTGGCACGCGCCTGGAAGTGCGGGTCGTCGTTGGCGGCCATCTTGTCCTGGACGGCCTTCACCGACTCCGCCTCGATGCGGGCCTGGGCCGGGTCGTACACGCCGCAGGGCAGGTCGCAGTGCGCGCTGACCTTGACCGTGGGGGCAAACAGGCGGGAAAGCATGGAGCGTTCCTTCCTCGTGATCGTCTTCTCAGGTGGGACATTACTCCCTGAGGGACGGGTTTTCGCGAGTGCCCCCGTGGGCTTAGGACAAAAGTCCGGGGTGAGACTGGGACTGGTGGAGGATGAAACCGGGGAGGTGCCGGGTGAGGCCGGAGCTGTCGCAGGAGACCGAGCGCAGGGGCGGACTGCTGCCCTTCGGGGCGGCCGAGGTGACCGGGCCGTCGATGGTGCCCACGCTGTACCACGGCGACCGGCTCGTCGTGCACTACGGCGCCCGGATCAGGATCGGTGACGTCGTCGTCCTGCGTCATCCCTTCCAGCAGGACCTGCTGGTCGTCAAACGGGCCGCTGAGCGCCGCGAGAGCGGCTGGTGGGTGCTGGGCGACAACGCCCGCGCGGGGGGCGACAGCACCGACTACGGCACCGTGCCCGAGGAGCTCGTCCTCGGCCGGGTCCGCTTCCGTTTCCGGCCCCGCACGCCGGATCAGAGCGGACCGCTCGCCGCGCTCCGGTGGGCGCTGTCCGCGGCGCGGCCGGTGCTGTCGGCCCGTTCGGCCTCCTGGCGTTTGCGGGCGCGGTAGGCGGCGACGTTCGCGCGCGTGGCGCAGCGGTCGGAGCAGTAGCGCCGGGAGCGGTTGGTCGAGGTGTCGAGGAAGACGTTGCGGCACGGGGCCGCCTCGCACAGTCCCAGCCGGTCGACGCCGTACTCGGTGAGGTGGAAGGCCAGACCCATCGCGGCGATGGCGGCGTAGCCCGCGGTCGCGTTCGAGGGGTGATCGGCCAGATGCATGTGCCACAGCGGACGGCCGTCGTCGTCGCGGTGGTCGTGGCCGGAGATCTGCGGGCTGACGGGGAACTCCAGCAGCAGCGAGTTCAGCAGGTCCACCGCGAGCGTCTCGTCGCCCTGGTCGGCGGCCTCGAACACCGCCCGCAGCCGGGCCCGGACCGAGCGGAACCGTGTCACGTCCGCCTCGGTGGCACGCCGGGCCGCGGTCTGGTTGGCGCCGAACAGCTCACGGACGGCCTCGACCGAGGTCAGTGTGTCCGTGCCCCGGGCCGGTTCCTCGCTGTTGACGAGGCGCACGGCGTAATCCGAGTAATAGGCCAGTTCCACTTGTAGTCCTTACGAGGGCGATCTGTCGTCGTGGGCGTACGGTCGGGTAACAGCTGATCGTGCATCCAGGGTATTACGTGACCTGCGTGGACGGAGGGCTTCGACGACGGACACCGGCACCGCCGCGGCCGGAGCGGACCGGCCGGCCCGGCAGCGGAGCCGGGACCGCCGGCAGGAGTGGTACATGCCCGACCGCGAGGAACGCTTCCGCATCATGCTCGACATGGCCGAGGCCCTCGTCGGTTCCACGCCGCGCGTCCTCGGCCTCGCCTGCGGCACCGGCACCGTCACCGCCCGCCTCCTGGCCCGTCCTCCCGGCGCGACCAGCACCGGCGTCGACCTCGACCCGGCGCTCCTCGCCGTCGCCGGAGGCACCTTCGCGGACGACGGCCGCGTCACCCTGGTCGCCGCCGACCTGAAGGACCCCGGCTGGACGGCGAGGCTGCCGCACGACTCCTACGACGTCGTCCTCACGGCCACCGCCCTGCACCGGCTGCACAGCGAGCCGCTCGCCACCCTCCACGGGCAGCTCGCGGGGCTCGTCCGCGAGGGCGGGATCTTCATGAACGCGGACCGCATGACCGACGGCACCACCCCCCGGATCAACGCCGACGAGCGCGCCCTGCGCCACGCCCGCACGGACCGGGCCCGGGCCGACGGCGCCCTGGACCGGGCCCGGTGGTGGCGGCTCGCCGCACAGGACCCCGTCCTCGCCGGGCCCGCCGCCCGCCGCTTCGAGATCCACGGCGAGCACGCCGAGGGCGACACGCCCTCCGCCGCCTGGCACGCGCGCGTGCTGCGCGAGAAGGGATTCGCCGAGGTCAGGCCGGTGTGGTGCCCGCCCTCGGACACGCTGCTGCTCGCGCTGCGGTGGACACCTGCACACACGCGAGGGGCGGTACGGGAGTCCCGTACCGCCCCTCGTCGCCGCTGTGTCAGAGAACCTTGGACAGGAACGCCTGGGTGCGCTCGTGCTGCGGGTTCGTCAGGACCTCGCGCGGGTTGCCGGACTCGACGACCACACCGCCGTCCATGAAGACGAGGCTGTCGCCCACCTCGCGGGCGAAGCCCATCTCGTGGGTGACGACGACCATCGTCATGCCGGACTCGGCCAGGTCGCGCATGACGTCGAGGACGTCACCGACCAGCTCCGGGTCCAGGGCCGAGGTCGGCTCGTCGAACAGCATCAGCTTGGGCTCCATGGCGAGGGCCCGGGCGATGGCGACGCGCTGCTGCTGGCCGCCGGAGAGCTGCGAGGGGTAGTTCCCGGCCTTGTCGGCCAGGCCCACGCGCTCCAGCAGCTGCCGGGCGCGCTCCCGGGCCTGCGCCTTGCTCTGGCCCTTGACCTGGACCGGAGCCTCCATGACGTTGTCGAGCGCCGTCATGTGCGGGAACAGGTTGAACCGCTGGAACACCATGCCGATGTCCCGGCGCTTGCGGGCGACCTCGCTGTCCTTCAGCTCGTAGAGCTTGTCGCCCTTCTGCCGGTAGCCGACCAGGTCGCCGTCGACGTACAGCCGGCCGGCGTTGATCTTCTCCAGGTGGTTGATGCACCGCAGGAAGGTCGACTTGCCCGAGCCGGAGGGGCCGATGAGGCAGAAGACCTCACCCTGCTTGACCTCCAGATCGATGCCCTTGAGGACCTCGATCTGGCCGTAGTTCTTGTGGACGCCCTCGGCCTTGACCATGGAGACGCTGGAGTGCGCCACGGACGCGTCCGTCTTGCTGAGCTTGTCGGTCATGCCGTCGCCCCCTTACGGCCGGAGATCTTCGCCCGGAGCTTCTGCAGCGGCGTGGGCGGCAGCTGACGGGTGGCGCCGCGGGCGTAGTAGCGCTCGATGTAGTACTGGCCGACGCTCAGGATC
Source organism: Streptomyces sp. NPDC093094 (assembly GCF_044754345.1). Taxonomy (NCBI): domain Bacteria; kingdom Bacillati; phylum Actinomycetota; class Actinomycetes; order Kitasatosporales; family Streptomycetaceae; genus Streptomyces; species Streptomyces sp. NPDC093094. The sequence goes on along the minus strand of NZ_JBIVOX010000007.1, from coordinate 169,956 downwards.
GAGGTCAGGATCAGGTACCAGGCGGCGGCGAGGAACAGCATCTCGACCGGCGCGCCGGAGGTCTGGCCGATGTCCTGGGTCACGCGGAAGAGTTCGGTGTACTGGATCACCGAGACCAGCGAGGTCGTCTTCAGCATGTTGATGACTTCGTTGCCCGTCGGCGGCACGATCACGCGCATCGCCTGCGGGATGACGATCCGGCGCAGCGTCTTGGCGTGGCTCAGGCCGAGCGCGTGGGCGGCCTCGGTCTGGCCCTCGTCGACGGCCAGCAGACCGGCACGGCAGATCTCCGCCATGTACGCGGCCTCGTTGAGGCCGAGGCCCAGCAGCGCCGTCAGGAACGGGGTCATGAAGTCCGACCACTCGTCCTTGTAGAACGGCCCGAGGTTGATGTACTCGAAGACCAGGCCCAGGTTGAACCAGATGATGAGCTGGACCAGGACCGGCGTGCCGCGGAAGAACCAGATGTAGAACCACGAGATGGACGAGGTCACCGGGTTCTTCGACAGGCGCATCACGGCGAGCAGGATGCCGCCGAAGATGCCGATCGCCATGGAGAGGACCGTGAGGAGGAGCGTCTTGCCGACGCCCTCCAGGACCCGGTCGTCGAAGAAGTAGTCCGGGATCGCACCCCAGTTGATCTTGCCCTGGGAGAACGCGTAGACGATGACGCCCAGCAGGCCGAGCGCCACGACGGCGGAGACGTACCGTCCGTAGTGACGGACCGGGATGGCCTTGATGGCCTCCGGGCCGGCCGGCGGGGTGCCCGCCGGCCCGTCCGTCTTGTCGATGTCAGTCACGGATGTTGCCTTTCAGTGGCCGCGACGCTGCGGTCACTTGCCGCCGTTGATCGTGGCTTCCTTGACGGCGCCCTCCTGGACGCCCCACTTGGAGATGATCTTCTCGTACTCGCCGTTCGCGATGATCGCGTCCAGCGCCGCCTTCAGCGCGTCGCGCAGCTCGGGGTTGTTCTTGGCGACCGCGATGCCGTACGGGGCGGCGTCGACCTGCTCGCCGACCAGCTGGAAGTCGTTGCCGCCGCCGGAGGTCTTCACCGCGTACGCGGCGACCGGGAAGTCGGAGGAGCCGGCGTCCGCGCCGCCGGAGCGCAGACGGGTCTGGGCCTGCTGGTCGTTGTCGAACGCCTCGATGGCGATCGTCTTGCCGCCGGGGCACTTCTTCGCCTCGGCCTTGGCGAGGTCCTCGGAGACCGTGCCGCGCTGCACGACGATCTTCTTGCCGCACAGGTCCGACCAGGTCTTGATGCCCTGGTCGTCACCCTTCTTGGTGTAGATCGAGACACCGGCGGTGAAGTAGTCGACGAAGTCGACGCCCTCGCCGACCTTCTTGCCGGTCTCGGAGTCGATGCCCTCCTGACGGTCCTTGGTGTCCGTCATCGCCGACATGGCCATGTCGTAGCGCTTGGAGCGCAGACCGGTGATCAGGGTGTCGAAGGTGCCGTTCTCGAACTCGAACTTCACGCCGAGCTGCTTGCCCATGGCGTCGGCGAGGTCCGGGTCGATGCCGACCGTCTTGCCGGAGCTGTCCTTGAACTCGACCGGGGCGTAGGCGATGTCCGAACCGACCTTGACGACGCCCTTGTCGCGGATGGCCTGGGGCAGCTTGTCCGCGAGCGGGGCGGTGCTCTTGGAGGCGGTGTCGGTGGTGTCGGAGCCGCTGTCCTTGGTCTGGTCACCGCAGCCGGTGAGAAGCAGGACGCCTGCGACCGCGATCGAGCCGACCGCTGCCAGCCGGGAGCGCGTGGCGGTCGTACGACGGGTGGTGCTTGCGGTCATGGTGGGTTCCTCCGGCGGATGGGTGGAGTTGCCGATGGGTCGACGAGAACACACACCTTCGGGTGTCGCGACCTCGTGTGATTACCGCATCTTGCCATTCGGACTCGTCCATTCAGGGGGGCGACAATGTCAAAATCGGATAACGGGAGACACTCGAACCGCCCCAGTCCGGTACATCACGGCCGCATCTTCTGCGGAAAACCGCCACAGATGCCGGAAGATCTCCGGTTCGCCTCGGGGTCCGGACGGCTGCTCGCCCTTGCCGCAGCTGGGTTGAGCGCTTGTCGAGGGTTTGTCCAGGGCTTGTCCCGACATTCATGCATGAGTCCTGGCGTCTGCATGTGACCTTCGCGTTATGGACTCGTCCTCGACACCGTCCGTCCGGTATGAAGGTTCTTTACACCCCTCATCCGGGGCCCAGGGCGCGTGTGCGGCGCGCCCGTCGCGTACATGTCCGTATGCATCACTCAGCAAGGGACGTACGCGGTGCCCGCCCACCCCTCACCGGGAGTGGTCAAACCCTCAACCTTGAATATTTAAGGGGTAAAAAGAAGTGGCAGCGGAGATCGTCAATCCTCGCAGCGACAGCGACACCGGTACGGATCGGGGGGGCGAGGGCGGGCCCCTCGATTCCTTCGACCTCGACCCGGCGTTCGCGCTGCACCGCGGCGGCAAGATGGCAGTGCAGGCCACTGTGCCGGTCCGCGACAAGGACGACCTGTCCCTGGCTTACACGCCCGGCGTCGCGAAGGTGTGCACCGCGATCGCCGAGCAGCCGGAACTCGTCCACGACTACACGTGGAAGTCGTCCGTGGTCGCCGTCGTGACCGACGGCACGGCGGTGCTCGGACTCGGGGACATCGGCCCCGAGGCTTCCCTTCCGGTCATGGAAGGCAAGGCGATCCTTTTCAAGCAGTTCGGCGGTGTGGACGCGGTTCCCATCGCTCTGGCCTGCACCGACGTCGACGAGATCGTCGAGACGGTGGTGCGGCTGGCTCCCTCGTTCGGCGGCGTCAACCTGGAGGACATCTCGGCGCCCCGGTGCTTCGAGATCGAGCGTCGGCTCCAGGAGCGGCTGGACATCCCGATCTTCCACGACGACCAGCACGGCACCGCCGTCGTCACGCTGGCCGCGCTGCGCAACGCGGCCCGGCTGAGCGGCCGGGAGATCGGGCAGTTGCGGGCCGTCATCTCGGGCGCCGGCGCGGCCGGTGTCGCGATCGCGCGGATGCTGATCGAGGCCGGCATCGGCGATGTGGCGGTGGCCGACCGCAAGGGCGTCGTCTCGGCGGACCGGGAGGACCTGACGCAGGTCAAGCGTGAGGTGGCCGGGTTCACGAACAAGGCCGGCATCACCGGCTCGCTGGAGGACGCCCTCGTGGGTGCGGACGTCTTCATCGGCGTCTCCGGCGGCACGGTGGCGGAGGAGGCGGTCGCCTCCATGGCCGAGGGTGCCTTCGTGTTCGCGATGGCCAACCCGAACCCCGAGGTCCACCCGGAGATCGCCCACAAGTACGCGGCGGTCGTCGCGACCGGGCGGTCGGACTTCCCGAACCAGATCAACAACGTGCTGGCGTTCCCGGGGATCTTCGCGGGCGCGCTCCAGGTGCGGGCGTCCCGGATCACCGAGGGCATGAAGATCGCGGCGGCCGAGGCGCTGGCGTCGGTCGTCGGTGACGACCTCGCGCCGGACTACGTCATCCCGTCGCCGTTCGACGAGCGGGTGGCTCCGGCGGTCACGGCGGCGGTCGCCGCGGCGGCCCGCGCCGAGGGCGTGGCCCGGCGGTGACCCGCTGAGCCGGCCCGGTTGACCCGAATGGCCCCGCCCGCCGAGGGCGGGGCCATTTTTTACCTTCCGGCTGCGCTGTTCGGGCGTCAGGCCCCCGTGGTGGCCCGCCCCGGCACGGGCCGTCCCGCAGGGCCTGCCGGGCGGCGTTTGCGCAAGAGGGTGTGTGTCACAGCCGCCCGGCGTTCCAACGGGAGCGCCGGGAACCTATCGTCGGCGGCATGTTCGCTGCCTACGCCGCCCGAATCGACCGTGATCAGCCGCTCGCCGGCCTTGAGTTGGGGGAGCGTCCGGCCCCCGAGGCGCGTGCGGGCTGGGCGACCGTCGATGTCCGGGCCGCCTCCCTCAACCATCATGATCTCTGGTCCCTGCGCGGCGTGGGCCTCGCGGAGGACAAGCTGCCGATGATCCTCGGCTGCGACGCCGCCGGGATCGACGCGGACGGCAACGAGGTCGTCCTGCACTCCGTCATCGGGCAGACGGGGCACGGCGTCGGGCCCGAGGAGCCCCGGTCGATCCTCACCGAGCGCTATCAGGGCACGTTCGCCGAGCGGGTGGCGGTGCCGGCCTGGAACATCCTGCCCAAGCCGAAGGAGCTGTCGTTCGAGGAGGCCGCCTGTCTGCCGACGGCGTGGCTGACGGCGTACCGGATGCTGTTCACCAACGCCGGGGTGCGGCCCGGCGACTCCGTCCTGGTGCAGGGCGCCGGCGGCGGGGTGGCCACCGCCGCGATCGTGCTCGGCAGGGCCGCGGGACTGCGGGTCTTCGCGACCAGCCGGGACGAGGCCAAGCGGAAGCGGGCTCTGGAACTGGGCGCCGTCGAGGCGGTGGAGCCGGGGGCGCGGCTGCCGCAGCGGGTGGACGCCGTCATCGAGACGGTGGGCGCGGCGACCTGGTCGCACTCGGTGAAGTCGCTGCGGCCCGGCGGCACGATCGTCATCTCCGGGGCCACCAGCGGGGACCGGCCCTCGCACGCGGAGCTCACACGGATCTTCTTCCTGGAGCTGAAGGTCGTCGGATCGACGATGGGCACCAAGGACGAGCTGGAGGACCTGCTCTCGTTCTGCGCGGCGACCGGGGTCCGGCCGGTGATCGACGAGGTGCTTCCGCTGGACCGGGCGCGGGAGGGCTTCGAGCGGATGGAGTCCGGTGAACTGTTCGGGAAGATCGTGCTGACCAGTTCCTGAGGCAGGTACCGAGGGCGGGTCCGGTGGCGGGCCCGCCCTTTCTGCCGCCCTCCATGTCAACTGTGGTTGACATGGAGGGTTTGTCAATCTACGTTGACATCATGACCGAAGCAACGGATCTCGCCGAGCGGGCGGGGGACCACGATCCGCGGGTCGGGCTGCGGGCCGTCGCCGCGCTGCGCAAGCTGCTGGAGCAGCTGGAGGCGGTGCAGGTGCGCAGTGCGCGCAATCAGGGCTGGTCGTGGCAGGAGATCGCCGCCGAACTCGGCGTCAGCAGGCAGGCCGTTCACAAGAAGTACGGGAGGCGATGATGTTCGAGCGGTTCACCGAGGACGCGCGTGCCGTGGTCGAAGGGGCCGTCGGGCACGCCGAACGGGAGCGGGCCGAGCGGGTAGAGGAGGTGCACCTGCTGCTCGCCCTGCTGGACCGGGAGGGCAGCCGCGGCTCCTTCGCGCTGGCCGCGCTCGGACTGTCCGGGGAGCGGCGGGAGCGGGCCGCCGGGGAACTCGTCGCCGTACGGCGGCGCGGCGGGCTCTCCCGGGCCGAGGAGGAGGCCCTGGCCGGGCTGGGCATCGACCTCGCGGCGATCGTTTCCCGGGTCGAGGAGACCCACGGGGAAGGGGCGTTGGCCTCTGCCGGGGGGCGGCGGTCCCGGCGGCGGCCGTTCGGACGCGGAGCCAAGGAGGTGCTCACCCAGAGCCTGCGCATCGCCCTGGCCCGCCGCGACCGGGAGATCGGCGACCAGCATCTGCTGCTCGCCCTCGCCGCCCGGCCCGGCGTCCCGGCCGAGGTCCTCGCCGATCACGGGGTGACCCACGACGGGCTGGTCCGGGTGCTGTACGGCGGTGCGGGCGAGGCGAAGGCCGGCTGACGGGCCGGCGCCTTCCTCCGCTGGTCGCCCGGTCGCCCGACCCGCCGGTCGCCTGGCTCGTCGTGCCGCCGTGCCGCCGGTCGCCTGGCTCGTCGTGCCGCCGTGCCGCCGGTCGCCCGCTTCCCGGGGGTGCAGTGGGCCGGGACCCGGGGCCGCAGGTCCGCAGGCGGAGGGTCAGGCGTCCGGGGTCCGCAGCAGGGCGCCGATGCGGGCCGCGGCCGCGGTGAGATGGCGGCGGGTGTCGCGGAGCTGCTCCGGGGTGACGCCGTGGTCGCGGGCCGCGTCGCGGATGTCGTCGCGGAAGCGGTCGAGGAGGCGGTCGAGGTCGCGGGCCGGGTCTCCCGTGCCGCTGTCGTGGGCCCAGCCCGGTTCATGGTCGGCCGGGAAGTCCTCGGGGGTGAGGGAGAGGTCCGGCTCCCGGGCCGGACGGCCGGGCGCCGGGCGGTCCTTGGCCGGCCGGTCCTGGGCCGGACGCTGGGCGCCGTTGCGGCCGAAGGAGAAGTCGCGGCCGAAGTCACCGAACTCCCGGGCCAGTTCCGTCAGGCCCTCCCGCACCCCCGTGGGCCAGTCGCCGCGGCTGAAGTGGTCCTGCACCTGCTCCTGGACCCGGCGGGCGATGCGCTGCATCTCCTCCTGGGCCTGGGCACGGGCCCGGTCCTGAGCCTCCTGCGCCTGACGGCGGGCGCGCTGGGCCTCCTCGCGGGCGCGGCGGCTCTCGTCCTTGGCGCGGCGGGCCTGTTCCCTCCACTCGTGCCGGGCCCGGCGCATCTCCTCCTTCGCGGCCCGCCACGCCTCCTGCTCGGTGGGCTGCTCGCCGGACGGGGGGGCCTGCCGGGCCTCGCTCGCCGCAGCCCGCATCTCCCGGCGCAGATCACCCGCCGCGCCGCGCACATCGGCCCGGATCTCCGCGGCCAGTTCGGCGACCGACTCGCGGATCTCCAGCTCCAGGTCGGCCAGTTCACCGCTGCGGTCGGCCAGTTCGGCACGGCCGGCGTCGGTGATGGCGTACACCTTGCGGCCGCCCTCGGTGGTGTGGGTGACCAGGCCCTCGCTCTCCAGCTTGGCCAGGCGCGGGTAGACGGTGCCCGCCGAGGGCGCGTACAGCCCCTGGAAGCGCTCCTCCAGGAGGCGGATGACCTCGTAGCCGTGGCGCGGAGCCTCGTCCAGCAGCTTCAGCAGGTAGAGCCGGAGGCGGCCGTGGGCGAAGACGGGGGGCATGTCAGAGCACCTTCTTGTCGGTCGGACCGTCGGCCTGGTCGGGGGCGGAGGCGGGGTTCTCGGCCTGGCCGGCCCCCGCATTGTCCCCCGGGGCGTCAGGGGATCCGTCCTGCGCGCCGGAGGCCGGGGCCTGCGCGTCGGGGGTCCCGGCCTGCGCGCCGGAGGTCTGCGCCTGCGCCGTGTCCTGCGCGTCGGGGGCCGGGGCCCCGCCCTCCTCCGCGGCCTGCGGGGTCCCCTGCGCCGCGTCCGGGGCGCGGTCCTTCCCGTGCGGGTCCGCGTCCCGCAGGCCGGAGCGGGCGTCCCAGGACTCGTCCTCGGACGGCGGGCGGCGCAGGAGGGCGATCGAGCCGGAGACGGTGGTGGCCTTCAGCCGGCCGTTGCCCGCTCCGAGACGGCCCGTGATGCGCTTGGCGCCCCACTGGCCGCTGACGCGGAGATCCTCGAAGGCGTTGGAGACGGAGCCGCTCGCGGTGTTGGCCTCCACCTGCGCGTCGGCCGGGTGCGGCAGCCGGATGGCGATCTCGCCGGAGACGCTGGTCAGGCTGATGTCGGTGGGGCGGCCGGCCGGGTCGAGGTCGACGACCATCGAGCCGCTCACCGAGTCGGCCTTCACCGACGAGCCCGCCTCGACGACGGTGAGGTCGCCCGAGACGGAGTTGAAGCGCAGGTCGCCCGAGAGGGCCTGGGCCTCCACGCTGCCCGAGACGGTGTCCGCGCGCACCGGGCCCGCCAGGCCGACCAGGGTGGTGTCGCCGGAGACGCCCTTGACCTCGGCGCGGCCGTCGATGCCGGAGACCACGGCGGCGGCGCTGACCACGCCGACCTCGACCCGGGTGGTCGCGGGGACCGCCAGCGAGACCACGGCGCTGCGGCGCCAGCCCTTGCGGTCGAGCCACTTCAGGAAGCCCTTCCAGGGCAGATCCTCGTACGCCACCGTCAGGGTGCCGTCCTGCTGGGTCACCAGCAGGGGCGGGCCTTCGACGTCGGTGACCTCCAGACGGGCGGACCCCTCGTCCGTGCCCACCACGTTCACCGTGCCGTTGACGATGCGCACCTGGAGCTGGCGCACGGGCTCGTCGAAGGTGAGCTTCCTGGGCTCCGCGACGGACCACTCGGACATGGTGCAGACCTCCGAACCTGAGGGGGCGACGAACCGTCGACCGCCGACACGCCATATCGCGTGTCGTGTATTCACGATATATCGCGGATCGGCAAAGTCAAGACGCTCGTTCCGGCGAGCAGCCGCCCATGGGTGAGCGGCGGTGAATTGTCCTAGCGTGTAAGCATGTCGACGGACAGATTCCGCTTCGGTGCCCGAGCTCCCGCCCCCGGCGCGCTGCTGCTCTGCCGGGCGGATCCCGGAGCCGTCGCCGCCGTCGCCCCGCTGCTGCGCGAACCCGCGCTGCTCGCCCCGGCGGGCGACGGCTGGAGCGTGCTCGTGCCGGAGGGCAGGCCCTGGCTGCACGGCGGGGAACCCGTCGACGAAGTGGTCGCCGGCTGGGCCGCAGCGCTCGCCGTCGGCGCCCCCTGGCCCGTGCTCGCCCTGTGGTGGGACGCGGACCGGGGCGGCTGCACCCTCGCGTCCGGCTTCCGCCGGGCCGTCGGCTACGTGTGGCTGGCCGACGGCACGCCCGCCGGAGAGGGCGAGGCCATGCGCACCTTCGCCGCGCGGCTCGGACTCGACCCCGTCCTGGACGTGGAGGCGCTCGACCTGCTGACGCGGCCGGACGCCGAGGCCGACGTACGCGCGCGGGTGCGGGGCCTGATCGCCGTTCTCACCCGCGCGGGTGTGGACCTGCCCGCCGGGCTCGGCCCCGGGGAGTCCGCCGACCGGCTCCGCGAGGCGGCGCGCTCGCTGCCGGGAGTGCGCCGGACCGGCCGGGACGAACGGCACGGGGCCGTGCGTGCGGAGCCGGACGTCATGGAGGACGGTCCGGCCAGGCCCTTCCTTCCCCCGGCCGGCGGCCCCGCGGCCCGGCTCCTCGCCCCCGCCCAGGTCGCCGCCGGGCTCTCCCTCCTGGGCTGGGGCGCCTGCCGCCGCAGCGGCGGCTGGGCCGTGGCCGGCGCGGTCCTCCTGGCCCACGGCGCCCTGGGCCTCGCCCGCGACGCGATGCGCCCGCGCGACTGAACATCCCGCGCGACCGGACATCCCGCGCGGTCACCGGCCCGGGGCGGTGCGATCTCCACGGCGCGGCGCCCCGCGCGACCGCACGGCCGGGTGCCCCGCCGCACGGGCCGGGCCGTGCGCGTCCACGTCTCACCCGGCGGAGCGCGTCACATGGCGAGGCGCCCCGTGCGCCCCGTCGCCCCGTGCAACCGTACGCCCCGTCGGGCCGTGCGGCCCGTGCGGCCCGTGCAACCGTACGGGCCGCGCGTCGCCGCGGCCGTGCGACCCGTGCGCCGCGCGTTCCCGGCGGCACGGCGGTCGCCCCGCTCGCCACGCCCCGAGACCCGGCGCCGCACTCCGGGACCTTCCCCCGGCCCCCGTCCCCGCCCCCGGGTCCGGCCGCGTTCCCCTCCGCCTACGCTTGACGTACCGAACCGGCACGCACGTACGCAGGAGAGAAACAGCCCATGTACTTCACCGACCGCGGCATCGAGGAGCTGGAGAAGCGGCGCGGCGAGGAGGAGGTCACCTTCGAGTGGCTCGCCGAGCAGCTGCGTACGTTCGTCGACCTCAACCCCGACTTCGAGGTGCCGGTCGAGCGGCTCGCCACCTGGCTCGCGCGGCTTGACGACGAGGACGACGAGTGATCCGGCCCCGCGAACTCCGCTGAACGCCCTTCCGGCTTCGGCCAGTTGATCCACATCCCTCGCCCCCCGACTTCATCGGGCGTTAGCCTTTCCCTCCCATCGCGGTAGAGCCAGAGCAGCGCATGCGAACGGACGGGGGCGTCATGGGCGGAGGCATCGAACGGATCAGGCTGGACGACGGGACCGTCGTCTGGGCGAGGATCTCCACGGAGGACGAGGAAGCGCCCCACGGGGGCGGATACCGGGACACCGGCGCAGGGGAACGGGTCATGGATCTCGCGGGCGGCCTCGCCGGCACGGTCGGCGGTGTCGTGCGCTCCCTGCGCGCCGGTCTGGACACCACGGCACCCGTCGAGGTGTGCGTCGGCTTCGGCATCGAACTGTCGGCGCAGGCGGGCAGGATCGTGAGCGCCATCGCCGGCGCCGGAGGCCAGGCCACGCTGTCGGTGTCCCTGACCTGGACCGAACCCGCGGGCGACGGCGGCGCACCACGGCCCCCGGCGGCCGACGAGCCACCCGAGGGGACCGCGGACCCGGCCTCCGGCACCGTATGAGCGCCCTTGAGGAGATGGTGCGCCCCTCGCTGGCGCGCATCGTCGCGCCGCGTGACGGGTATGCACCGGACCGTGACGGATACTGGGGGAGCGGTTTCTTCGTCGCGCCGGGTTGGTTGCTGACCTGCGCGCATGTGGTGGCGGAGGGGGGAGCGGCTGTGTGGCGAGGGGAGAGCGCCGTGGGCGTCACCTGGCAGGGCGGCCTCACCACCGGCGAGGTGGTCCTCGCCAAGCCCCGCCCCGAGGCGGCCGATTCAGGACGGCGGCACTGGGGCTTCCCCGACGTCGCCCTGGTCAGGGTGCCCGCCGCCGTGCAGGCGCGGTGCGTGTGGCTGAGCGACCGGGCACCGGTCCTCGGCACCCCGGTCAGCTCGCACGGCTGGTCCCGGCAGACCGGCGACCTCGGTGTACGGCATGTCACCGGCGAGATAGAGGGCTTCGACGGCAGGGCGCTCGTCCTCAAGGGCGGCCGGCTGGCCGACGGCCTCTCCGGCGGCCCCGTCGTCGATCTGCGTCACGGCACGCTGGTCGGCATGAACAAGGGCCGGAACGAACACGAGGGCGCCGCCATGGCCGTCACAGCCCTGCGCGAGCTGTTCGACGTGCGAGGCGGCGACGTCCTGCACACGGTCGTCCGCGAGCACGACCTGCACCATCTGGAGCGGTTCACCGACGGGACGGCCGACGACGACTGGACCACCGTCCAGAGCGGGCTGCCCGGTTACGCCGCCACCGGCGTCACCCCCGAGCTGCGGGTGCACCTCTACGGCCATTTCGCGCACCTCCCGCCCCCCGGCCGCAGCGGCGAGGTCATGACCCTCGTGCACCGGGTCCGGCGGCGGGTGACCGGTGAACGCCAGCCCTCGCCGATCCTGCACGAGCCCCGCACCTGGCGCGAGGGCGCCGGACTGCTGCTCGGTCTGCGCGACCGCCGGGCGCGCAGCAGGGCCGAGGCCGAACTCGACGCCGTCCTGCTCTACGCCGCCGAGGTCGCCCGGCACACGGTCGAGGAGCACCCGGCGAGCGTCGACCGGGAGCGGCTGAGGGCGTTCGCCGACTGGATCACCGAGCAGTCCCGCCGGTACGCCCACTGGGCCGCCCGCGACACCGTCGACAGCCTCCTGCGCGGCCTGTTCATCACCACCCGCCGCGCCGAGCCGCGGCTGCGCGCGGACGTCCTGGTGAGCGTCGGCGACCGTGTCTACGGCGACCTGTACCCGTGGAGCGTGCAGCTCCTGTACGACGGCCAGGACGTCACCCCGGTCGCGGGCGACGACCGCGGCGTACCGCTCGCCGGGCTCTACGACGCCGTACGGGAGCCGCTGCTGCGGGCCCTGCGCCAGGGCGACCAGGGCGAGCACCTGGCGGCGGTCGAGGTGTTCCTGCCGCGCCGGCTGTTCGACCTGCCCGTCGACGAGTGGCGCCTGGTCCCGGAGGAGGGCCGCCCGCGCGACGACGGCCGGACGGCCGACGAGGACGCCACCACCCCCGCGACCGGCCCCGCGACCGGCCCCGGCCCGGACGCCGGCGGCATGGACGAGGAGGCCGGTGCCGACTACGACGACGCCGACTACGACGACGCCGACTTCGACTTCGACGAGGACTCCGTGCCGCTCGGTCTGCGCCGCACGGTCGTCATCCGGGACCTGAAGCGCAGCACCCGCGCACCCAGCCCCGAGTGGCGCAAGCGCTGGAACGGCGTGCGGCGCGGCCCGCTCACCCACGCCCCGCTGCGCGCGGAGGCCCCCGCCGAGGGGCATCCGCCGGGAGCCCGCCGGGAGTCGGGCGTGGCCGCCTACGGCCGGCTGTCCACGCTGGAGGACGGTCACGTGGCCGTGCACTGCGGCCCCGTCACCGGACGTGAGGGCCGTGAGGCGATGGCGGCCGCGCTCACCGCGGGCCACGCGGTGCTGCTGTGGCGCCGGGACGCCCACGACCACGCCGACTGCGCGGCCTTCCACCGTCAGGCCGCGCGGGTGCTGGAGCTCGCCGGCCGGGCCGAGGGGCTGCACCGGCCGGTGCGCGAGCTGCGCATCAGCCTGGCGGATCCGGACACGGCCAGCACCCGAGGTCTCAAAGGCAAGATCGCGGTGATGTTCGATCCGCCGGACCGGCCCGCGCACGGGACGGAGGCCATGCAGCCGCCGCCCCTGGTCGGCCCCGACAACTGAATGTCCGTCAACTGCACTGTCCTGCAAGGATTTTCTCCGGGCCGGAAATGAGGCACGAAGCGTCCGGGAACTCGGCAGGCCCGGCCGCCTGACGGTAACGTCGTAGCGGCGCGGCCGGGTCCGCTTAATGATCACCACAGCCGGGAGGAGCCCAAGGTGAACGACTGGCGGATCTACCGCGGTGTGGGCCAGCCGCACGACGGCATGCAGCGGCTGCCCGACCCGCCCCCCTGGCGCGACTTCGCCGCCGCACGGCACGAACCGGAGTCCGGCCCGGGCGACCCCGGCAGCGCGCGCAGGCTCGGCGTACGGCGCCGCATGGTGGAGAACTACGCGCCCCGCCCCGCCGAGGTCGACGCCGTCAACGCCGCGCTGTACCTGCGCCGCCCGCTGCTCGTCACCGGCAATCCCGGCACCGGCAAGTCCACCCTCGCCTACGCCGTCGCGCACGAACTCGGCCTCGGCCGCGTGCTGCGCTGGCCCATCGTCAGCCGTACGACCCTCCAGGACGGCCTCTACCGCTACGACGCCATCGGCCGGCTCCAGGACGTGCAACTGGAGCGCGCCCAGGGCACGGAGGCGGGCGCGGCGGGCACCTCCGGCATCGGGTCGTACATCCGGCTCGGCCCCCTCGGCACCGCCCTGCTGCCCTCCGGGTCGCCCCGGGTGCTCCTCATCGACGAGCTCGACAAGAGCGACCTCGATCTGCCCAACGACCTGCTGAACACGCTGGAGGAGGGCGAGTTCGCGATCCCCGAGCTGGAGCGCGTCGCCGACCGGGAACCGGTCGTGGAGGTCCTCACCCACGACGGCCGGCGCGTCGAGGTGCACGGCGGACGGATCGCCTGCACCGCCTTCCCGGTGATCGTGCTCACCTCCAACGGCGAACGCGACTTCCCCGCCCCGCTGCTCAGGCGCTGCGTCCAGCTCGAACTGGAGCCGCCCGGCGAGGAGCAGCTCACCGCGATGGTCGCCGCCCACCTCGGCGAGGAGAGCGTCACCACCGGCCACGACCTGATCGACCGTTTCCTCGACCGGGAGCCCGGCGAGGTCGTCGCCGCCGACCAGCTGCTGAACGCGCTCTTCCTCACCCAGCACGCCCCCCACGCGGAACGCGTCACGCGCGAGCGGATCGCGGACCTGCTCATGCAGCCGCTCGACCGTTCGAGGTGATGACCGGATGCCGGGGATGCATCTGGACGAGCTGATCCGCAGACTCCGCCAGGGCGGCCTCGACCTCACCGCCGAAGAGGTCGCGGACGCGGTCTGGCTGGCCCGGCGGATCGGCTCGCGCCCGCCCCGCGACGCCCCCGAGGACGCGGCACCCGCCGGTCCCGCGTCCCTGCCGCCCGACACCCGCCGGGACACCCCGGCCGAGGACGGCGACCGGGACGAGGAGCCCCGGTCCGAGCCGGGGCGCACCTCCGACGTCGTCCCCCTGTACCGGTCGGGCGGCGGCGCCCCGCGTCCGACCGACGCCGACGACTTCGCCCCCTCCTTCCCGGTGCGGGTGCCCGCCGCCGGCGCGCTGCCGGGGCTGCTCGGTCTGGAGAAGGCGCTGCGCGCCCTCGGCCGCTACCGGGTCACCGCCGACACCCCGCAGGACGACCTCGTCGACGAGGAGGCCACCGCCGAGCGCGCCGCCGCCGGCGGGGTGCTGCTGCCCGTCATGCGCACCGGCCGCCGCCGGCGCTGCGACATCCAGCTGCTGATGGACACCGGGCCCGCCATGGCCGTCTGGGGCCAGATGGTCGAGGAGCTCCGCCAGGCATGCCAGCAGTCCGGGGCCTTCGCCTCCGTACGCGTGCACCAGCTGTACGCCGACGGCACCGGCACCCCCCTCGTCGGTACGACCGCCGGACCCGGCCGGCACACCCGGCTGCGGGCCGCCGAGGAACTGCACGACCCGACCGGGCGCCGGCTGACCATGGTGATCAGCGACTGCGTGGGCCCGCTGTGGCAGAACGGCAGCGCCCAGCGGCTGCTGCACGCCTGGCCGCGCACCTCCCCGATCGCCGTCGTGCAGCCGCTGCCGCCCCGGCTGTGGGGCCGCACCGCGCTGCCCGCCGAACCGGGCCTGCTGGTGCGGCCCGGCGAGCTGGGCGGCCGGATCGGCTTCGAGCCGGACGAGGAACCCTGGGACGAACCCGCGCCCGACGCCCGGCCCGTGCCCGTCCTGCAGCCCACCCCGGAGGCGTTCGAGGCATGGGCGCGGCTGCTGTCCGGCACCGGCCCCACCAGCGAGCGCGCCTGGGCCGCCTGGACCGCCCCGCGGCCCCCCGGACCGGCCCCCGTGCCCGCCGGCCGCACCCGCAGCGACGAGGAACTGCTGCGGGCCTTCCGGGCCGGTGCCTCGCCCGGCGCCGTCCGGCTCGCCGTCTACCTCGCCGCCGCGCCGCTCACCCTGCCGGTCATGCAGCTCGTGCAGCGGGCCATGCTGCCCGACACCGGGCCCATGGAGCTGGCCGAGGTGCTCCTCGGCGGCCTGCTGCGGCAGCTGCCCGGCACCGCGGACCAGCCCTGCTTCGCCTACCCCGGCCGCGTGCAGGACCTGCTGCTCGGCTCCCTGGACCAGGACACCGCCGTCCTCGTCCTCAAACACTGCTCCGCCTACGTCGAACGCCACTTCGGCAAGGGCACCCGCAACTTCGCCGCCCTGGCCGCGGCCCGGCTCGCCGACCACGCCCCGGACACCGACCCCGCCGGGTCCCTCGTGGACGAGGGCGGCCCGCAGGACGGACACCACGACGCCGAGGCGGAACTGTTCGCCCGTATCCCCGCCCGCGTCCTGCGCCACTACCTGCCCGACCTCGTCGCCGCCCAGCCCGTCGCGGCGGCCCGGCGCCTGCTGCGGCAGTACCGCAGCCTCGCCGACCCGGCGGTGCTGCACCGGGCCCGCGAACGCGCCGAGGCGGCGGTCCTCGCCACCGCCGGCGAGCCCGGCGACCCCGTCCCGGCCGCCGACGTCCAGGCCCGGCTCGTCCTCGGCCAGGTCCTGCGCGCCGAGGCCGGCACCGCCGCCGCCCGCGCCGGCGAACGCCGTACGGAGCTGCTGGGCGAGGCCGTGACGGAACTCGCCGCCGCCCACCGCGCGGCCGCCCCCGACAGCGCGGAACAGGCCGAGGCGGCCCTCGAACTCGCCGCCGCGCGGCACGAGCTGTGGCGCCTGACCGGCCGGCGGGAGCTGCTGACCGACGCGCTCGCCGTCCTGGCACCCGACACCGCCCCCTGGCCCCAGGCCGCCCGCCGCGCCGCCGAGCCGGAACCCGCCGAGCCCTGGCCGGCCGCCCACCGCTCCCGCCTGCTGCACCGCGGGCGCCTGCTGCTCGCCCTGCGCCGGCCCGGCGCGGCCGTTCCCGAACTGCGGGAGGCATGCGCCCTGCTCGACGCCGAGGGCGCCCCCGCGTCCGTGCGCAGCCGGGCCCTGCTCGACCTCGTCACGGCGCTGCGGGGCGCCGGGACCGACGACACGTCCGTGCGCGACGCCCTCACCCGCGCCGAGCGGACCGCCGGCGGCGACCCCGACCTGCTGCTGCCCGTCCTGGCCGCCCGGGCCGCCTTCCACGACGCGGCGGGCGAGGCCCGCGAAGCGGACCGGGCGTACGAGGCGGCGGCCATGCTCGCGCCCGCCGACAGCGCCCGCCGCTGCGAACTCCTCACCGCGTGGGGCGAGTCCCTGCTGCGGCGGGCCTCCGCGGCGGACGGCGCCGACGTCGTCGACCGGGCCGAGAACGTCCTGCGCGAGGCACTGAAGTCCCTCCCCGCCCGCTCCGCCCAGCGCGGCCGCCTCCAGGGCCTGGTCGGCAGCGCGCTCGCCCAGCGTTTCCGCCATCTCGGCTTCCTGCCCGACCTGTTCGAGAGCCGGCACCTGCTGGGACAGGCCGTACGGGCGGCGGCGGACGCCGGGGTGCGGGCCGAGGTGTGGCTGCAGCTGGGCCGAGTGCGCCTCGAAGGCTGGTACCGGGCCGGTGCCCCCGTCCTCGTCGACGCCCTCCAGGCGTACGAGAACGCCGAACGCGAGGCCCGCGCCGCGGACGGCGCCGATCCCGGCTCGGTGACCGCGGCCCGGGCCCGTCACGGATGCGGGGCGGTCCTCGCGCTCATGGGGCGCCCCGGCGCGGCGAGGGAGGCGTACCGGGCGGCCCGAGAACAGTGGCAGCGGCTGGTCGGCGCGCTGCGGGACGTCGACTGGGACGACGTGGAGCTGACCCGGCGGCTGTCGGAGGAGCACGACGCCGGCCGCGCCGTCACCCCGCCCGTACCGGAACGCGACTGGCCCGCCGCGGCCCCGCCCTGGTGGCCGTGGACACAGGCGTGGAACAGACCGGACAACCCGACCGCTGTTGACCGGAGTTGATCGGCCCCGGGTTTCTGCTACCGGCCGGTCGGGAAGAACTGGGCAGCTATGGCGACTGTGCGGGGCGGCGGCATCGGCAGGGAGGAGCCCAAGGTGGGGGAACAGAGGAATCAGGACGCCGGTCCCCACGGGGACGCCGGGCCGGCCGTACCCCTGCCTGACCTGTCCGGCATGGATCTGACGGCGCTGCGCGCCCTGGACCATCCGGAGCTGAGTGCGGCCGTGCACACCGGTCTGCGCCACCCCGGCGAGTTCCGCGAGGTCTGGTACGACGGCGGGGGCGAGGGCGGGACGGTCCCGGACCAGCCTGCGGAGCGCCGGTTTTCGGCCGGACTCGGTGCCGGGACCCGGGGGCGGGACGACCGGGAATGACCTCGGTGCCGTTCCGCGCCGACGTCATCGCGGCGCTCGCGCGGACTCGGCCTGTGCCCGCAGCCGCCGAGGCGCTGCGCTCCGCCGTGCACACCCGCCGCCTGCTGCTCGTGAAGACCCTGCTCGTCCGTGTCGAGGAGGGGGACCTCCTGCCCCGGCCCGAGGCGCGAAGGCAGTTCGAGAAGGCATGGGCGCTGCTGGTGGCGGCCGAGAGAACCGATGCCGCAGCGGTTCGGGACGTGCTCGACTACCCCATGATCGGGGCCTGGCTCACCGAGATGCTCGCCGAGACCGACGAGGCCGCCGCCGAACTGCACGCCGCGCATCTGGGCGGCGTGGCCGCGGTCGCTGCCGTTCGCGCCGGTCACCTGGCCGAGGAGACCCTTCGGGTGGCTTCGGGCACCCTCACCCTTCCAGGCATGGGCATCTTGCGCTGCCCTTCGGGGCGCGTACGACTGAGCGGTGCGGCCGGGCAGCTCAGGATCGCCGACGCCGACGGCCACGGCGAGGCCGTCCTGCCCCGGCCGGAGACGCGGACCGACGGCAGGCCGTACGGGCGGCACGACGCCTCGGGGTGGTCCGCGCTGCGAGTGCTGCCGGGCAGTGCGGTCGTCCTGGACGACCTCGACCCCTACCGGGCGCCGCCCGGCGGGATAGGGCCCGCGGCGCTGCCCCCCGCCGAGCGGTCGGCCGACTCCCGGGCGGCGTGGGTCCGAACCTGGAGTCTGGGCCGGAGCCTTCTCGTCGCGGCCGACCCCGACCGTGCCGTCGAGATCTCCCAAGTACTCAGGGCCGTGGTCCCGCTGGCTCCCCCGGTGTCCGACGGCAGGGCCCCGACGGGGGCAACCCGGAGGGCCGCTCCCGGCGCTGTCCTGGCCCAGCTTCCGGGCGCGGCCTGGGAGCTGGCCGAGTGCCTCGTCCACGAGACCCACCATTCCAAGCTGGCCGTGCTGCAGGAACTCGTGCCGCTGTACCGGCCCGGAGGAAGAACTCTGCACACGGTCGGCTGGCGGCCCGATCCGCGCCCGGTCCCGGCGGTGCTCCAGGGCACCTACGCCCATCTCGCGCTCATCGACCTCTGGTCACGGATCCGGGGTCGCACGGCCGTGCCCGCGGCGTGGCGGCAGCGGGCGGCCGAGCGCTTCGACCAGTATCGAGAAGACGTCGACCGAGCCTTGTCCGTGCTGCTGGAATCCGATGAACTGACCTGTGCGGGAAGGGAATTCGTCTGCGAGATGGTGAAGCACCACACTGCTCTTGACGCGCCGACCCGACAGGTGATGTGACAGTCCGCAAGAGAACAGCTGCACTACGTTAGCGTTTGCGTGACAGTGGGGCAGACGCGGGAACAGGGAGCATGCGATGGCGGAACAGCGGCGGTCGGGCGGGGAGGGTGCCTCGGCATCCGAGCGCGTCCTGGTGGTCTTTCCCGGCTACCACCGCTCGTGGGCGGCCTGGATCGCCCAGTGTCTGGAGAGCCACGGCCACCAGGCCACCCTCCAGCGCTGGGACCCGCCGCGCGAGGTGCCGTTGGAGGACTCGCTCGGAGACCTGCTGCTGTCCTCCGGCCCTGTACTGCTCGTCCTCGACGACTGGTTCTTCGAGCTGGGGCCGCGGCCCGCGGGCGAGTGGAACGACGTGCTGCGCGGCTTCGTCGCCGCCCACTCGGACAGGTTCGCCGCTGTCAATCTCACCAACCGGCCCCTGCTGCCGGCCACCGCGGTCCTCGAACCGGCGAGCCTGTGGGGGCTGAGCGAGGAAGCGGCGGAGGAACGCCTGCTGAGCCGCCTCGGCCTGGAGCGCCGCCGCAGCCCCCGGATCCTGCCCGGCAGGGTCCGCTACCCCGAGAACCGTTGCGAGGTCTGGGGCGAGGTCCCGCGCCGCAACCCACGCTTCACCGGTCGCGACGAGCTGCTCACCGACCTCCACCAGCGCTTGGCCGACGCCAGCCGCGGTGCTGCCGTCTGCACCCTGCTCGGCATGTCGGGAATCGGCAAGACCCAGCTCGCGGCCGAGTACGCACACCGCTTCAGCACCGACTACGACGTGGTGTGGTGGGTCAACTCCGACGACCGCAACATCCAGCGCGACCGCCTGGGCGAGCTCGCCGTGGAGCTGGGCCTGCGCAGCGGCAGCGAGCCGGGCGAGCGGATCCGCGCCGTGCGCGAGGCCCTGCGACGAGGCGAGCCGCACGCCAACTGGCTGTTGATCTTCGACGGCTGGGACGACACCGACGGCATCAACGCCCTGCTTCCCCAGGGAGCCGGACACGTCGTCATCACCACCCGCAACCGCGCCTGGAGCGAGCACAGCGACGTCCTCGAAGTGCCCACTTTCCTGCGCGCGGAGTCCACCGGCTACCTGTTGCGCCGCGCACCCCACATCACGACGAACGAGGCCGACGAGGTCGCCGCCGAGTTCGGCGACGTGCCACTGCCCTTGGTGCAGGCCGCCTCCTGGCTCGGTGAGTCCCGGATGGAGGTCGCCGAGTACCTGCGCATGGTGCGCGAGCGACGCCTGTCCACCGTCGACGAGCCCGCCTCCGGCGACGGCTTCCCGCAGTCGTCGATGACGTCCTGGTCGATACTGCTCAACCGACTGCGCCGCTCGCAGCCGCAGGCCATCGACGTCCTGGGCCTGTGCACCTCGTTCGCCCCCGGCCGGATTCCACTGGGCCTCATCCGTGCCTACCCGCACACGGACCTGCCCGAGGAACTGCGGTGGATGGCCACCGATCTGCCCGCGTGGACACGGGCCCTCGACACACTGGTCAACTACTCGGTCCTCACCCGCGAGGCACGCGGCCCCGTCGGTGTCGACATGGGCCCGCACCAGGAGTCGGTGCACATGCACCGGCTCGTCCACGACATCGTCTCCAAGCTGACCAGCGAGGAGAGCCGCGGTGTCCACCGCCGGGCCGTACGCACCCTTCTCGCGGAGGCCGATCCCGGCAACCCCTTGGACAGCAGGAACTGGCCCCGCTACGCCGAGCTGCTGCCCCACCTGGAACCCTCCGGAGCCCTGGACAGCGCCCAGCCCCGGGTCCAGGAGACGGTGCTCAACTGTCTGCGCTACTGCTTCCGCAGCGGGGAGTACAACAGCGGCCTCGACCTCGCCCAGCGGATCCGCGAGCGATGGTCGCGCACCATGGAACCGCTCGCCCAGCCCATGCTCGCCCTGACCACCCAGGAGAGCAACATCATGCGGGCCAGCGGCCGCTTCCGTGAGGCCCACGAGCTCGACCGCGCCGTGCTGGAGCGCCTCCGGGCCGCGCCCCGGCGCAACGAACTCGGAGAGCTGACCGTCAAGGGCGCCATGGCCAACAGCCTGCGCCACCTGGGCCGCTACGAGGAGGCGCACGACCTTCAGCGCGAGGTCCACGACGGCACCGGCCGGCTGCTCGGTGAGAACGAGACCGACACCCTGATCGCCCGGCACAACCTCGGTGTCGGCCTCAGACTCCTCGGCAGATACACCGAAGCCCTGGAACTCGACCTGGAGACGCTGACCCGACGGGAGAGCGTGCTGCGGGCACGGCACATCAGCACGCTCAACTCCGGCAGTGCCGTCACCCACGACCTGCGCCTCCTCGGGCGCTACCGCGACGCGCTCGCCCGCCAGGAGCCCGTCGTCCGGCTCCATGTGCAGGTGCTGGGCGCCCAGCACCCGCAGACCCTCGGGGCACGCGGCCAGCTCATCATGTGCCGCCGCCGCGAAGGGAGCCACTCGTCGGACTCGGGACCGGAGCTGGCCAGCCTCGTGGACCAGTTGGCGCAGGTCCACGGACGCGGGCACTACCGGACCCTGCTGCACGTCAACAACTACGGCAACTATCTGCGCGAGCACGGCGATCTCAGCCATGCGCGCGATTACATCGACGAAGCCGAAGCCGGCTACCGCGCCCTGCTCGGCCCGGCACACCCTGTGGCGACGGGCATGCTGTCCAACACGGGTCTGGTCATGCAGGCCGCCGGTGAACGCGCCGAGGCCATGGCGATGTTCGAAGCCGCGCTCGCCGGGCTCACCGCCACGCTCAACGCCGACCACCCCTGGGTGCTCGGGTGCGCCCTGAACGCGGCGAGCGGGCGGAACTTCAACGGCCGGATCGGCGACGCCGCGGAGCTGAGCCGGGAGACCCTGCGCCGCGCCCGCAGGGTCCTCGGGGACGAGCACCCGCTGACGCTGTCCTGCCAGATCGCGCTGGCCGCCGATCTACGGGCGGCACGCGAGCAGGAGGAGGCGGCGAAGCTGGAGGAGGACGGGCTGCTGATCCTCACCCGCACCCTCGGTGCCCAGCACCCCCACACCATCTCCGCCCGTCAGCGCACCCGGCCCTACTGGGACTTCGAGCCCTACCTGGGCTGAGCCCGCCGGACGGCGAAGGGCCCGGCACCGAGGCGGAGAACCTCGGTGCCGGGCCCGACCGTGTCCGGCGGCGGAGACCGCCTGAGGACTACGCCTCGAACACCTCGCGCACCAGCTGCTCCTGCTCCGCCTGGTGGCGCTTCGCGGAGCCGACCGCCGGGGACGAGCCGTGCGGACGCGAGATGCGCCGCAGCCGCTCACCGTGCGGGACGTCCGCGCCGACCGCCAGGTCCAGGTGGTCGATGAGGTTCAGGGCGATGAACGGCCACGCGCCCTGGTTCGCCGGCTCCTCCTGCGCCCACAGGTACTTCTCGGCGTTCGGGTACTTCTTGATCTCCGCCTGGAGCTCCGCACCCGGCAGCGGGTACAGGCGCTCGATGCGGATGATCGCCGTGTCGGTGACGCCGCGCTTGACCCGCTCGGCCTCCAGGTCGTAGTAGACCTTGCCCGCGCAGAAGACGACCTTGCGCACGGCCGCCGGGTCCACCGACGCGTCGCCGATGACCGGGCGGAACTGGCCCGTGGTGAACTCCTCCGCCTTCGACGCCGCGGCCTTCAGGCGCAGCATCGACTTCGGGGTGAAGACGACCAGCGGCTTGTGGTGCGGGTTGTGCACCTGCCACCGCAGGAGGTGGAAGTAGTTCGACGGCGAGGTCGGCATGGCGACCGTCATGTTGTTCTGCGCGCACAGCTGGAGGAAGCGCTCCGGGCGGGCGGACGAGTGGTCCGGTCCCTGGCCCTCGTAGCCGTGGGGGAGGAGCAGGGTGACGCCGGAGGTCTGGCTCCACTTCTGCTCCGCCGACGAGATGAACTCGTCCACGACCGTCTGGGCGCCGTTGACGAAGTCGCCGAACTGCGCCTCCCACAGCACGAGCGCGTCCGGGCGGGCCAGCGAGTAGCCGTACTCGAAGCCCATGGCCGCGTACTCGGACAGCAGGGAGTTGTAGACGTTCAGCCGCGACTGGTCCTCGGAGAGGTACTGCAGCGGCGTGTACTCCTCGCCGGTGCTGCGGTCGATGATGACCGCGTGGCGCTGGCCGAAGGTGCCGCGCTGGGAGTCCTGGCCGGCCAGGCGGACCGGGACGCCCTCCAGCAGCAGCGAGCCGAAGGCGAGGGTCTCGCCCATGCCCCAGTCGATGGTGCCGTCCTCGACCATCGCCGCACGGCGCTGCAGCTGCGGCAGCAGACGCGGGTGCACGGTGATGTGGTCGGGGACGTTGACCTGGGACTCGGCGATCCGCTTGACGACCTCGGCGGACACCGCGGTGTTCACGGCGACCGGGAACTCGGCCTGCGGGTCGGAGGTCTCCGCCGCGGCGGGCTGCGAGGTGGCCTCGCGGACCTCGGTGAAGACCTTCTCCAGCTGCCCCTGGTAGTCCTGCAGCGCCTGCTCGGCCTCTTCCAGGGTGATGTCGCCGCGACCGATCAGGGACTCGGTGTAGAGCTTGCGCACCGAGCGCTTCTTGTCGATCAGGTCGTACATCAGCGGCTGGGTGAAGGCCGGGTTGTCCGACTCGTTGTGACCGCGGCGGCGGTAGCAGATGAGGTCGATCACCACGTCCTTGTTGAACGCCTGGCGGAACTCGAAGGCGAGTCGCGCCACGCGGACGACGGCCTCGGGGTCGTCGCCGTTGACGTGGAAGATCGGGGCCTCGATCATGCGGGCCACGTCCGTCGCGTACATGGAGGAACGCGAGGACTCGGGGGCCGCGGTGAAGCCGACCTGGTTGTTGATGACGACGTGGACCGTGCCGCCGGTGCGGTAACCGCGCAGCTGCGACATGTTCAGGGTCTCGGCCACCACGCCCTGGCCCGCGAAGGCCGCGTCGCCGTGGATCGCCACCGGCAGGACGGTGAAGTCCGTGCCGCCCTTGTTGATGATGTCCTGCTTGGCGCGCGCGACGCCCTCCAGGACCGGGTCCACCGCCTCCAGGTGCGAGGGGTTCGCGACCAGGGAGACCTTGATCTGCTCGCCGTCGAGGCCCGTGAAGGTGCCCTCGGCGCCCAGGTGGTACTTCACGTCGCCGGAGCCGTGCATCGACTTCGGGTCGAGGTTGCCCTCGAACTCGCGGAAGATCTGGGCGTAGGACTTGCCGACGATGTTCGCCAGGACGTTCAGCCGGCCGCGGTGGGCCATGCCGATGACGACCTCGTCCAGCCGCGACTCGGCCGCGCTGTCCAGCACCGCGTCGAGCAGCGGGATGACGGACTCGCCGCCCTCCAGGGAGAAGCGCTTCTGGCCGACGTACTTCGTCTGCAGGAAGGTCTCGAACGCCTCCGCCGCGTTCAGCCGGCGCAGGATGCGCAGCTGCTCCTCGCGCTCCGGCTTGGTGTGCGGGCGCTCGATGCGGTCCTGGATCCACTTGCGCTGCTTGGGGTCCTGGATGTGCATGAACTCGATGCCGGTGGTGCGGCAGTACGAGTCGCGCAGCACGCCGAGGATGTCGCGCAGCTTCATCAGGGACTTGCCGGCGAAACCGCCGACGGCGAACTCGCGCTCCAGGTCCCACAGGGTGAGGCCGTGCTCGACGATGTCCAGGTCGGGGTGCTTGCGCTGGCGGTACTCCAGCGGGTCGGTGTCGGCCATGACGTGGCCGCGGACCCGGTAGGAGTGGATCAGCTCGAAGACCCGGGCGGCCTTGGTGACGTCGTCGTCGTGGGAGGCGTCGATGTCCTTCAGCCAGCGGACCGGCTCGTACGGGATCCGCAGGGCCTCGAAGATGTCGTCGTAGAAGCTGCTCTCGCCGAGCAGCAGGTTCGCGACGACCCGCAGGAACTCGCCGGAGGCGGCGCCCTGGATCACCCGGTGGTCGTAGGTCGACGTGAGCGTCATGACCTTGGAGACGCCGAGCTTGTTCAGGGTGTCCTGGGAGGTGCCCTGGAACTCCGCCGGGTAGTCCATGGAGCCGACGCCCATGATCACGGACTGGTTCGGCATCAGACGCGGCACGGAGTGGACGGTGCCGAGGCCGCCGGGGTTGGTCAGGGAGACCGTGACACCGGTGAAGTCGTCCATCGTCAGCTTGTTGTCGCGGGCGCGACGGACGATGTCCTCGTACGCCTGCCAGAACTCGAAGAAGTTCAGCGTCTCGGCCTTCTTGATCGCCGCGACGACCAGCTGGCGGTCGCCGTTGGGCTTGACCAGGTCGATGGCGAGGCCGAGGTTGACGTGCTCAGGCTTGACCAGGGTGGGCTTGCCGTCCTTGACCTGGTAGGACCAGTTCATCGACGGCATGGCCTTGATCGCGCGCACCATCGCGTACCCGATGAGGTGCGTGAAGGAGATCTTCCCGCCGCGGGCGCGCTTGAGGTGGTTGTTGATGACGATGCGGTTGTCGAACAGCAGCTTCACCGGGACGGCGCGCACCGAGGTGGCGGTCGGCACGTCCAGCGAGGCGTCCATGTTCTTCACGACGGCACCGGCCGGGCCGCGCAGCGTCACGAACTCCGGACCTGCCGGGGCCTCGGTCGCCGGGGCGGCCTTGGCGGCGGCCGGCTTCGGGGCGGCGGCGGGCTTCGCCGGAGCCGGAGCCGCCGCGGCCGGAGCCGGGGCGGGGGCCGGGACGGCGGCGGGCCGGGCGGCCTGAGGGGCCTGCGCGGCCGGAGCCGGGGCGGCGGGAGCTGTGGTGGTGGTCTCCGCGGCCCCCGCGGCCGCGGTACCCGCCGGAGCCTGGGACGCGGCGGCCCCCGGCTTGTAGTCGGCGAAGAAGTCCCACCAGGCACGGTCTACCGAATTCGGGTCCTGGAGGTACTGCTGATAGATCTCGTCGACGAGCCACTCGTTGGCACCGAACGCGGCGGCGGGATTCTTACCCGCTTGGTCGGCCTCGGTGGTAGGGGCGCTCGAGTTACTGGGGGACTGTGGCGACACGGCGGCAACCGCCCTCTTCCGCTTCACAAGGTGATGGACAGCGGGAATAAAGGCTACGCCTCCAAGACCGAGAAGGTCAGGCCAGGTCGGTTCATCGTCGCGTAAGTCACATTACAGCGGGTGTTTCGGGGCCGTAAATGGCGGGAAGCAAGCGGGGTTCCGCTTCTGTGAGGTCGCTCAGAGGGTGCGTCGATGCAGGTCCGGCGCCTGATCGGCGGGGACCTGTGCCTGATCACACGTGTCCGTCAGTGCGGACGCCCGTGGATCTTGGGACTCCGGTTCGAACCCTACGTCAATTCGACGGGTGAGGGACCCCTGGAAGGGTGACAAGGATCCGGCAGCCCCGCTCGGATTCGGCCACCCCGATCCGGCCGCCGTGCAGATCCACGGCCCAGCGGGCGATCGCCAGCCCCAGTCCGGTGCCGCCGTCGCTGCCCGGCCCGTGCGGCCGGGTCATCGCGCCGCGGTTGAACCGCTCGAAGACCTTGTGCCACTCCGACTTCGGGATGCCCGGCCCCTCGTCCAGGACCTCCAGCTCCAGCGACTCCGGATGCGGGCCGCGCCGCGCCTTCACCGTGACCCGGCCGTGCGGGGGGCTGTGCTTGACCGCGTTGTCGATGAGATTCGCCACCACCTGGTGGATACGTTCCGGGTCGGCGTGCGCGGTCAGCTCCGGCGGCGACACGTCCAGCGCCAGATGCACGTCCGCGCGCGTGTGGCTGCCCGAGCCGGAGGTGATGCCCGCGCGCGCCGAGGCGACCATGTTGGACTCCTTCAGCACGCCCGAGAGGTACGGCCACACCTCGAAGCGCCTCGTCTTCAGCGGGACGACGCCGTTGTCCAGCCGCGACAGGTCCAGCAGCTGCTCCACCAGCCGGCCGAGCCGCTCGGTCTGCTTCAGTGCCGTGCGCATGGTCTCGGGGTCGGCCTCGGTGACCCCGTCCACGATGTTCTCCAGCACCGCGCGCAGACCCGCGATGGGGGTCCGCAGCTCGTGCGAGACGTTCGCCACCAGCTCCTTGCGCTGACGGTCCTGCGCCTCCAGCTCGTCGGCCATGACGTTGATCGTCTGGGCCAGGTCGCCCAGCTCGTCCCGGCGGTTCTCGCGCACCCGGCGGGTGTAGTCGCCGTACGAGATCGAGCGGGCCACCAGGTTCATCTCGTCCAGCGGCGAGGTCAGCGAGTGGGCCACGAACTGCGTGATCAGCAGCGTGGCGATCATCGAGAAGACCGTGATGAAGCGCAGCTCCGTCTTCGTGTGCACGGCGATCACCGACAGTCCGGTGGTGATCAGCACCGAGATGACGACCAGGGCGCCCAGCTTGGTCTTGACCGAGAACGGGCGTACGCCGCCCCGGGGCTCCCCGGGGCTCCTCCGCGCGGCCGGCCGCCCCCCGCTCATGGCGTCGGGGTCTCCAGGGCGTAGCCGACGCCGTGCACCGTGCGGATCCGCTCGGCGCCGATCTTGCGCCGCAGCGCCTTGATGTGGCTGTCGACCGTCCGGGTGCCGGAGGCGTCCGCCCAGTCCCACACCTCGGCCAGCAGCTGCTCCCGGGAGAGCACCGCGCGCGGGGTGTTCGCCAGGCAGACCAGCAGGTCGAACTCGGTGGGGGTGAGGTGGACGTCCTCGCTGCGCACCCGGACCCGGCGCTGCGCGTGGTCGATCTCCAGCTCGCCGAGGCGCAGGATCCCGCTGCGGGGCGTCGTGGCCGCCAGCGCGGCCCGCTCCACCCGCCGCAGCAGTACGTGCACCCGGGCCGCCAGCTCCCGCATGGAGAACGGCTTCGTCATGTAGTCGTCCGCGCCGACGCCCAGCCCGACCAGCATGTCCGTCTCGTCGTCGCGCGCGGTGAGCATCAGCACCGGCACCGGACGCTGGGCCTGCACCCGGCGGCAGACCTCCAGGCCGTCGAAGCCGGGCAGCATGATGTCGAGGATCAGCAGGTCCGGCTGCCATGCCTCGGCGGTGTCGACCGCGGAGGGCCCGTCGCCCGCGGTCTGCACCAGGAATCCCTCGGCGCGCAGGCGGGCCGCGATGGCGTCGACGATCGTCGCGTCGTCCTCGACCACCAGCACCCGGCGCTGCGCACCCGGTGCGGCCGTCGCCGTGCCGTTGTTGTGGGAGGTGTGTGTCTGCTCCATCGCCCGCCCCTGAAGTGTGCTTTCCGGAATCCGTGGGGTGATCCCGTGTCTGCGGTCGACGCTTGAAAGATCGGCGTCAGGGAAGCAGCGTACGGGGAGTCACCTCGGCATTGCTATCCAGGTCCGACGCCGAGATGCACGACGTCCGGAACGCCCCGGGCAACGGGGATCTCTTCGGTACGCACATGCCGGAATCCGGCATTCCGCAAGGTTTCCTCGAAACCGGGAGAGGGCTGCGCGGACCACACGGCGAGCACCCCGCCGGGCGTCAACGCCCTTGAGCAGGCAGCCAGTCCGGCCGGCGAGTACAGGCTTCCGTTGTCCTCGGACACGGTCCAGTCCGGTCCGTTGTCGATGTCCAGACAGAGTGCGTCGTACGTGGCGCATGTCTCATGGACATGGGCGACGAGATCGGCTTCCAGGATCCCGGTGCGGGGATCGGCGAGGGCCTCGCGGGACAGCTCCGCGAGCGGCCCCTCCCGGTGCCAGTCGATGACGGCCCGCTCGCGCTCGACCACCGTGATCCTTCCCCAGCGGGGGTCCGCCGCGGCGTGTGCGAGCGAGAAGCCGACGCCCAGGCCGCCGACCAGCACATGCGGCCGGGCGCGTCCGTCCAGGGCGTCCAGCGCCGCGTCGACGAGCAGCCGCTCCGAGCGTCCGTCCGAGGTGTCCATCAGGAAGCAGCCGTTGGCGATGATCTGGAGCAGATCACCGTGGCGGCGCAGGACGACCTCGCCGTGGGGGCCCTCGCGACGGTCCAGCACCTGCGGGGTGTCGTAGGAGGTGGGCATCGGCCCATCCTGGCAGTTGCCTGACGGTTCGTTGACGGAATTTCCACCGGCGGCGGGTCCGCCGGTGTCCGCCACCCGAACGAGGGCTTCCGTCCGGGCCTCCCGCCCGTCACCCCTGCGGACGGGCGGCGCCCGGCGCCGCGGGTCCTGTGCCGCGTGTGCCCGCAGGGGCCGTGCGCACGGCTCCCCGTGCCTCTCGGGGGCGCCGCGTCACGGTGTGCCGTCACCCCTGCGGACGGGCCGCCTCGTGTCCGCCGAGCGATCTCGCGCTCGTCAGCAGGGCCCTGGTCGTCCAGCCCAGGGACGTGTACAGGGCCCGGCCCGCCGGGGTGCCGGCGAGGACGCCGGTGCGGGCGCCCTGCTCCGCGGCGGTGTGCTGGAGCGCGCGCATGACGAAGGAGCCGAGGCCCCGGCGGCGATGGGCGGGGCTGGTCTCGATCTGGTCGGCCACGGCGCCGGAGCCGGTGACGGCGATCTGGCCGCGGGCGGCGAAGGAGCCGTCCCCGGCGGCGAGCATCACCCGGGTCACGCCTCCGGCCGTCCAGGAGCGCACCCGGTAGCCGGCGGGCGGCGCGGGCGCGGCGCACGGCGGGAGCGGGGCCGACATCAGGTAGCCCGGCTCGGGGTCGACCCACCAGGAGCCGTCCAGCCACCCCGCGGTCCGCGCGGGGTCCCGGAACACCTTCAGCCACACCCCCTCGCCGGTCACCGACGCCGAGACCGCACGGACGGTCTTCTCCTCGACGTCGTCGCCCACCGCGCCCAGGACATGCCGGGTGACCTCCTTCGCCAGCCCCGAGTCGATCGTCCAGCCCCAGGGCTCGGCGTGGGGCGGCGCCGCCCCACGCGAGACCACCCAGCCGTCGATCCAGCTCCGTACGATGCCGTCCATGTCCGCCCCGTAATGGTCTCTGGTGTCGATTGGCTATTACCTGGCCGACGATATTCGGCGGTCTCACCCTCGCGACAGACGTGATCGCTCAGAGCGAACAAGAGCCCGGGAACATCTCGGGGCTCACATGCATTGAGTCGGCATAGCTCAACTTGACTGCCGAAGGGGAGATCATGGCTGCTGAGTCCACGGCGTTCACACCGCTGGCCCTGCCTGTGCTGCCGCTCGACGACGAGGTCGTGCTGCCCGGGATGGTCGTTCCGCTGGACCTCAACGACACGGAGGTACGGGCCGCGGTGGAGGCCGCCCAGGCCGCCGCCCGCACCGAGCCCGGCAAGCCCAGGGTGCTCCTGGTGCCGCGCATCGACGGGACCTACGCCGGCACGGGCGTGCTCGGCACCGTGGAGCAGGTGGGCCGGCTGGCCGACGGCGACCCGGGCGCGCTGATCCGCGGCCGTGGCCGCGTGAGGATCGGCGCGGGCACCACCGGTCCCGGCCGGGCGCTGTGGGTCGAGGGCACCCGGGTCGACGAGAAGGTGCCCGAGCCGCTGCCCGGCCACGTGGCCGAGCTGGTCAAGGAGTACAAGGCCCTCGCCACGACCTGGCTGAAGAAGCGCGGCGCCTGGCAGGTCGTCGACCGGGTGCAGGCCATCGACGAGGTGTCCGCCCTCGCCGACAACTCCGGTTACTCGCCCTTCCTGACCGTCGAGCAGAAGATCGAGCTGCTGGAGACCGCCGACCCGGTCGTCCGTCTGAGGCTCGCCACCCAGCAGCTGCGCGACCACCTCGCCGAGCAGGATGTCGCCGAGACCATCGCCAAGGACGTCCAGGAGGGCGTCGACAAGCAGCAGCGCGAGTTCCTGCTGCGCCGCCAGCTCGAAGCCGTCCGCAAGGAGCTGCGCGAGCTGAACGGCGAGAACTCCAAGGACTCGGCCGAGGAGTCCGACGACTACCGCGCCCGCGTCGAGGCCGCGGATCTGCCCGAGAAGGTCCGCGAGGCCGCCCTCAAGGAGGTCGACAAGCTGGAGCGCTCCTCCGACCAGTCGCCCGAGGGCTCATGGATCAGGACCTGGCTGGACACGGTCCTGGAGCTGCCGTGGAACGAGCGCACCGAGGACGCCTACGACATCCAGGGCGCCAAGGCCGTCCTCGACGCCGAGCACGCGGGCCTGGAGGACGTGAAGGCGCGCATCACCGAGTACCTGGCCGTCCGCAAGCGGCGCGCCGACCGCGGGCTGGGCGTCATCGGCGGCCGGCGCGGCGGGGCCGTGCTCGCCCTCGTCGGACCGCCCGGCGTCGGCAAGACCTCGCTCGGCGAGTCCGTCGCCCACGCGATGGGCCGCAAGTTCGTCCGGGTCGCCCTCGGCGGCGTCCGTGACGAGGCCGAGATCCGCGGCCACCGGCGCACCTACGTCGGCGCGCTGCCCGGCCGGATCGTGCGTGCGGTCAAGGAGGCCGGTTCCATGAACCCGGTCGTCCTGCTCGACGAGATCGACAAGGTGGGCTCCGACTTCCGGGGCGACCCGGCGGCCGCGCTGCTGGAGGTCCTGGACCCGGCGCAGAACCACACCTTCCGCGACCATTACCTGGAGGTCGAGCTCGACCTCTCGGACGTCGTCTTCCTGGCCACGGCCAACGTCCTGGAGGCCATCCCCGAGGCCCTGCTCGACCGGATGGAGCTGGTCCGCCTGGACGGCTACACCGAGGACGAGAAGGTCGTCATCGCCCGGGACCACCTGCTCCCGCGCCAGCTGGAGCGGGCCGGCCTCGGCGCCGACGAGCTCACCCTCGACGAGAGCGCGCTGCGCAAGCTGGCCGGCGAGTACACCCGCGAGGCGGGTGTGCGCACCCTGGAGCGGTCCATCGCGCGGCTCCTGCGCAAGGTGGCGGCCCAGCACGAACTGGGCGAGCGGGAGCTGCCGCTCACCGTCACGGACGCCGACCTGCGCGGTCTGATCGGGCGGCCGCACCATGTGCCCGAGTCGGCGCAGGACCCGGCCGAGCGCCGTACGGCGGTCCCGGGCGTGGCGACGGGCCTCGCGGTCACGGGCGCGGGCGGTGACGTCCTCTTCGTCGAGGCGTCGCTGGCCGACCCGGAGACCGGCGCGGCGGGGCTGACCCTGACGGGCCAGCTGGGCGACGTGATGAAGGAGAGCGCGCAGATCGCCCTGTCCTTCCTGCGCTCCCACGGCGCCGAGCTGGAACTGCCCGTCGGCGACCTGAAGGACCGCGGCGTGCACATCCACTTCCCGGCGGGCGCGGTCCCGAAGGACGGCCCGAGCGCCGGCATCACGATGACCACGGCGCTGGCCTCGCTGCTCAGCGGGCGGCTCGTGCGCACCGACGTGGCCATGACCGGTGAGGTCTCGCTGACCGGGCGGGTCCTGCCGATCGGCGGGGTGAAGCAGAAGCTGCTCGCGGCCCAGCGGGCCGGGGTGACGACCGTGATCATCCCCAAGCGCAACGAGGCCGACCTGGACGACGTCCCGGCCGAGGTGCTGGACAAGCTCGACGTCCACCCCGTGACCGACGTCCGCCAGGTCCTCGAACTGGCGCTCGCGCCCGCCGCTCGGGGCGTGACGCCGGAGGTCCCCGTGGCGGCGTAGGGAGCACCTCCCGGGCGTTGAGCGCCGGGGGAGGACGCCAGGGGAGAAGGAGGAGGCCCGGGTCCCGTGAGGGAGGCCCGGGCCTTCGCCGTGCGCCTTCACCCCTGGGCGGATCAGCCCAGCGCGAGGGCCTGGACGCGGTCCAGCGCCCCGTTGAACCGGTTGTGGTCACCGACCGTGGGGCCGGTCGAGGTGTACTGCCACATCGTCTGGTAGCCCCAGCCCGCGGGCAGTTCGCCCACCGCCGTCGCGTACCGGGCGATCCACAGCGGGTTCGAGGCGCCGAAACCGCCGTAGTTGCCCGTGCACTGCTTCCACCAGCTGGTGGCCGTGTAGATGACGGCGTCGCGGCCGGTGCGGGCCCTGTACCGGTTCAGGAAGTCACCGATCCAGGCGACCATCGCGGACGGCGTCCTGCCGTAGCAGGCGGCGCCGTAGGGGTTCCACTCGATGTCGAGGGCGCCGGGCAGGGTCCTGCCGTCGCGGGACCAGCCGCCGCCGTGGTCGACGAAGTAGTCGGCCTGGGCCGCGCCGCCGGTGGTGTCGGGGGTCGCGAAGTGGTACGAGCCGCGGATCATGCCGACGCCGTACGAACCGCTGTACTGCCGGGAGAAGTAGGGGTTCGTGTAGTACGTCCCCTCGGTCGCCTTGACGTAGGCCCACCTGACCCCGCTGTTCCACAGCGTGCTCCAGGCGACGTCGCCCTGGTGGCTGCTGACGTCCACGCCCTCGGTCTGGGCCGCTCTGCCGGGGACCGGAGTGCCGTGCCGTCCGTCGTGGGGGACGACTCCCATGCCCATGTGGGCGGAGCCGCGGGGCGGTGTGTCCGCCGCGGAGGAGGGCGAGGCGAGCAGCAGGGAGAGGACGGCGAGCAGGGTTCCGGCGAGGAGGGGGCGCCGGGGGCGAGTGGTTCCGGGTCCGCGCACGCGCATGGCGATGCCTTTCGAAGACTCGGTGGTGCCCGGTGGGGGGAAATGCGTGGCATGGCGTGGGCATGCCAGTATGTGCCGGGTACGAAGCTACGCACGTAGACCTCCGGGAGGGAAGAGGGTCCGGACACCGCCGTTGGTCTACGCCTGCGAAATACTGACCGAGCTGCGGCGATGGCCGCTCGTGGCGGAAACTTTCAGGAACGGGAAACCGGGCAGGGGTGCTGACGTGCACGAGGACGGGAACGACGGCGGGCGCCCGGGAGAATCCGGCCCGCCGGCGAGTGGTGTGGACCAGGAGTTCCTGGCCCTGGAGCGTGAGCTGACGGTCTTCCTGCGGCGTGCCCGCGCCAACCAGGGCGAGATGGCCCGCGAGGTCCATCCGGATCTGGAGTCCTCCGCGTACGGCCTGCTCGTCCGCCTCGACGAGAGCGGCGGCCAGCGTGCCACGGACCTCGCCGCCTACATCGGCGTCGGCAAGGCCACCATGTCCCGCCAGCTGCGCGCCCTGGAGGAGCTGGGCCTGATCGCCCGCGAACCCGACCCCGCCGACGGCCGCGCCTGGCTGGTGCACCTCACCATGGAGGGCCGCACCCGCGTCGGCCGGGTCCGCGAGGCCCGCCGCGCCCGGTACGTCAGCAAGCTCGCCCACTGGGACCGCCGCGAGGTCGCCGAGCTGGCCCGGCTGCTGAACCACCTGAACAGCGGCATGGAGAAGTAGCCCCGGCCGCCGCCTGCGTCTCCGCCGGGGGCCGGGGGCCGGGCTGTCGGGCGGCCGGCGCGGCTCACAGGTCCACGAGGACCACCGTCGCGTCGTCGTGGACCTTGCCGCGCCCCAGGTGCGCCCGCCGCCCCGCGTCCTCCCGCTCCCGTTCGCGCACGCGCTCGACCAGGGCCCGCGCACCCTCCTTGCGGAGGCGGGCGAGCAGGTCCGTCCAGTCACCCTCGCGGAAGGTCTCCGTCCAGCGGGTCGCCCCGTCCGTGAGCGCGGCCAGGGCGCGCACCTCGGCGCGGGGGAGTGTGCCGGTGACCGCCCGCACCGACACGGACGGGTCGGCGGCGGCCGTGAAGAAGCCGCCCTCCTTGTTGCGGGCGGCGGCGTCCAGGATCTCGTCGGAGACCCGCAGCTCGCGCGGGACGCGGTCGAGCCGGTCGTCCCGTACGGCGGTGACGGCGCCGTCCATGCCCTCCACCAGCAGCGTCGAGTCGGACAGGACCAGGTGCTCCACGCGCTGCGCGTCCCAGCGGGCCAGAACCACCGTGGCCTGAGGGGTGCGTGGGTGAGAAAGGTCACAGGTGTGCCTGTGTGACTCCGCGGTACGAGCGACAGCGAGGGCGAGGATCCCGGAGAGGGGGACATCCGGTAGTGAAACGGTCAGTTCGGTCAGGGCGCCGCCCAGCCGTGCCGTGTACCAGGGGACGGAATGCAGACAGCCGGTCCCGCCGCGCGGCGGCGTCACCCCGTCCAGCGCCACGAGCGAACCGCCCTGTCCGCAGGCGGATGTACCGATCCCCGCGAAGTCCTCGTTGGGGCGGGCCGGGTCACCGGGCTCGGAGACGAGTTCGGTTCGCATCCGGCCAGTCTGCACGACCCCCTCACTTCCTTCGCCAAACGCTGGCAGGTGTCCGGGAATCGACGCACCGGCGCAGGTCAGGCGTCGGGTTTGGGGTGGAATACCGCACTCCGGGAAGGCGTGGCGGCGAATACTGTCAAAGCCCGCCCGCCACGTCCAACCGGCCCGCCGCGCAAGGCCGCCGCACGGGCCGGGAGAACTTGCCCGCCAACTCCCCTCCGATGTTCACTCCTTCGGGTGGCGGGTCCGGTGATGCGCGGCCACTGCCCACCGGCACTGGGAGGGTCTGGAGCCCTAACCCGGTGTGCGCGCACCAGTTGCACCGATTGACGGAGTGTCACCCGGGCCCATGAGTACACGAGTACAGGAATGCGAGCACCGGTGCAGATGACGCGGCCTCGGCGCACAGGCAGGCAGACGGCCCCCCAGGGGGGCCCGGAGCAGCAGCCCGGCACCCCGGCCGGCAAGGGACGGCCCACCCATGTACGCAACCGGCTCATCGTCGCCGTCGCCGTGGTGGCGGCGGCCGTCGCCGGTGCGGGCGCCCCTTCGGTGCTCGCCGCGTCGGGACAGCTGAAGGACACCCAGGACCTGGTGACCCTCGCCGAGCAGACCCGGGACGCGCTCACGCTCGCCCACTCGCTCGCCGACGAGCGCGACGAGGTCACCTCCTTCGTCGCCGCCGGACGCCCCAGGTCCAAGGCGCCCTCGGAGCAGCGCAGCACCCGGGTCGACCGGCAGGTGGACGAGCTGCGCGCCGTCTCGGACATCCCCGCCGCGCTGCGGGACGACCTGGACGGGATCTCCGCCCTGCGCAGCGCGGCGCTCACCGGCAAGAGCACCGCTCTCGAAGCGCACCAGGCGTACTCCGCCGCCATCACCGAGCTGCACCGCCTCGCCGAGGACCTCGCCGAGCAGCTGCCGCCCCGGGCCGGCTCCGGCGCCTACGCGCTCGCCGAGCTGGACGCCGCCGTCCAGCAGGCCGCCGCCACCCGCGGACTGCTGCTCGCCGCGCTGAGCGTCCCGCGCAGCACCGAGACGGTCTACGACCCGATCACCGGCCTGAACGTCGAGCAGACCGTCTCCTCGCCCGAGGACACCGAGCAGCGCGACGCCCTCACCGCCGCCGCCCAGCAGGCGCGGCTGCGCTCCGACGCCGCCCTCGCCGACTTCTCCGAGACCGCGACGGCCAAGGCCCGTACGTCGTACCAGTCCACGGTCACCGGAGCCGAGGTCAACTCCGCCGAGAAGTACCTCACCGGCCTCACCGACAAGGCCACCCTCTCCGACAAGGAACTCGGCACCAGCCCCGCCAAGCTCGACGCCGCCCTGTCGGCCCGTGTCGAGACCATGCGCGGCGTGGAGTCCGCCCTCTACAACCAGCGCGTCGAGGACCTCGCCCGGCTGCGCGACGACGACGTCACCGCGCTGGAGATCCGTGTCGCCCTGCTCGGCGCGCTGATGCTGCTCGCCATAGGCATCGCCACCGGCCTGGCCCGCACCCTCACCCGGCCGCTGGCGGTGCTGCGCCTCGGCTCCAAGCGGCTGGCCGAGGCGGCGGACCCGGCCGCGGAGGAGCCGGTGAAGTTCACCGGCCGCAACGACGAGTTCGCCCAGGTCGTCCGCTCGGTCAACGCCCTGCACGCGCACGCCGCCACCCTGCACGAGCGCATCGTCACGCTGGAGTCCGACCGCAAGCACCTGGTGGGCCAGCGGCAGAGGATGGCCGACGCCCGCGAGGGGCTGCGCACCGAGCTGGCCGACTCCGCCGCCGCGCTGGAGCGGCTGCGCGGCAGCATCGGCTCCACCTTCGTCAATCTCGCCCTGCGCACGCTCGGCCTGGTCGAGCGGCAGCTGGCGGTCATCGAGGGCCTGGAGGAGCGGGAGCAGGACCCCGACCGGCTGGCCACCCTGTTCAAGCTCGACCACTTCGCCACCGTCATGCGCCGGCACAGCGAGAACCTCCTCGTCCTCGCCGGGACCGAGCACATCCAGCAGAGCGCGCACCCGGTCCCGCTGGTCGACGTCGTCCGCGCCGCGGTCAGCGAGATCGAGCGCTACGAGCGCGTCCGTATCGCGGCGCTGCCCCCGCACGCCCATGTGGCGGGGTTCGCCGCGGACGACCTGAGCCATCTGCTCGCCGAACTCATGGAGAACGCCACCTCGTTCTCCCCGCCCGACCTGCCCGTCGAGATCTCCGGCTGGCTGCTGGAGAGCGGCGAGGTCATGCTCTCCGTCCAGGACGAGGGCATCGGCATGGCCGCGGAGCGTCTGGAGCGCCTCAACGCGCGCCTCTCCGAGTTCGACCCGGAGACCCCCTACGACCAGGAGGGCGAGGAGGGGCTCGGCCTCGGTCTCTACGTCGTCGCCCGCCTGGCCCACCGCTACGGCGTCCGGGTGCAGCTGCGCGAGCAGAAGCAGGGCGGTGTCGCCGCGGTCGTCGTCCTGCCGAAGGCCCTGCTCGCGGACGCCCCGCAGGCCGCCGCCCCGCCCGCCGCGCCCACCGCCGCAGGCACCCTCTCCTTCTCCCTCCCGGGTGCCGACGCGGAGGCCAACTCCAACGTCCTGCCGGGCCGCACGGCGGGCGGGGACCCGCTGGTGGAGCTGGCGGAGAAGACGGTGGAGGAGACGGCCGCCGCACAGCAGGCCGCGGAGGCCGCGGAGGCCGCGGAGACCGCCCCGCAGGACCCGCTGCCGCAGGACCCGCCGGCGGAGAGCCCGTCCGAGAGCCTGTCCGAGACGACGATGGAACTCCTGGCCCCGGTCCCGCCCCGCGAGGAGCCCGCCGACCGGGAGTCCGCCGACCGGGAGTCCCCGGCGCAGGCCCCGGCCCCGGGCGGGTCCACCGAACCACCGTCGGCCCCGGTCCCGGCTCCGTCGGCCCCGGCTCCGGTGTC
>NZ_JBIVOX010000007.1:0-132726 GCF_044754345.1 Streptomyces sp. NPDC093094 | reverse complement strand
GTCGGCGGACCCGACCGGCGGCCCTGCCCCGGCTCCGGTGTCGGCGGACCCGACCGGCGGCCCTGCCCCGGCTCCGGTGTCGGCGGACCCGACCGGCGGCCCTGCCCCGGCTCCGGTGTCGGCGGACCCGACCGGTCGCCTCGCCCCGGGCGCGGCGCCGACGGACCCCGCCGGCCACCCTGCCTTGGTGAAGGGCACCGGCCGACCGGCCGCGGCCCCGGCCGACCCCGTCGGCGGCCCCGCCCCTGCCCCTGCCCCGGCCCCCGCCCCGGCGACGGCCGCGGCCCCGGAGAGCCCGGCCGGACTGCCGGTCCGCGCACCCGCGCCGGACAGCCGCACCGGCTCCCCGGCCCCCGCCCCGGCGTCGGCCGGGCCCCTCGGCCGTCCGGCCCCGGACCCGGCGCCGCAGGAGGCCACCGAGCACGGCCGGGTCCCCGACGAACAGGACGAACCGCTCACCGCCAAGGGTCTCCCCAAGCGCACCCCGAAGATCACCGCCCCGGCCCAGGCCCCGCGCCAGCGGACCCGGTCCGTGGACGCCGAGGCACTCCGACGCCGCCTGGGCGGCTTCCGCCGGGGGGCGGAGGCCGGCTACCGGCACGTGGAGGCGGAGATCGCCGAGCGCACCGGACAGACCCCGTCACCGACCGCAGGATCCGCACGAGAAGCACACGCCGATGAAGCCACGGGGGGCACAGCCGAGGAGGCAAGCAGTTGACCGCGCCCAGTACCTTCGGACTGAGCAGTGAAGCCCGCAATCTGCACTGGCTGCTGACCAACCTGGTCGAGGAGGTGCCCGGCATCCAGTCGGTCGCCGTGGTCTCCTCCGACGGCCTGCTGCTGCTCTCCTCCGACCCGGGAAGGACCGAGGCCGCCCGCCAGGCGTCCGGCGGCAGGCCCAAGGGCCCCCGGGGTTCCTCCGCCGACCTGGCCACCGTCGTCTCCGGCATCGGCAGCCTCACCGTCGGCGCCGCCCGCCTGATGGAGTTCGGCGGCGTCAGGCACACCATGGTCGCCATGGAGGAGGGCAGCCTGTTCGTGATGTCGATCAGCGACGGCTCCCTGCTCGGCGTGCACGGCTCCGCCGACTGCGACATGAGCGTGGTGGCGTACCACATGGCGCTCTTCGTGGGCCGCGCCGGCCATGTCCTGACCCCCGAACTCCGCAGCGAGCTGCGCAGGTCGCTGGAGACCGAGACCGCCGGGAGCGCCCGATGAGCGACGCCCCGAGGAACCGCCTCCCGGTCCGCGGCGGCGACCGCAGGCCCGCCCGCGTGCGCCCCTACTCGCTCACCGGCGGCCGCACCCGCTTCGGCCACGTCCTGCTCGTCGAGACCTTCGTCGCGAGCACGGCCGCGCTGGAGGCGCCGCCGGAGCGCAAGGAGCTGACGAACAGCCCCCTGAGCGCCCGGGTCATGCCGGAGCTGCGGGCCATCGTCGAACTGTGCCGCCGTATGCGCACGGTGGCCGAGATCGCCGCGCTGCTGAAGATGCCGCTCGGCGTGGTCCGCGTGTTGCTGAGCGACCTCGCGGACCAGGGAAGAATCCGGGTGTACGGCACCGGTACCGGCCACGGCACGGGCCGGCCGGACCGCGCACTGCTCGAAAGGGTGCTGAGTGGACTCCGCCGTCTCTGACGCCGCCCCCTCCCTGGGCGTCGCCCCTCTCGTCGACGAGGACGAGAACCTGAAAGCCTGGCAGACGGACCGCACCCGCGCCCCCATCGCCACGAAGATAGTGGTGGCCGGCGGCTTCGGCGTCGGCAAGACCACCCTCGTCACCGCCGTCTCGGAGATCACGCCCCTGCAGACCGAGGCGCTGATGACCGAGGCCAGCGAGGACACGGACGACCTCACCGCCACGCCCGGCAAGCTCACCACCACCGTGGCGATGGACTTCGGCCGCATCACGCTCGACGACGACCTGGTGCTCTATCTGTTCGGCACGCCGGGACAGCAGCGTTTCTGGTTCATGTGGGACGACCTGGTGCGCGGTGCGATCGGCGCGGTCGTGCTGGCCGACACCCGCCGGCTCAAGGACTGCTTCCCCGCGCTCGACTACTTCGAGAGCTGCGGGATGCCGTACGTCGTCGCGGTCAACCACTTCGACGGCACCGAGCGGTTCGAGCCGGAGGACGTGCGCGAGGCCCTCACGATTCCTTCGCATGTACCTGTCATGATCATGGACGCGCGTCGCCGGATCTCCGTGATCGAGACCCTCCTGGGCCTGGTGGGCCACGCGCTCGACGAAACCCCCGAGTAGGAGACAGCCCCGCATGCGGAAGATACTCGTCGTCGGAGCCGGCCAGTCCGGGCTCCAGCTCGCCCTCGGACTCCAGTCGCACGGGTACGAGGTCACCCTGATGTCCAACCGGACCGCGGACGAGATCCGCGCCGGCCGGGTCATGTCGACGCAGTGCATGTTCCACACCGCGCTCCAGCACGAACGCGACCTCCAGCTGAACTTCTGGGAGTCCCGGGCCCCGAAGATCGAGGGGCTCGGCGTCTCGGTGGCGGTCCCCGGCTCGTTCGACCCGGGGCCCTCGCAGCGGGCGATCGACTGGGTCGGAAAGCTCGACGGGTTCGCGCAGTCCGTGGACCAGCGGGTGAAGATGGCCGGCTGGATGGAGACCTTCGCCCAGCGCGGCGGCCAGCTCGTCGTCCACGGCGCCGCGGTCGGCGACCTCGACTACTTCTCCCGCGCCTACGACCTCGTCCTGGTCAGCGCCGGCAAGGGCGAGCTGGTCCAGATGTTCGGCAGGGACGCCTCCCGCTCCCCGTACGGCGAGCCGCAGCGCGCCCTCGCGGTCTCCTACGTCCACGGCCTCGGGCCGCGCCCGGAGCACCCCGAGTTCGACGCCGTGCGCTGCAACCTCGTCCCCGGCGTCGGCGAGCTGTTCGTCATGCCGACCCTCACGACCTCCGGGCGGGCCGACATCCTCTTCTGGGAGGGCGTGCCCGGCGGCCCGCTGGACGCCTTCCAGGGCGTCAAGGACCCCTCGGAGCACCTCTCCCTGACGCTGGAACTCATGGAGAAGTTCCTGCCGTGGGAGTACGCGCGGGCGACGAAGGCCGAACTCACCGACGCCGGCGCCACCCTGGCCGGGCGTTACGCGCCGACCGTCCGCAACCCCGTCGGTCAGCTGCCGGGCGGCGGTCTGGTCCTCGGGGTGGCGGACGTCGTCGTCGCCAACGACCCGATCACCGGACAGGGCTCCAACTCCGCCTCCAAGTGCGCGGCCGCGTACCTCGCGTCGATCCTGGAGCACGGGGAGAAGGAGTTCGACGAAGCCTGGATGCGGGCGACGTTCGACCGCTACTGGGACACCGCGCAGCACGTGGTCAAGTGGACCAACGCGATGCTGG
Organism: Streptomyces sp. NPDC093094; assembly: GCF_044754345.1. NCBI lineage: Bacteria > Bacillati > Actinomycetota > Actinomycetes > Kitasatosporales > Streptomycetaceae > Streptomyces > Streptomyces sp. NPDC093094. The sequence continues at coordinate 129,361 of NZ_JBIVOX010000007.1, read as the reverse complement.
CGCCGCCGCCGGAGCACGTGCTGAACCTCATCGGCGCGGCCGGACAGATCCAGCCGGTGGCGGACCGTTTCGCCAATGGCTTCGACGACCCGGCCGACTTCGACGGCTTCTTCTTCGAGCCGTCGAGGACCGAGGCGTACCTGGGGTCGTTCGCCTAGGGCCTGTCGTTCGGATCAGGCCGGGCATGCAGGGGCAGCACTTCTCGGCCGGCCCTGGGCGGCGTTCGGCACGCACGCCGCTCCCACTCCCGAAGAGCCTAGGGGTTGCCGGAGGAAGGCGTCGCGAGCGGCTGCCGGTCCGCCGAGTCCGCCCGCGCGGTTCCCCGCACCCCTTCCGGACGCACCGCTCCGAGGACGGGCAGGGACGCGATCGGGGCCACCGTGATCCTCTCTCCCGTCCTCGGGGCGTGGACGATCATGCCCTCGCCCAGGTAGAGCGCCACATGGGTGGCCTCGGGGTGGTAGATCACCAGGTCGCCCGGGCGCAGGCCGCTCAGGGGGACGTGGTCGAGCTCGGCCCACTGCTCCTGGCTGGTGCGGGGGATGGGCCGGCCCGCCTTCGCCCAGGCCCGGGAGGTCAGGCCCGAGCAGTCGTAGGCGTCCGGACCCTCGGCACCCCACTCGTAGGGCTTGCCGATCTGCTGGACGGCGTACCGCAGGGCCGCGTCACCGGCCCGGCTGGGCTCCAGGGAGGTGCCGGGGGCGCCCGGGGCGGACATCATCTGCCGCTGGGCCCGGTCGATGCCCCGGCGCTCGAAGTCGGCCAGGGCGGTGAGCTGTTCGCCGCTCAGCGAGGCCAGCAGCTTCTCCACCTCGTCCAGGCTGCGGTCCACCGCGTCGCGCTGCTTCCTCTGGGCGGCGGCCAGGGAGAGCCGGCGGTCCAGCGCCGCGCGCGCCTTGCGGGCCAGGCCGTCGGCCCTGCGCTCGGTGCCGGTGAGCCGGCCGACCGTCTCGGCGCGCTCGCGGGCCAGCCGGCCGATCACATGGCGCTGGTCGAGCGCGTGCTGCGGGTCGTGCGCGAGCAGCAGCCGGACGTACGAGGAGACATCGGTGCTGTTCTGGTACTGCTGGCGGGCGAGCCGTCCGGCGGCGTCCCGGCTGTCGTGCAGGGACAGCCGGGCGCGGGCCAGCTCGCCGTCGAGCCGGGTGACCTCGGCCCGCTGCTCGCGGAGCTTCTCCCCGGTCGCGTTGTAGGTCTCGGTGGCCTGTTCCGCCTGCCGGTACAGCCGCTGAAGATCCGTCAGCAGATCGGCGACCGGACGGTCCGCGCCGCCCGCGCCCGTACCGGCCTCCGTACCCGTACCCGTACCCGTACCGGCGTCCGTGCCCGTACCGGCGTCCGTGCCCGTGTCCGTGTCCGTGTCCGGTTCCGGTTCCGGTTCCGGGGTGACGGCCGCGGGGCCCGTGTCCAGGGCCGGGTCCGGGCCGGGCGCGGCCGCCGCGGGGACGGCCACGAGGACGGCCTGGGCCGCCACCGCCGCCGTACAGAGCAGCCGCAGAAGCCTTCCTGACACTCCATCACCTCCGGTGCGCGGGGAGCGGTCCCGCTCCGCACCGCGAGCATGGGACGCCTCCGCGTGCCGCGCGCGGCGAACGTCCGCGAGGCGGCGTAACCCCGTCACCCGTGGGTGTCGTCCGGCTTGCCGTCCGGCGTGGCGCGTGGCTTCGACCACGGCCACCGCAGCCGGCCGCCGCCCTGGTCGCCCAGCGGGTCGTAGGTGTACTTCCAGCGGTTGCGCAGACCGACGGGACGGCCCTCCTGGCGGGGGACACGCCGGTAGACCAGCACGGCCGGCGGGCCGCCGGCCGGGTCGGGCACGGGGATGCGGTACGTCTTGGGCGGGTGCCCGGTCGCGCCGAGCAGGACCGGCAGCACCCGGCCGTCCATCGGCCCGCCCTCGAACGGGGTGTCTTCGCTCTTCACCGCACCAGTGTCAGCCATCCGCCGCGGCGAGCCCCGCCACGAGCGCCTCGGTCTGGGCGTCGCGCCGGGCGGTCACCATGAGCATCGCGAAGAACTGCTCCACCAGCCAGTCCCGCAGCTCGTCCACGGCGGGCTGCTTGTCCTCGTCTATCCAGATCAGGGACGCCGCCTCCACGGCCGTGATCCAGGTCCGGACCGTCATCCGCAGCCGGGGCCCCGGGTCGGTGACCCGCAGATGACTGAGGATGTGCTCGGCCGCGGCCCGCCGTACGCCGTCGACGATGGCCGTCGTGCGGGAGGTCTCCACCACGCTGCCGCCCTGGAGCAGCGCGCTGAAGCCGGCGTCGTGCTGCACGACGAAGGCGAGATAGCGGTCCAGGGCCCGGGAGAGCCGGTCCGGGAGCGGCCCCTCGTGGGGCTCGTCGAAGCAGTGCCGCAGATCGTCGGCGGCGGAGCGCAGGGCGGCCTCGTACAGCTGCTGCTTGCCGCCCGGGAAGTACCGGTACACCAGAGGCCGGGAGACCCCGGCCGCCTCCGCCACGTCGTCGAGGGAGACCTCCTCTGGCGCGCGGTGCGCGAAGAGGGACAGGGCGGCCTCCAGGAGCTGGCTGCGCCGCTCCTCGACGCTCAGCCGGCGGTAGGCGGGGGCGGAGGGGGTCATGGAAGGCAGCGTAGCCCGCCGACGGGTGACGCAAAGGGTGCCGGGAGTCGCGTGACCGGCCGCGGCCGGTCACGCGGCCGGAACTCAGGCGAGCAGTCCCGAGGACCTCCACAGACGGCGGCCCACACCCCGCAGCACACCGATGTCGTCCAGGAAGTCGGTGAGGCGCTTCGCCCCGTTCTGCATGACCTCACGCCGGTGCCCGCTGGCCTTCACCTGGGCCATCGCCTCACGCCTGTCCAGCCCCACGTTGGTGTAGACGTCGGGGTTCACGAACGCCACCGAGAACACCCGGGCGAACTCCCCGGAGGTGACCCGGGTGAACTCCTGCGACCACTTCGGCGCGGTCAGCATCTGGCGGCGCAGCTCCTCGCGGGCGTAGCGCACGTGCCGGGCCTCCTCCACGACGTGGATGCGCGTGACGCCCCGGACGAGGGGCTGGACGCGCTCGTCGGGGAACGTCAGCCGCTGCATCCAGTCGAGGACCTCCTCGCCGAGCAGGGTGGCGGTGAAGGAGCCGGGCGTGGTGGAGATCGTCTTGAACAGACGGCCGAGGTTCTGGTGGGCGCGGCTGACCGGGTACCAGGGCGTCTCGCCGCGGCTGATGAGCCGGGCGAACATCTTCGAGTGCCGGCACTCGTCCTCGATCTCGGTGAGCGCGTAGCGCACGTGCGCGCTCGTGGCGGCCTTGTCGTAGATGTGCCGGCACAGCAGCTGCATCAGGATGATCTCGAACCAGATGCCCAGCGAGGCCAGCGCGGCCGCCTCGTGCTGCGACAGCAGGATCCGCTGTTCCTCGCTCATCCGCTTCCACATCGGCGTGCCGTACAGCGACACCAGCTCCGGCGGCCAGAACCACTTGCCCTCCTCGAAGGGCGCGTCCCAGTCCAGCTCCTTGTCCGGGTCGAAGGAGTGCTTGGCGGAGGAGGCGAGCAGCCGTTCGGCCACCTGCTCCCGGTCCTTGAGCCGGCCGAGCGCGTCGTGCAGCCCGTCGAGCGCGTCGGCATCCGTCAGGGTCGTCATGGCTCATCCACCTCGTCGTACGGGGGCATGGCGGGTTACCCGCCGGTCACACGTCTTATAAGACTGCTTGTCAGTAAGGCCGTCAATCCCCCGCGCAGGAACTTGTCGGCGCGGTGTGCGCAACAACTCGTCGCCTCGGCCGCGCCTGCATGTGAGCCTGCGGGACATGTCGACGTACGGCCTGTATGCCGGCCCGGCGAACCCCACTGGGAAGTGCCCGCGTCCGGCGCGGCCCGCTTCGGACGGGACTACGACGACGGCCGCGACCGGCTGCTCGCCCTCCACCAGAAGGGCAAGGACAAGCAGTGGGACGGGCGGCGGCGGATCGACCGGCATCTGGACGTCGACCCGTACGACCCGCTCGGCACCCCCGACCGGGCGATGAGCCTGTACGGCACGAAGCACTGGGCCGAGCTCACCGGCAAGGACAAGGGCGAGCTGCGCCGGCACCACGCCTCCTGGCAGTTCGGCCAGTTCCTGCACGGCGAGCAGGGCGCGATGATCTGCGCGGCCCGGATCGTGGAGTCGGCACCGGACATGGACGCCGAGTTCTTCTCGGCGGCCCGGACGATGGACGAGGCCCGGCACGCCGAGATCTACGGCCGTTTCCTCCACGAGAAGGTCGGGATGCTCTACCGCGCGAGGAGTTCGTCATCGAGGGCCGTCATCTCATGCGCGACCGGCTGCGCGGGGTGGAGGTCCTGGAGAACTTCGGCATCCCGAAGGCGGAGGCCGAGGAGCTCAGCGCGCGGTCCGAGTTCCTCGCCCTCCTCCGCAAGCTCCTCTTCTCCCGCATCGTCCCCTGCGTCAAGGACATCGGCCTGTGGGGCAGGCGCCTCCAGCAGGCATACGTCGACATGGGCGTCCTGGAGCTCGGCGACTCCGACCTGGACCTGCTGATGAACCAGGACGAGGAGATCGCCGAGAAGCCGGACGCGGAACGCTTCGCGGCCGAGGAGCGCGAACGGGTCGCCGAGGTGCAGGAGGCGATCGAGGAGAGCCGCCTCCAGGAGAGCTGAAGGCCGCCGTCCGGATCAGGACCGGTGGACCGGCAGATCGGTGGACCGGCGGATCGGTGGACCGGCGGACCGGCAGATCGGTGGACCGGCAGATCGGTGGACCGGCGGACCGGTGGACCGGCAGATCGGCGGACCGCACGATCCGGACGGGCGGACCCTAGACCCCGCAGCCCAGCCCCTCCGGGACCCCCGCGTCCGCCGGCCGCGAGGTGTCCGCCGAGGCCGCCGCGGGGAACGAGGTGCGCAGGGTGAAGGCGTACGGCGTCGGGCCGTTCGCGCGCAGGTGCAGCAGGCGTGCCTCCGCCTCGGCGACCGTCGGGCGGTGGCCGGCCGGGACCCACCACAGCACCGCCGTCGCCTCCTCGATCCGCTCGAACCACTCACGGCGGCGGGAGAGCAGCTCGCGGTGCCGGCCCTGGTACATGTAGGCCGTCAGGGCGTTGGGGTCGCGCCACACCGACATGTTGACGACCAGCCAGGAGTCACCGAGGACGGGGATGTCCGTCGCGTTGCCGGAGTCGCTCATCAGACGCCAGACGAAGCCGTCGGCCGTGTCGGCGTCGGCGTTGACCGGGTCGAGGGCGTCGACGAAGTCCTTCAGTTCGGGGGAGTCGAGCGGGAACCTGAGGCGGGCGATGTTGACCTGGGCGAGTTCGTACGCGACGTCAGTCATGCCCGAACGTTAGGTCGGGGCGGCCCGTCCGGGACACCCCTCGTCTCACGAGGTGAGCACCGCCTCCATCACCGCCCGCGCGATCGGCGCCGCCATCCCGCCGCCCGTGATGTGCTCCCGGTCCGCCGAACCGTCCTCGACCACCACCGCGACCGCCACCCGCGGTTCCGGATCGCTCCCGCCCTGCGCCCAGGAGACGAACCAGGCGTACGGCGTACCGGAGTTGCCGACGCCGTGCTGGGCCGTGCCGGTCTTGCCGCCCACCACCGCGCCGGGGACGGCCGCGTTGGTGCCGGTGCCCTCCTCCACCACGTCCCGCATCAGTTCCCGCATCCGCACCGCGGTCGACGGCCGCATCACCTGACGGACCGGGCGCGGGCCGGTGGAGGTGACCGTGCTGCCGCCCGCCGTGGTCGTCCGCTCGACGAGATAGGGCTCCCGCACCTGCCCGCCGCCCGCGACGGCCGCCGCCACCATCGCCATCTGCAGCGGCGTGGCCCGAGTGTTGTACTGCCCGATCGACGACAGGGCGAGCTGCGCGTCGTCGACGGTGGTGTCGAAGGTGCTCGGCGCGACCGCGAACGGGATCCCCGTCCCGGTGTCGTTGAAGCCGAACGCCTGCGCGGTCGCCACCATGTTCTCCGCCCCCACGTCCACCCCGAGCTTGGCGAACACCGTGTTGCACGACCACTCGAAGGCCACCCGCAGCGGAGCGTCCTCGCAGCCGTCGGACTCGTTCGTCAGCGAGGTCGTCGTCCCGGGCAGGGTGTAGGGATCGGGGGAGTCGGTCGGCTCGTCGAGATCCGTGATCACGCCCGCGTCCAGCGCCGCCGCCGCGGTGACCACCTTGAACGTCGACCCCGGTGGATACGTCTGGCGCACCGCCCGGTTCAGCATCGGCTTCTCCCGGTCGCCGTTCAGCCGCGTCCAGGCGTCCGTGACCTCCGGCCCGTTCCCGGACAGTGCCGCCGGGTCGTACGACGGCGCCGACACCAGTGCCAGGATCCGCCCGCTCGACGGCTCGATCGCGGCCACCGCCCCCTTGCGCCCGCCGAGCCCCTCGTACGCCGCCTGCTGCGCGGCCGCGTTCAGGGTGGTGACGACATCGCCGCCCGGGTTCCGCGCCCGTGTGAAGTCGTTCCACAGCGGGAACGGCGTCAGTACCGGGGCCGTGCCGGACAGCACCGGGTCCTCGGCCTGCTCCAGCAGGCTCGTGCCGTACTTCTGCGAGGAGAAACCGGTCACCGGCGCGTACAGCGGGCCGTGCGCGTAGGTGCGTTCATGACGCAGCTGCTCGCGGGTGTCGACCGAGCCGGTGACCGGCCGCCCGCCGACCAGGATGTTCCCGCGCGGCTGGCCGTAACGGGCGATGACCTCACGGCGGTTGGCCGGGCTGTCGTCGTAGCGCCCGGCCTGGAAGACCTGGATGCGGGCCGCGTTGCCCAGCAGCGCCACCAGCAGCAGGGCGCAGAAGACGGCCGCGTGCCGGATGTACCGGGTCATACGGCGGCCCTCCCGTCGTACTGGCGCCGTGCCGAGTGGCTCACCCGGATCAGCAGCGCGGTGATCGCCCAGTTGGTGACGACCGAGGAGCCGCCCTGCGCCAGGAACGGCATCGCCATGCCGGTCAGCGGGATCAGCCCGGTCACCCCGCCCGCGATCACGAACACCTGCAACGCCACGATCGAGGCCAGTCCCACCGCGAGCAGCCGCCCGAAGGGGTCGCGCAGCGCGAGCCCCGCCCGGAAGCCGCGCTCCACCATCAGACCGTAGAGGAGGAAGACCGCCGACAGGCCGGCCAGCCCCAGCTCCTCCCCGGCCGTCGCCAGGATGAAGTCCGACTTGGCGGCGAAGCCGATCAGGACCGAGTGCCCGAGCCCCAGGCCCGTGCCGAGCATGCCGCCCGCGGCGAAGGCGAACAGCGACTGCGAGAGCTGGTTGGGGCCCTCGCCCGCCTCGATGGAGGCGAACGGGTGGAGCCAGTCCTCCACCCTGCTGTGCACATGCGGCTCCAGCCAGCCCACGGCCACCGCGCCGAGCGCCGCCAGCAGCAGCCCGACCGCGATCCAGCCGGTGCGGCCGGTGGCGACGTAGAGCATGACCACGAACAGGCCGAAGAACAGCAGCGAGGTGCCCAGATCGCGCTCCAGGACCAGCACGCCGACGCTCAGCAGCCAGATGGCGACGATCGGGCCGAGCACCCGGCCGGTCGGCAGCTGCACGCACCACACCCGGCGTCCCGCGTACGCCAGCGCGCCCCGGTTGGCGGCCAGATACGCGGCGAAGAACACCGCCAGCAGCACCTTCGCGAACTCGCCCGGCTGGATGGAGAACCCGGCGATCCGGATCCAGATACGGGCGCCGTTCACCGCCGGGAACAGGATCGGCAGCACCAGCAGCGCGAGGGCGGCGGCCACGCACACGTACGCGTACCGCTGGAGCACCCGATGGTCGCGCAGTGCGGCGACGACCAGGGCGAACAGGGTCACCCCCAGCGTCGACCACACCAGCTGGGTGAGCGCGGCACGGTCGCCCGGGGTCTGGAGGTCCAGACGGTAGATCAGCACCAGCCCCAGTCCGTTGAGCAGCACCGCGATCGGCAGCAGCAGCGGATCGGCGTACGGGGCGCGCAGCCGCACCGCCAGATGCGCCAGCAGCGCGAGCACGCCGAGCCCGGCGCCGTAACCGGCGGCGCCGGGCGGGACGGTGCCGTTCCTGGCGAGGCCGACGGCGCAATAGCCGTACACCGACAGCAGGACGGCGAGGACGAGGAGGGCGAGTTCGACGCCCCGGCGCCGGGGGAGGCGCACCGCGGGGGCGGGCGCGTCCACAGCTTTCGCGGCGATTCCGGTTCCGGCCTCGGTCATGTCCGGAACTTACCCAAATGGAGCTCCTTGTGAGCCATGTGGCGCGGTGACGCCTCCGGTGCCGGTCAGCACCAGCGGGGCGCGGGCCCGATGTTGTCGATGTACCGCGCCGACCCCCAGGCCCAGGTGCCGTCCGGCAGCAGGTACCAGAGCCGGTTGCCCTGGACGTTCTCGCCGGTGGTCTTGCAGTAGATCTTCACGATCTGGCCCCGGCGGACCGTCCGGATGACCTGGCTGCCGCGGGTGGGCGCGGCGCGCAGCAGCAGCGTGTTCGCGGTCACCACGCCCTTGTACAGGCGCGGGTTCTGGCTGCCGCGGTGGCCCGGTTCGCTCGCCAGGGCGGGCGCTGCCGCGGCCCCCGCGGCGAGGGCCGCGGCGGTCAGGGATATGACGAGGCGGGAGCACAGGGACATGCGTACCTCCGTGAGACGGGCCGAATCTGACTTATCGCCACGTTAGGAGGGGTACCGGACACCCGCCCGCCGGACTGGGCCATCCGGCTCTCGGCCGCCCTGGCCGTGCCCCTGGCCGGGCCTGTGTTCCTGGCCTGGCCGTGTTCCTGGCCGGGCTCGTGTCCCGGGCCTGGCTGTGTTCCTGGCCTGGCCCGCGTCCCGGTTCCTGTCCCGGCTCGTGCTCCGGTTCCTGTCCCGGCTCGTGCTCCGGTTTCTGTCCCGGCTCGTGCTCCGGTTCCTGCCCCGGCTCGTGCTCCGGTTCCTGCCCCGTGCTGTGTCCTTGCCCCGCTGTGTCCCTGCCCCGGTCCGTGTCCCGGCTCGTGCTCCGGTTTCTGCCCCGGTCCGTGTCCCTGTCCCTGTCCCGGGCCGTGTCCCTGCCTCGGGCCCTGTCCCTGTCCCGCTGTGTCCGTGTCTCGGCTCGCGCCTCTGCCTCTGCCCCGGTCCGTGCTCAGCCGTCCTGTTCCGGGCCCGGTTGGTGCCCTCGTCCCGGTGCCTGCCCTGCCCTGGCCGGGCCCGTGTCCCGGGCCCGGTGCCTGCCCTGGCCGGGCCCGTGTCCCGGCTCGTGCCGCTGCCTCTACCCCTGCCCCCGCCCCTGCCTCGGTCCGTGCTCAGCCGTCCTGTTCCGGGCCCGGTCCGTGTCCCCGTCCCGGTGCCTGCCCCGGTCCGTGTCCGTGGCCCTGTCCCGGTTTCTGTCCCAGCGTCAGCGTCGCGACGGCCCCGCCGTCCGCCGCGTTGGTGAACGACAGCCGCGCCCCCAGCACCTCCGCCTGCCCCACCGCGATGGTCAGCCCCAGCCCGTGCCCCTTGGAGCCGCCCTCCGTGCGGAACCGCTGCGGGCCATGGGCCACCAGATACCCGGGATAGCCGTCCCCGTGGTCCCGTACGGTCACCACGAGCCCGTCCACCGTCAGCACCACCGGCCCCCGCCCGTGCCGGTGCGCGTTGACCACCAGGTTCCCCAGCACCCGCTCCAGCCGCCGTCGGTCCGTCTCCACCAGCACATCCCGTACGACCCGTACCTCCGTGGAGTCACCCGCGGCCCGCACCACCCGCCGGGCCAGTACCCCCAGCTCCACCGTCGTCAGATCCAGCCGCTCCCGTCCGGTGTCCAGCCGCGAGATCTCCAGCAGGTCCTCCGTCAGCGTCCGCAGCGCCGCCACCCGGTCCCGCACCAGCTCCGTCGGCCGGCCCGGCGGCAGCAGCTCGGCCGCCGCGTGCAGCCCGGTCAGCGGGGTGCGCAGCTCGTGCGCCACGTCCGCGGTGAACCGCTGCTCCGCCGTCAGCTTGCTCTGCAGGGACCCCGCCATCGAGTCCAGCGCGGCCGCCACCGCTGCCACCTCGTCCTGCGGGCGCCTCGGATCCAGGGACCGCGGGTCGTTCACCCGGGCGTCCAGGTCACCGGCGCTGATCCGCCGGGCGACCCGCGCGGTGGCGTGCAGCCGGCGGGTGACCCGCTGCACGGCGAGCGCGCCGACCAGCAGCGTCGCCCCGATGGCGAGCGCCGAGGAGCCGAGGATCGCCCGGTCCAGGCCGTCGATGGTGCGGGCCTGCTGCGAGTAGTCCACCCGCACCGCGAGCACCCGGCCGCCGTCGGCCGGGCCCGCCGCCCACATCGTCGGCCGGCCCAGATGCCGGGCGACCATCGTGCCGCGCTCGCCGCCCGCCGCCAGCGCCCGCAGCCGCGCGGGCAGGTCCCCGGGATCCACGCCCGCACCCGGCATCGGGGTGTCCCCGGCCTCGAAGGCGTCCGTGGCCTGCGCCAGCCGGTCCAGCGCCAGTTCCCGGGCCTGGCCGACGGTCTGGTTCGTCACCGACACATGCACCAGCACACCGAGCAGCGCGGCCAGCGCGCAGCACATCACCGTGATGAACACGGCCGTCTTCACGGCGAGCGTGCCGGGCGGGGCGAACCTCATCGGAGGCCCGCCGAGGGCGACGGCGCCAGGGAGGGCGACAGCGACGGCCACGGGGCCGCCGACCGCTTCGGCCTCGGCGTGGGCACCGGGGCGGCCGTAAGCCCGCCGGTGCGCAGCATCTCGTCCTGGGTCAGCAGCATCGCCTTCTGGTCGGGGTCCCACGTCCACTGCAACCGGTACTCGTACCCGGCGACCTCCGAGGGAGAGCGGACGATCACCGAGTGCCCGGCCAGCTCCACCCGGCTCAGGGCGTCCTCGTGCTGCATGACCTGCACCAGCCGGCTCCCCTGCACGGTGTACACGCGTACGGCGGTCAGGGTGCCGGGCAGCTGCCGGAAGCCCAGCGCCAGCTCGTCGCGCCCGTCGCCCGTCAGATCCCGGTAGTACGGCCGCAGCACCGGACAGCGCCCCTTGCCCGCACCCTGCGCGCAGTCCGCCATCCGCCGCGCGGTCTCGCGGTACTCGGCCCCGGCACCGGCGTACTCCTTCGGGTCGGCGTCGATCTCGGCCCGGACGATCGCCACGGGGTCGACCCCGCGGATGCCGCCCGTCACCCGTACACCCTCGACCACCTTCGTCTCCGCCTCGTCGAAGTCGAAGGCGGGGGAGGAGGCGGGCGCCAGCTCGGGCCACAGCCGGGCCGGTCCGACCGCGGTCGGCGTCGCCCCGGCACCGCGCAGCCCGCCCGCGTCGCCGCAGCCGGTGACCGCCGCCGCGAGCAGCCCGGCGGCCGCGGCGGCGAGAAGAGCCCGCGAAGGGCGGCGAAGGGGCGGCACGGAACTCCTGCGACTCGGGGACGGGCGTGGCCCCGTACACCTTATTAACGCGAAACCGGCCACCCCGCACTCGGGCACGGCGACGCGGACCCCGGGCCGTCCCCCGCCCGTGAATACGGCGGGTGAAGGACACCGGCCGGGCGGGCCGCCGGGCCCGGTCTCCGGGCACGGTCTCCGGTCCCGGTCTCCGGTCCCGGTCTCCGGTCCCGGTCTCCGGGCACGGTCTCCGGTCCCGGTCCCCGTGCCCGGTCTCCGGTCCCGGTCCCCGTGCCCGGTCTCCGGTCCCGGTCTCCGGGCACGGTCTCCGGTCCCGGTCCCCGTGCCCGGTCCCCGTGCCCGGTCCCCGTGCCCGGCCGCGGCTACTCCGCCAGTTCCTCCAGCAGCCGCGCGGTCGGCAGGCCCGCTCGCAGATACTCCTCGAACAGCTCGTTGTGCAGGGCCCACGGCGAGCGGCGGGTACGGATCAGACGGATCGCGTCCTCGACGGAGTGACCCCGGCGCACCAGCGCGTGCGCGACCACCAGACCGGAACGGTTGTAGCCGTGGAAACACCGCACCAGCACCCGGCGCCCCGCGTCCAGCGCGTCCCCCGCCGCCTCCGCCAGCCGGATCACGCCCGCGAGCTGCGTTCCGTCCAGCGGCCCGTCCGGAATGGGCCACACCTGATGATCGACCCCGGTGTCCGGCCCGTACCCCGGCAGCCGCAGCAGCGTCTGCACGAGGTCGAACTCGTCCCGCACCACCACGGTCTCCACCTGCCCCGTACGGCCCCGGAACTCGTGCCCGCCCATCCACAGACCGGGCACGACCTCGTCCCACGGGCGCTCCGGAGCGGGTACGTCGGGTTGCTTCCTGCGGGTACGCAACGGCGCCTCCCCAGCCCCGGGACCTGCCCAACTGCTCTCCAAGGTAACCGGCTTCTTGCCCCGGCAGCACCCCGCCTGTTCCCATGGACGTGGGGTGATGGTGCATGAACGGACCGCGCGTCGTACCGACCTGGCGGCACGGCCGTGAGCGGCTCTACGTCCGCCTCTCCGACGGCCGGAACATCGCCTGGTACGACAGGGAGGGCAGCCGCGTCAACCTGCTCGACGAGAACCGCAGAGCCGACGTCCTCAAGGCGCTGCGCCCCTTCCTCACCGGCCCCGTCACGGTCGGCCCGCCCGCGCCGCCGACCCCCGCCGAACTCGCCCGGCTCGCCCTGCACCCGGACGACGACCTCGCGCCCAACCGTCCCGGCGAGGCCCTCCGGATCGCCCTGGACCGCGATCCCGGCCCGGTCCACCGGCTGCGCACCGACCCCAGACGGCGGGCGCTGCTGGCCGAGCAGGCCGTGGGCGAGGCGCTGGACCGGCTCGACGGCGCCGGCTGGCACTGCCTGCACTCCGTCCCGCTGCCCGGAGGCGACCGCATCCACCACCTGGTCGTCGGACCCGGCGGCCTTCTCGCCGTCCACGCCGTGTACGCGCGCAGACTGCGGGTGCTGATCGCCGACCCGATGGTCACCGTCGGCCGGGGGGAGGCTGCCCCGCTGCTGCGCCGGGTCCGCGCCGCCGCCGACCGGGCCTCCTACGCCCTGACCGCCGAGGTCCGCCCGGTCCTCGCCCTGGCGGGCCCCGCCGGACGGCTCACCGTCACCGCGCCGCCGCGCGAGGTCCGCATCCTGGAGGACACCGGCCTCGGCGGCCTCGCCCGTCAGGGCGGCGTGCTCAAACCGGCCGACATCGAGGCCCTGCACGCGATGGCGAGGGACCGCCGCACCTGGACACGGCTCTGACGCCCGGCCCGGCCGGACGGGACCGGAGGCGGGGCTCAGCGGCCGAACGGCCCCTCGGCGGGGTCGAACCCCTGCGCCTCCGCGGCCCGAGCACCGGGCACGAACGGCTTCGGACCGCCCTGCCCGCCGTCACCGTACGGCGCGTCACCGTACGGGGCGGTGACGGACACCGCGGACGGCTCGGGCACGGCGGAACGACCGGGAACGACGGAGGACTCGGGCACGGCGGAACGACCGGGAACGACGGAGGACTCGGGCACGGCGGAACGATCGGAACCGATCTGCGCGAACGCCGCCCGCAGGCCGGCCCTGAGCCGCCGCGAGACCGGCCGTTCCACCACACGGTGCACCAGATGCGCCAGCACCAGCATGCCCACGACCGTGCCGCCGAGGAGCACCCAGCGGTTCACCGAGTGCTGGAAACGGTGGAAGACCTCCCAGCCGATGGACTCGTGGAGCAGGTACAGCGGGTACGTCAGCGCACCGGCCGCAGGCAGCCACCGCCAGTCGATCCGCCGGAACCATCCGAGCGAGACACCCGCCATCACCACGAAGAAGACGGTGATCAGCACGGTCACACCCCAGCCGGGGATGCGGTGCCCGACGCGCTCCAGCGTCCGCGACCAGGTCTCCATCACGGTGTACTGCCCCATGACGTACGAGAAGGCGACGATGCCCCACAGCAGCAGGTTCGGACCGAAGCGGTACATCAGGTAGAAGGCCAGTCCGGCGATGAAGAACCAGCAGTGCGGCACGACCGCCAGCTGGTCGAGCGGACGGATGTCGTACCCGTCGGCCAGGAGCGCGACGGTGGCCCACACCAGGCAGAAGGCGACGACCCGCCGGTAGGTGAGCCCGCGCCACACCACCAGGGCGAACAGCAGATAGAAGCGCAGTTCGGCCCAGAGCGTCCAGTACACCCCGTCGACGTGCCCGACCCCCATCGGCCACTGGAGCATGGTCAGATTGACCAGCACGTCCCGCCAGGCGAGCGGGTCGACGCCGCCGGGCACCAGGGTGACCACGGCGGTCGTGGCGAGGACTCCGACCCAGTAGGCCGGGAACAGACGGATCACCCGAGAGGTGAAGAAGTCGGGAAGGCTGCGCCCCCAGCAGCTCATGCAGATCACGAAGCCGCTGATCATGAAGAACAGCTCCACCCCCAGCCACCCGTAGGCGGAGGGGCGGAACACCACCGGGAAGAGCTTCGCCTGCGAACCCTCCCAGCCCTCGCCGAAGGCCACATAGTGGTACGAGACGACCATCAGCGCCGCGATCAGCCGCAGCCCGTCCAGAACGACGATCCGGTCACCGCCCGCCTTGCGGCGCGCAGCACTCCTGCCTATTCGCACTCAGCTCTCCTGACGGCCCTCCGGTGCTTCTACCTGCGGAGAACCCCGAGGCGCGCGACCAGCCGCAAAAGGCTACTACGCGCCCTCATCGGACCGGATCCGACCACCGGCCCCTCGCCCCGGGAACGGACGACCATGCCCGCACCCTTGGTTGCTGCGCCCTGCAGGCGGTCGTGGACGGCGTCTGCACGCTGTTCTTCCGCAGTGCCACGGCCATCTCTGAGCTGCTGCTCGATGGATGCCAGCCGCTCGTTCATCTTGCTCGGCTCAAGCTGGACGGATTCGAGCCGGGCTGCGACGGAAGCCTCTGAGGCGTGAGGTCTCATTGCTTCCTGCCTGGATTGTGCGGGGGTGTGAACGAACACCCCACTGCCTTGCCGAGAGATCACGAGCCCTTCATCGCGGAGGACGCGCAGGGCGTGCTGGGCTGTCATCAATGCCGTGCCGAACTCCTTCGCCGGCTCCTGGCCGGACGGGAGCCGGCCTCCGGGGCCGAGCTTTCCGGTTGCGATGTCTTCGCGGAGGGTGGCGGCGATCTGCAGGTAAGCCGGGAGTGGATCGTCAGGACTCAGCTCCATGCCGTGGTCCTGGTCGACCTTTGTCACTTGAGAAGGGTTCGGCCTCGGGCCCCGTCAGCAGTGTGGTGTGGTGCGTCGGCCACGTGGTGGCGGTGACCGGAGATACTTGGATGAACCTGGAGGTGCAAGTGACGATCTTCGAGCAGGAGAGCATGTTCAGCGCTGCGGAAGACGGCCCGACGCTGATCATCCGAAGTGCGGTCCCGGCGACGACGGCGCTGGAGACCGGTTTTCCTGCCGGAGTCGTGTCGGCTGCTGCCGAGCGGGAGTCTTGGCGCAAGGAAGTCCACCGCCCGGCCACGCACACCCACAAGTGGTGGGCGCAGCGGCTCGGCTCCGTTTTCCGCGGCATCCTGGCCGCCGCGGTGGCGGAAGACGAACAGGACGCGATCGAGTGCTACAGCAATGCATTGCGGCTCGATGGTCTTGTCGTCTGCGACCCGTTCGCGGGCTCGGGGACCACGCTGGCCGAGGCGGCCAAGCTGGGCGCAAAGGTGGTCGGTGGAGACATCAATCCTGTCGCCACTCTGGTGCAGCGGCAGGCGTTGGCTCCGTGGGACCGTGCACACCTGGACCGTGCGTTCAAACAGGTTGAGACCCAGGTCCGCCACGAGATCGACCATCTGCACCGGGACAAGCACGGCCGACCTGTCCTCTATTATTTCTGGGTCGGTCTCGCTGATTGCCCACAATGTTCCCCGGACGCGCCGCCGGTTGAACTGTTCAGTCGATATGTGTTTGCACAGCACGCCTACCCCAAGAAGCACCCGACCGGTAGGGCGACGTGCCCGCACTGCCATGCGGTCGTGATCGTCGATGTGGTGAAAGACGATCACCTGACCTGCCACTCCTGCGGTCGTACGTCGAGCCTGACCGGGCCGGTCAACCGCGCGAACATGACCTGCTCCCGGGGGCATACGACAAAAGTCATCGATGCCCTCGGGGATCAGCCTCCGCGGTTCCAGATGTACGCAAAGCAAGTACTCGATGCTGACAGAACACGGCAGTACGAACCGATCGATGAATTCGACCTGGCCCTCTACGCGGAAGCCGATAGGCTTCTGGAAGAGCGAAGCTCTGAGCTTGCGCTACCCTTCGGTGCGCTAGACGACGGACATAACACCCGGCAGGCAATCCGCTGGAACTATCGTGAGTGGCGGCAGTTTTTCAATGCTCGGCAGCTCTACAGCCTGGGGTTGCTCGGCGCTGCAATCCGTGATCTCGACCGAGGTGCAGAACGCGAGGCGCTGGCTGCACTTTTCTCTGGTGTGCTGGAGTTCAACAACCTTTTCTGTTCCTTCAAGGGTGAAGGAACCGGAGCTGTCCGGCATATGTTCTCCAACCATGTTCTGAAGCCGGAGCGGACACCACTTGAAGCGCATCCGTGGGGCACACCTTCTTCCTCCGGGGCTTTCTCTACGCTCTATCAGTCACGCATCGTCCGCGCATGGGAATACAAGCAAAACCCGCATGACCTCGTGCCGGTGAGTGAAAGTCCGGAGCGTGTTTTCGGGCTGTCGCAGCCCCTTTCTCTGGCGATGGGTGACGTTGAAGACTTCGAGCATGGGCGAGTCAGTGCGTACGTCCGCTGCGGCTCCTCTGCCTCGTTCGATCTCCCGGATGCGTCAGTCGACCTGGTCATCACCGACCCCCCGTTCATGGACAATGTCCACTACAGTGAACTCGCCGACTTCTTTCATGCCTGGCTTCGCCGGATCCAACCTTTCGCCGACTATCCGGTGCAGTCCGCCACGACCCGCCACACGGAGGAAGTCCAATCCGCTGATCCTGCGGAGTTCGGCCGTGCCATCGCTGCCGTTTGGAAAGAGTGCTCTCGATTGCTCAAGCCGAACGGCCTCCTGGCCTTCACCTTTCACCAAGCGCGTATTACTGGCTGGGTCGAGTTGGTGAAGGCGCTGGAGGCCGCAGGGCTGGTGATCACCGCAGTCCAGCCGGTCAAGGCGGAGATGAGTACCAGCACCGTAAAATCCAGTGCCTCTGATCCCTCCAACTTGGACTCGATCGTAGTGTGCCGGCCCACGGGTCATGCCATTCCTGAGACGGCCACCGTCGAGGCGGTACGAGACCGTGCCATTGCTGCACTGCGCGAGTGTCAGGAGGCGGGCGTCAAGGTCGGCTATGCGGATATCGAGTCGGTGGTCAGAGGCTCTGTCCTCGCGTTGCACACGCTTCCCGGTGATTCGTCAACCGTGGACGCGCTGACGGTGGCAGCCGGAGAAGCGGTCGCTGAAGCTGCCGTTGTCCTTGGCGTACGCTCTAACCGAGGGTGAGCGTCCGCAGGTCGATCTCGAATCGGCCTCGCTGAGCTGTCTCTTCCTTGCGATTCGACGGCTGAGGGAAGGGGTCCAACGCAGTGTCTTCCTCAGGAGGGGACAGCTTGGCGAGTCGGTAACAGTGGAAGATCTCGAACACCCCGGGTGAGACGGTGCGGGCCATGTCGCGCACATGGACGAGAGGCTGCTCGCCCGAGAGGTCGGTCCGCTCGCTGATCAGCGTTGCGGCGCCGAGTGTCCAGTCCCAGCCGAGCGGGTTGGAGAACAGCAGCATGGGACGCAGGCGGTTCGCTCCGTCACCGTAGGTGCCGAGCCCGATCTCCTTCGTTCGGGTGCCTGTGATGCTGTCGTACAGGTCGACATCCTCATTCAGGACAGCACCGGCCGCCAGTACCATGGAATGCACGCGTACCGTGCCACTCTCCTTGTTTTCTTCGAGTGCGACGAAGAGATAGAATCCGGGGATTCGAATCTCGCTGCCGTCCTCGGCGTACACGCGGATGGTTGCGCACGGTGGGGTGCTGTTGTAGTCCAATCCCGTGGAGCGGGCAGGTTTTCCGTTCTTTCCGAGATCAACTTTTTTGACCTCGAGGCCGAAAATCGCACAGGGGTCGTAATCCACCCCGCCGGTCTTCAGGAGTTCGTACTCCTCCGGCCGAGCGATCACGGCATCCGGAGACACCAGGGGCTTGTCCGCCCGGAGAACAATGACCTCCTCCGGCATCTCTTGCCGCAGCAGCTCTGTGACGTACTCGTCGAAAGGGTCGTCCTGAGTGTTCCGTTTGTCACGGAGCCGGAAAGCAACTGGGCTCCCCTGGTCATCGAAAAATCTCTCCGAGAGGATGGTGAAGGCCATCGCCGGGAGGTCTCCAGGGCGAACCCTGCCAGTCGCATCGAAGCTCATGGCGCCAGAGGTAGCACATGGGACGGACGATCGGCTGAGTGTTGATCACACTGCTGCTTGAAACCAGACCGACCCACTGTCCCAAGGTTCCCGGGTCGGGCACTTCGCCGCATGGTCGATGAAGCGACTTTGAGCTGGAGATCTTCGAGGCTCGTGCCGAAGAGGCTGCTTAAAGCCGCGGAGTCAACCGCCCCGGCTCGGGACTGTCAAAACACGAGTGGCTCTGGCCCGCGGTGGGCACGGCCCGCACGCAGGACGTGACGGTGCCGTGTCCGGCGTGCGGAACACCGACAGCGAAGGTGCATGGGTGTCATCGCCGGACGGTGGCTGACATGCCGGTCGACGGTCGGCCCGTCGTTGTCGGCGTGTGCGTACAGCGACTGGCCTGTCCGGCCTCGGGCTGCCGACTGCGGAAGCCCGCTGGGTTGGGGGCTTCGTCGTGTCTCGGCCGCGTGAGGTCGGTCGGTGGTTGCCGGCTGCACCTGCCGCGCCGTGTTCCGTCCCGCTGACGGACGGCTGCCCCAGAGGTCCCGTCCGGTTTGCGCTCTACGCCTGGACGGACGGGCTGGCGACCCTCACCGTATGGGGGTTCTGGAGGAGAAGCCGCGGCGTCTGGGCAGTGGGAAGTCCCGCTGCCCGTACTGCGGGCTGTTGCAGGATCGGGTGGCGACGCTTGAGCAGGACTGGGTGCTGTTGGAGCCAGACATGAATCCGCTCGCCCACACGGTGCCGGCGGAGTACCGGTGGATCGAGCTGTCCGACGGACGGGTGACGGTCTACGGGGTGTGTCCGCCGGATCAGTTCCAGCGGTGTCGTATCGAGCACCGTCTCGGTTGCCCGGCACAGCCTCTGCCGGATCTGTGGCCGTGGTTGACCACCCTGCGAGGGGAGAACGCCCGGCAGGTGGAGCGGCAGAGTGAGCCCGATCCGTCTCCGCCCCCCGAGGAGTGGCCGGACGCCGGCTGACGGTCGCCGCGGAAACGCCAGGGCTGACCGGGGCAGACGCCGCAAGATCCTGTCCACGAACAGTCCACGGACCCCGTCCTGGGGCCGCTCAGCGCTGCATGTGGCTGCACATACGCGAAGACCCCGTCCTCAGCTAAAGCGCTGATGGCGGGGTCTTTGGGCACCTCATACTGGGTGCCCCCGGCAGGATTCGAACCTGCGCACACGGCTCCGGAGTGATTGCGCCGATCGAGCCATGCACCCCTTCTGACCTGCGCAGGAGCCAGTCCGTTGCGGTACGGGAACACACAGTGTGTCGGAGCTGTGTCGCAGGAGCCCTCAACTGGCCGCGGTCGGGCACTGCGCCGGCCGCTCTCCCGTGTGGGCTGGAGGCGCTGGGCGCCTGGGGTAGGGACTGCTTAGTCCCGAAGCAACTTGGGCGGGGGCGCTGCATTGGCTTCCGCTACTTCTCGTCTGCGCTGATCGTCCGCGCTCGTACGCCACTGTGCGTCGGCGTTGTCACGCAGTTAGACACTCACGTGGGGCCCGGCGCAGAGCGCGCTGGCCGTGCTCCCGCTCCAGGCCGGTGTCCTCTGCCGCCTTCCAGAGAGCTGCCTCACTCACCTTACAGGCGTGCTGCAGACCCACTCCTGGTCTCGTATGGGCGACCTTGAACGAGGCTGAATAAGAAGGAAACTGAAACGGGTCACAGCCAGTCGGCCTCTTATTACGGTGACTTGCTCGTCAGCCCCGACACTGGTTCGTGAGCGTGTCTGGGCTTGGTGCTCATGGCTGTGATGTCGGCACCTTGCTCCGGGCGGGATTCGGAGCCGACGGTAGGCGGGTGGTGTAGTCGCGGCACAAGTCGTGATCAATATGACTTTTCGTTAGGATAGTCACTATGGATATTCTTATTGACCGAATCCAGAGACTACGCACCGCCGTCTCCGAGTTGGAAGCAATTCTCTCGGCTAAGACTGGAAGGCTTCCGTCCGCAGTAATAAAAGAACTGCAGGATGCCATAAGCGAATCCTTGAGTGCACTTTATGCGCCCGTGGAAGATCTCCGTTGGCGAAGGCTGGACCAACTTGATACGTACCAGCAGGCGGCGAGTCGCGCAGTGGATCCGTACGAATCACATGAGGTCATGCCTCTCCGGCATGACGGTTTCCTGACGTTCGCACATTCAACACCCGAAATGCATGCCATATACGCGAATGAGCTGGATGAAAGATATCAGTCATACGCGGAGGGTGAAATTACGATCGATGTATTTATAGACGGAGAGGAAGGGTATGACGACTGGCTACTGGAAAACCTTAATAATCTCGTCAGGGTGCTCGGGTACGAAGAGGGGGGCGATGCGGAAATCGAAAGAGGTTCCATATGGCGCAGATCGCGAGCAACCGCACAATTTGCTGGTGGCGAGATACTGGATCGACTAAAAAAGGCGGAGCGCGCCCTGGAGTTGGCGCAGCTTGAGCTGAGGCAAGCGGAGGTCGACTCGAAAGAGGCGGCAGCCGTTAATGATCTCCTGTCGGCGCTAGAGGCTGTTCCCCGCGCCTGCGTCAGAGTCGGATCCATTCTTGTGA
This sequence comes from Streptomyces sp. NPDC093094, assembly GCF_044754345.1. Lineage (NCBI taxonomy): Bacteria > Bacillati > Actinomycetota > Actinomycetes > Kitasatosporales > Streptomycetaceae > Streptomyces > Streptomyces sp. NPDC093094. Next base: position 108,609 of record NZ_JBIVOX010000007.1, on the reverse strand, counting down.
TTAAGTTTACTCAGGGGGGTGAGTCGGTCGTGATCGTGCGCAATCTAACGCAGGTAGAATTGCATGCCGTGGGGCGATTCCCCGAGATTCAACGGAACCCAGAGAATGTGCTTCAAGCACTTGTTATGGCCGTTTCGGAACTTCAGCGAGAAATGGAGGAAGGTGGAGAAAGCTCACCGGGTCTTACTATGTGACGCAAGTGCGACGACCCATTGTGCGCGAACTCCATCATCCCGAAGCAGCTTGGGTGGGGATGCCGCCTTGGGATGGTGTGCCTCTCGCCTGCTGCAAGGTCCGCACACGTCCGTTCAATACGGGGCTCCTCGCAGTACCCGAATGGGCGACACTAACTTGCGGGAAGCAATAGAGCGTAGCTAAATGCTTGGCATGAGTCAAACATGCATGTATGAGAAACCATCGATCAAATCGCGCTTGGTCGATATTTCTATCGTGCTTATCGCTGCTCTTGTGGGATGCATCGGAGCAGTGGCAGGCGCCCGCATCTCGGTCGAGCCGGTAAAAGAGCAGGCGGAAACCAGCGCGGAAGGAATGATCACGGATCGGTACACTGCGGCTGTCGAAAACCTCGGCCACGACACGATGGAAGTCCGCATGGGTGGCGTTTACGCCCTCCAGCGGATCATGGAAGATTCTCCTCGCGACCAACCCAGCATTGCTAATCTACTGGCATCCTATATACGGATTCGCCCCCCAGGCGACGACGATAGTGTCCGCCGTGACGCTACTGCTGCGCTTTCAGTTCTAGCAATGCGGAACAGTGACCGCGACGGCTATTTCGTTCCCAACTTGCAGGCTGCATACCTGCGGTGTGTCGATTTGCAATACCCCCCTTCCCTAGATCGCAGGCCAGATTTGAAGAAGGCAGACTTTTCGGATGCTAAGTTGACGCGTGCTAACTTGCGTGGCGCCGACTTTACCGATGCAGACTTCTCCAGAGCGAACCTTGTCAAGTCGAATCTGTCCCGTACGGACTTGACAGAGGCGGACCTGTCAGGAGCTGACCTGAGGGAAGCTGACTTGTCTGAGGCGGACTTGAGTAATGCTAATGGTTGGACGCTGGGGCAAGTTGTGAAAGCTCGAATCACCTCGACGACCGAGCTCCCGCAGGAGCTAAGCGAAGCTCCGGCCGTTAAGGCACGCATCGCCGAGGTAGAAGCGCAGAAACAGCAATGGTCGAACGAAGACTGCGTGTCTTGAATCTCGCTATTCACCGCAGCCACAGTTCCTCCCCGGTCCCATCCCGTCTGCCGTCGACCCACGCCCGCTCGGCTCTGCCTGGGGCGACGGCAGACGGGATGGGAGCCCCTCGGCACCGGCCACTCACGGCCAGCACTTGCATACCGGGCCCCTTGCCATCTCGGAGCCCGAGCACCCCCGCCGGAGGCATGTCTTTGGCCAGGGGGCGACTTCTTCGCTTTGCCCGCAGCACATAACGCGCCGCCTGGCGCGGCCAGCCGGGGCGAAGACAGGAGGCAGGCCGCGCTGCAGAGGCGGCGCGCGCCCGCGCCGTGCGCGGGCCTTGATCAAGTAGGGAAAGTTCCGAACCCTGCTGTGTACCCCTCGTGAGCCAGAGCAGATCGGAAGTCGCCTCCGGCTCCTACGCCCATTGAAAGGTCGGCTTTGCCGACGGGCTGCAACACCCCCCTGCGTGTTGCAGCCGTCTGTGACCGGACAGCCCGGACAGCGGCACCTTGAGCTGTCCGGGCTGTTTGTGCAGGTGAGAGCCCTAGCCGGACAGCCGGACAGTGCGGACACCTCCCAGCGCGGTTTCATCAGACCCGGACAATCCGTCCGGGTCCGCTCCTGCTCAGTGCCGCACGTTGGCCATCGGCGGTAAGGGCTGAGATCACTTACCTCTTCCCCGCCGCGTCGGTACCGTGAAAGACGCCCCTACTCAGCAGCGGGAGGCAACACCACATGCGTGGTCTTGGAGATCACCTCAGCATCGGCGAGCGCATCGCGTTCTACCGGAAGCGCCGCGGCTACACGCAAGAGGTGCTGGCCGGTCTGGTCGGTCGTAGCACTGACTGGCTCGCGAAGATTGAGACGGGACGTCGGAAGCCGCCCCGTATCGACATGCTCGCGGAGCTGTCGCGCACCCTGCGCGTGCCTCTCGGGGATCTGCTCGGTCAGACCATGCTCATGGAAGACGAGCGGCAACAGGACGATGTCCCCGCTGTACGTGATGCCCTCATGAGCCCGCGTCGGCTCTCGCGTCTGCTCTTCGGCCCCGAGGCTGAGACTCAGCTTCCGACACCTGCCCTTGTGGCCGTGCGTGTCGAGCAGGCATGGAACGACTATCAGGGTGGACGGCTCGGCAGCGTGATCGCAGCCTTGCCGGCGCTTCTTCAGACCGCACAGGAACTGGAGGACCGAGCGGCGCGCCGCGGCGATGACCATGGCGACTGCTGGGGAGTATCAGCCCGCACGCACCACCTTGCGGCTACGACTCTTGCGAAGATCGGCGAGTCGGACCTCTCATGGCTTGCTGCCGAGCGCGCGATGCGAGCCGCTGACGAGTCGGACGACCCGCTCGTGTTGGCGTCGGCTGCGCGATCTGGCACGCATGCCTTGCTCGCCAACGGGCGCTATGACGATGCGCTGGAGCTAGGCAACACGGCAGCTACGTGGCTGTCGGCTCAGGTGACCGACAGCGACCCGGCGGCGCTCAGCCTTCTGGGCATGATCCACCTGCGCGCCGCCGTCGCGGCGGCACGGCATCAGGACCGACCCACCGCAACGGCGCTACTGGACCGCGCCGAAGAACTCGCGGATGACCTTGGGGCGGATGGGAACTACTGGCAGACCGGGTTCGGGCCGACGAACGTACTGCTCCATCGCCTGTCCATTGAGCTGGACCTCGACAACGTCTCGTACGTGGTGGAACACGGCCGGATCAACGTCGACCACATGCCGCAGGAGCGCAGCGTCTCGCACGGTATCGACTTCGCCCGTGCCCTGTCCCTCGCTGGGCAGGGGGATGAAGCGTTCGCGGAGCTACGTACAGCTGAGCGGACATCGCCGCAGCTCGTACGCAACAATCCAAGGGTGCGCGAGACGCTGAGGGACCTGATCAAGCAGTCTCCCGTGACCGGCGGTTCGCGTTCGTCCGAGGTGTTCGTGATGGCTCAGCGGTGCAGGGCGGTGCAGTGAGTTCAGGCAAGCGCGGGGTGCTGGGTGTGGTCGGGTCGGCAGCCGGAGGCGTTGAGGCTCTGCGCACCGGTCTTGTCGAGCCCGCGATGGACCGAGGATGGCAGGTGGCCGTCACCCTCACGCCGACCGCAGGTAAGTGGCTGCGGATGATCGGCGAGGTTGAGCGGCTGGAGAAGCTCACCGGCCTGCCTGTGCGTGATGAACCGCGTCTCCCCGGAGAGGACCGACCGCATCCGCCGGTTGACTGCTACGTGGTCGCCCCCGCGTCGGCCAACACGGTTGCCAAGCTTGCGACCGGCCTCATGGACAACCAGGCGCTGACACAGGTCGGCGAGGCCATCGGCACCCTCGGTCTGCCGGTTGTCGTCTTTCCCCGGGTGAACGCGGCGCACGCTCGCCACCCCGCGTGGCAGGGCCACGTCGACGTCCTTCGGGCCGGGGGAGTGCACGTCGTTTACGGCTCGGACGTCTGGCCGCTGTACGAACCAAGGGAAGCGCCGGCGGGGCGTGAACTCCCGTGGGTCACAGTGCTCGACGCCGTGGAGGAAGCCACTCGGTGACGAGACGTCAACCTTCCTGACCTGCAAGGAAAGAGGACCCGGACAGTCTGTCCGGGTCCTCTTTCGTTTCCGGCCGCATGCTCCTTGGCATGTCAGGGATCAATGAGCGGAGCGGCGAGTTGGGAGGCATGACTCCCACGGAACTTGCCTTGATTGAAGCGAGACTGAGCAAGGCGCGAGCCACGGTCGAACGACTGCTACGGCGAGCGGACGAACTTACGGCGAGGGTGGAGCCTCGTCGCCGACAAGCTGTTCAAGGCGGTCCAGCCGCTCACCGAGCAGACGAAGAGCGTCATGAATCGAGCTGAATTCTGCTGCCAGTGCAGTGAACGCGGGACTACTGCCCGGCTCGGTACCGAGCGGCACCGACGGGTCTCGGACGAACGTCCCGCGACCCTGCTGGGTGAGAACCAGCCCCTCGTCGCGGAGCTGGCCGTAGGCGCTCTGCACGGTCATGAGCTGCACGCCAAGGTCTTTGGCGAGCTTGCGAGCCGCAGGGAGCCGGTCTCCCGGATCGTACTCACGGTTCGGACCCGTGATCTTCTCGCGAAGATCCGCGGCGATCTCTTTTGCCGTGGGCGTCTGCTTGGGCGCTTCTGGACTCTGCTCCATGGGTTCGAGAGTAGCTGGACCTAGGTCAATCTCTGCGCCCCGCCTGACTCTCTTGACAGTCAGATTGACATAGGTCAATCTGAAATCTCCGCGGCGCTGGGACTCCCCAGCAAGGTCGCCCGGCGCTGCGGTTCTCCCTGCTCCTTCGACTCAGGAGAGCACCATGCACACGTACGTCGGCCGTCAACAGGCCGTATCCGCTGAGGACTTCGTGGAGCTGGCCCTTGGCACCCCGGTTGAACTGTGGCTCGGGGTGGAGGGCGAGAGCGAGATGGAGCGCGCGGCCCGTTTGGACGCGGCGCGCGACATCCTCGCCGACCCCGAGTTCAGCAGCCTGCCGGACGACGTGGCCCGCATCGCCGCCGAGGTGATCGAGGCGCACGCCCCGGAGCTGTTCAACGTCGTCCCGCTGGCGCGCCCCGCCCGGCGCCGCCGGTCCTCCCGGAAGGGAGCGGCGGCATGACGACCGCAACCGAGACGGCACGGCTGGCGGTTCCGCCGCTGACGAAGCCGGAGATGGGCCTTGCCGGACTGGGCGCGCTCGCCGCGGCCGGGGTCGGTGCCCTGGGGCTGATCGCCTCGTTCGACGCGGTCTCCTCCGCTGCCGCCCGGTGGGGCTTCGGCGAGCCGTGGATGCTGCCGGTCGGGATCGACGTGGCCATTCCGGTCTTTACCGTGGCCAACCTGCTGCTGATCCGGATGGACATGGCGCTGACATGGGTGCGCTTCGTGCCCTGGGCGCTGACGCTGATCACGTGCGGGTTGAACGTCGCCGCCGGGCACACGCTGTGGGCCAAGGTCGCGCACGGCACGATGCCGCTGCTGTGGGTGGTGTTCTCCGAGATCGGTGCCCACGTCTACGCCGTACGGATCGGCGCCGTGACCGGCCGGCGGATGGAGAAGGTGCGTTTCTCCCGCTGGATGCTCGCCCCGCTGTCGACGTTCGCCCTGTGGCGGCGGATGACGCTGTGGGAGATCACTTCCTATTCCGAGGCGCTGAAGCGGGAGCGGGAGCGGCAGTTGGCCCGTGCAGTCTTACGCGAGCGGTTCGGTCGGCGGTGGCGGTCGAAGACCCCGCGCCCGGAACGCGTGCTGCTGAAGCTGGGCGAGCTGGCCCCGGTGAGCGAGGGCATCCCGCCCATGCCGCCGCAGAGGGAGGAGCCGAAGCCGGAGGCGCCCAAGGCGCCGCGCAAGCGCGCGGCCAGCAGCAAGGGCAAGGCCAAGGCTGCCAAGGCACCGCGGACCCCGGGGGAACTGCTCGCCGAGGCTCGCCAGGTCACGGCCGACTGGGCCGATGACGCGATCAACGCGGAAGCCATCCGGACCACGCTGCACTGCTCGGCTGCTAACTCACGCGTGCTGCGGGACCTGTTGCTGAACGAGCGGGCCGAAGGTCGCCGCCTGCACTCCGTCGACGGCGACGAGGGGACCGAGGAGGCGGCGGCATGAACACCGTGTTGACCATGCTGGCTGCGGCGGCGCCGGTCGCCTCCGGCTGGACGGCGCACACGCTGTGGCTACGGCGGCGCCTGAACGTCGCCCGCCGTGACCCACTGACCGGGCTGCGGACGCGCGAGGCGTTCACCCGTCGCGCCACGGCTCTGCTGCGGGACCGGCGAGCGGTCGTGGTGCTGGCCGACGTCGACCGCTTCAAACAGATCAACGACACCTTTGGGCATGCGGCCGGGGACGCGTTGCTGAAGGCGACCGCGGACCGGCTCGCCCACCACGTGGGCCGGTCCGGAGTGGCCGGGCGGCTCGGGGGCGATGAGTTCGCCGCCGTCCTGATCGACGACCACGGCACCGCCGCCGACATGCTCGCCGTGCTGCAAGGCGTGCTCGCCCGCCCAGTCGACGGCCAGGACCCGGCCGTACACACCACGGTCTCTATCGGCTGGGTGCGCGCTGCGGACTTCCCCGGCGATGACCTGTCCGGGCTGCTGCGGCGGGCGGATGAGGCGATGTACGCGGCCAAGCAGGCCCGTGCCGGTGCACGCCGTGCCGGGTTGGGACGACTGTTCGCCACGGTCACCGGGCGGCGCGCCGGCCGCGCCGGAGCCCGGACCGATGCTCCGGTCGTGGGGGTGGCTGCCTGATGTCCACCTACGGCAAGTGCTTCGACCCGTCCGGCGCCCGATTCGCGATTCCCACCTACCCGTGGCGCTTCGCCCCGAATGGCTACGCCACCCGCCGCCAACTGCGCGCGGCCGGGCTGCGGCCTGGCGGACAGCCGGTCGCCGCGCAGGTGATGCGCAGCCGCCGCGGCCGCAAGGCCGGGGTGCAGGTCGCCTACCTCTACCGCGTCGACCGCGCGAAGCCGGTGCGGCCGATGACATCGCGCAAGTGGGGCGCGCTCGCCCTGGCGATGCTCGCCCGCCGCACCTGCCCGCGGTGCCAGATCACCTACAGCTACTGCATCCCGACCTCGCTCGGGGTGTGCGGTCCCTGTGCCTACCCCGAGGAACAGCGCGTCGCCTGACCCGTACGGGGCCCGGTCTCAATCGACCAAAGCAGCGGCCGGGCCCCGCCGTCCCTCCTGAGAGAAGGAACCCTCAGTGAAACACCCCGACGACGACAACGAACTTTTCAACCGGCTGGAAGCCGAGATGGCCGCCGATCCGGCGGGCGACGTGGTCGACCTGGACAAGGCACGGTCGGCGCGTACCGAGTCGCCCGACCGTACACCCGACGCGTCGCCCGACTCCGGGCCCGACCGGTCGGCCGACGCGAAGACGACCGGGTCGGCCGACCCGGAGACGGGGGAGTCGGACGACTCCGGCCCGGCTCTGGTCGATCGCGCGGCGCCGACTCAGTCGGGCCCCGGTCTGATCGACCGCATCCGCAACTCCAAGCGGCTGGACGTCCTCCCGGCGTGGGCGAAGTCGGGCCCGGAGTTCGCCGACGCGATGCGGTGGCTGGCCGGGCACGTCTGGCACACCATCGCCTTCCACGCGGTCCGCGTGCCGTTCCTCTACGTTCCCAAGCTCATCTGGCGCTCCCCGCGCGGCCTGGCCAACACCCTGACCCGCATCGGCCGGTGGGCGGTCGACGCGGAGGGCGAGCCGCTGCGTCAGGCCGAGGCCCGCCGCGAGAACTCCGAGCTGTACCTCAAGCTGTCCCGCCAGCGTGACCGCAGGGTGCGGCTGCGGATGCTCGTCACCATCCTCGCCGCCCTGTTCGCCCTGGCCATGACCCTGTTCCTGGTCTACGGCGCCGAACCGCGCACGCAGGTAATCGCTGCCACGGCCACCGTGCTGACGCTCGGCTGGCTCGGCGCGCCGGCGGATGCGCCGTTGGCCACCCGCGCGGTCATCAAGACCGAGGCGCAGAAGCTGACCAGCGACATCGTGGTCAAGGCCATGGCGTCCATCGGCATCGGCCAGATCACCTCCGCGGTCGCCAAGGGTCAGGACGGCATCAAGTTCGTCGCCCCGATCACCCGCGAGGGTCCTGGCTGGCGCGCGGACATCGACCTGCCGTTGGGCGTGACGGTGGTGGACGTGGCCGATCGGCGCGCCCGGCTCGCCTCCGGCCTGCGCCGCCCTCTGGGGTGCGTGTGGCCCGACGCCGACCCCAGCGAACACGAGGGGCGCCTCATCCTGTGGGTGGGCGACCGGGACCTGTCCAAGACCGGCCTGGTCAAGTGGCCGCTCACCACGGCACGCAAACACGACATCTTCAAGCGCATCCCGTTCGGCATCGACCCGCGCGGCCGGGCACAGTCCGTGCCGATGATCCAGCACAACATCCTGATCGGCTCACTGCCCGGCCAGGGCAAGACCGCCTCCGTGCGTGTGCTGGCCTGCGGCGCCGCCATGGATCCGTCCGTGGAACTCTGGCTGCACGAGAACAAGGGCACCGGCGACCTGGACTCCCTCGAACCCGTCAGCTACCGGTTTGTCTCCGGTATCGACGACGACTCGATCAAGTACGCGGCCGACTCCCTGAAGCTACTGCGCGAAGAAGTCATGCGCCGCGCGGCCGCGATCAAGAAGCTGCCGCGGGACCTCTGCCCGGACAAGCGCATCACCCGGCAGATCGCCGACAAGCGCTCACTCAAGCTGTGGCCGCTCGTGGGCGTGTTCGACGAATGCCAGAACCTGTTCGCCCACCCCAAGTACGGCAAACAGGCAGGGGATGACGCCGAGTTCATTATCAAGCTCGGCCGCGCCCTGGGGGTGGTCCTCATCCTGGCCACGCAGCGCCCGGACAAGGAATCACTCCCGACCGGGATCAGCGGCAACGTGTCCATCCGCTTCGCTCTCAAGGTCGCCGGACAGGTCGAGAACGACATGATCCTCGGGACATCGGCGTACAAGAATGGTGTACGCGCCACTTCCTTCCGCCCCGAGATCGATGCCGGAAACGGCTACCTCGCCGGCGCGACCGCGCTGCCGGTCGTGGTGCGCACCGCCTACCTGGACGACAACGCCACCCACACCATCGCTCAGCGCGCCTACGCCCTGCGCAAGTCCGAGGGCACCCTGTCGGGACACGCGCTCGGAGAGGACCCGCAGGCCGTGACCGGCCCGTCGTACGACCTGCTCGCCGACGTCGCCGCGGTCGTGCCGCCGTCGGAGGAGCGGGTGTGGAACGAGCGGATCGCCGCCCGGCTGGCGGAGCTGCGCCCTGAGGTCTACGGCGGCTGGAAGGGCGAGAACGTCACATCCGCGCTCAAGCCGCATGGCATCAAAACCCGCGACGTGGCCGGCACCACCGACGACGGAACCCGCACTACCCGCCGCGGCATCGCCCGCGCCGACCTCACGAAGGCAATCGCGGAGCGTGACGAAAGGCGGGGTGCCGCCTAGCCCTGGCCGGTGCTACCGGTAGCACGTCGCCCTGCTACCGGTAGCACCCCCGCTAGCACCCCACATTGCACCTGAGCTGCGATCTAGTGCATAGCACCCCACCTGCGGAAACCCCGGAAGCCGCCCGGAAGGGCCCCTCATGACCCTCATCGCCCTTGCTATCCCCTGCCTGATGTTCGTCACTTTCGGTTACAGCGCTTTGTGTGCGGCCAGCCCGTTCGGAACCTGCCGCAAGTGCAACGGCTTCGGCTTCGCCACGACCACCGACCGCAAGGGACGGCCCAAGCGCGGCAAGAGCTGCCGCCGCTGCAAGGCCACCGGCAAGCGCATACGCGCCGGGCGCTGGCTGTTCAACCGCGCCCAGCGGATCTACCGCGAAGGCATCCACTGACCACCCGCCCACACCACTCGAAGGAGGTTCCGCACGTGGCCGTCACCGTCTCGCTCGTGGCCCTGTTCGGACTCGTCTTGTTCTTCCTGCTGCGCTCCAAGTCCCTCGGCTACGGCGCCACGTTCACCGCCGCCGGGTTCGGCTTCTTCCTCGCCTCCACCGGCGCCGCCGGACCCATCAACCAACTCGCTGCCGCTGTCATCGACGCCATCCAGCAACTGTGAGGAGCCTGGCCATGAACGAACAGATCATCGCCCGGCACTGGCTCGCCATCATCGCGCCCAAGGCCGCCCCCGCCCTGGCCACGTCCACCGTGCTGATCCTGGCCCGCATCTGGAACGCCAACGGCGCCGAACACTCCGTCGGTAACGCCGTCCTCATGACCGCGCTGTCCCTTGGAGCCGCAGCGGCCGGCGTGTGCGCGAGCATCGGCCGCGCCGGAGACAGCGTCATCGCCGGAACCGCGTTCGCTGCCTCCGGCGGGCTCGCCCTCGCCGGAGTTGCCGGATACGCCGACGGGCTGTCTCTGCCCCTGCTGCTGTGGACGCTGGCCACCGCCGTCGCCTACGGGCTCGCCGCGCGGTACTGGCGCACCGACCGCCGCGAGCACATCGCCTCCGAGCGGCAGGACACCGCGCGCCGCGAGGAACACGCCCACATCGAGCGTGTCGAGACCCTGCGCGCCGGAGCACAGATCGAGGTGGCCCGCACCGGCGCCGCCTACGCCGAACAGCTCGCTCAAGCGCTCATCAGCCGGGCCGCCCTGCCCGGCTTCGACTTCAAGGCCGTGGAAGCCGCCGGGCTGCCTGAACTCCCGTCCATCAGCACCAGCAAGGAGTACTGACCCATGTTCGAGATTCGCGTCCTCTGCGACCCGGCCGACACCGACCGCGTCAGCCGCGCCCTGGCCGCCGCGTTCGACATCAGCCCGGCACGTAAGTACCCCGCTCGCGACGGCAAGCGCGCCCGGCTGTACGTCACGGCCGACCACCGCTCCGAGCCGGACCCGTGGCCGACGCCGGAAGAGGCGTACGCGTTCTCCCCGAGCATGGTCCGTGAGATCGGATGGACCGCTCAGACGGCCGCCGACAAGCCGTTCGGCGTGGACCTGCACCGGGAGTACTGGCTTCGCAAGGCCGCGTTGCTGGACCGCATCGCGCTGCGCGAAGACGAGGACGGCGCCACCGGCGACGCGGCCGAGGTGGCCACCGAAGCGGCCCGACGGCTCATCGAGTACGACCGGGACGGCGAGGGCGACTACCACGGCGCCCCGTACTGGCCGGACCACCCGGCGACCGCCGCCGACCCGCGCGGCTACGTCCGCCAGGAATACGCCCACTGGGCCAAGAACCACTAGCAACGCCGCGGCGGCGGGACTCCCCAGCAAGGTCGCCCGCCGCCGCGGTTCTCCCTGCCCATCCGTAGACAGAACAGGAGAACCCCCAGCATGCCGCACTCGGACGGCTCTGCCCAGCTCACCGCCGCGCTTGACGCAGCGTCGCGTGACTGGCGCGTCTTCCCGCTCATCCCCGGCGACAAGCGTCCGGCCGTCTCCGACTGGGAGACCCGCGCCACCACCGACCCGGACCGCATCACCCGTGCGTGGACCGCCGCCGCCTTCAACGTCGGCATTGCCACCGGCCCCTCCGGCCTGGTCGTCATCGACCTGGACAAGCCCAAGCACCCCGGCGACAAACCGCCGGCCGTTTGGGCCGAGCACGGCGTCACCGACGGCGCCGACGTGCTCGCCGTCCTCTGCGAGCGCCACGACCAGCCCTTCCCCGCCGACACCTACACCGTGCGCACCTGGAGCGGCGGCACCCACCTGTACTTCACCGGCCCCCAGGGCGAGCCCCTGCGCAACACCGCCGGGGACAGCGCCCGCGGACTGGGCTGGAAGGTCGACACCCGCGCCTGGGGCGGTCTCGTCGTCGGCGCGGGCAGCACCTTCGACGGACACCCGTACGAGGTCACCTGCAACGCCCCCGTGGCACCCCTGCCGGAATGGCTCGCCGAACTCCTGCGCCCGGCCCCGCTGCCCCCGCAGACACCCATCACGGTCGCCCTCACGGGCCACGGACGGCGCACCGCCTTCCTGCGCTCCGCGATCAACGGGGAGGTGGAGCGGGTCACCAGCTCCGGCCCACACGAGCACAACAACAGCCTCTACATCGCCGCCGTCGCCCTCGGACAGCTCGTCGCCGGCGGCGAGCTGGGCCAAGCCGACGTCACCGGCTGGCTGCTGACGGCCGCGCTTCAGGTCGGCCAGGGCGAGCACGAGGCACGGCGCACCATCGCCTCCGGCCTGCGGGCCGGAGCACGGCGCCCGAGGACGGTCGCGGCATGAGCACCAGCCCCATCCCGCCCCTGCACCTGTACTCCGTGCCCAGCGACCCCGACACGGCCCCCGCGGCGCCGCCGAAGCGGGAGCGCCCGCGGACCGCATGGACGGCCGATCAGCTCATGGCCGCACACTTCCCCGAGCCGAAATGGGCCGTGCCCGGCATCCTCGCCGAAGGCGTCAGCGTGCTCGCCGGACCGCCCAAGGTCGGCAAGTCCTGGCTCTCCCTCGGACTTGGCCTGTCGGTCGCAGCCGGAGCCAAGGCGTTCGACTCCGTACCCGTCCAGGGCGGGCCGGTGCTCTACCTCGCCCTGGAAGACACCCCGCGCCGTCTCCAGACCCGCATGGGCAAGCTCCTCGGAGGCCAGCCAGCCCCCGCCGGCCTGACCCTGGTCACCGAATGCCCACCCTTCCCCCAGGGCGGCACTGAGGCCATCGCCCAGTGGCTGGAGCGCAACCCCGACGCGCGCATGGTCGTCATCGACGTGTTCGCCAAGATGCGCGGACAGGCCCCGGCCGGCGTGTCCGCGTACGACGCGGACTATGTCGCCGTTGGTTACGCCAAGCGACTCGCGGACCACTACGGCGTGGCCGTCGTCCTGGTTCACCACGTCCGCAAGGCAGGGTCCGAGGACTTCCTCACCGAGGTCTCTGGCACCAACGGCATCGCCGGAGCGGCTGACGCCACGCTCGTGCTGAAGCGGGCCCGCGGGCAGGCGGACGGCATCCTGCACGTCACCGGCCGCGACGTGGACGAAGCCGAGTACGCCCTCAGCTTCCAGCCCGCCTCCGGAGCCTGGCACCTGTTGGACGGCCCGGTTACCGACCACACCGTCAGCGACACACGCGCCACGATCCTGCGCTACGTCCGAGCTCACCCCGGGGCCAAGCCCAAGGACATGGCGGGCGAGCTGCCGCAGGTCGACCTCGACACCATCCGCCGCACCTGCAACCGCATGGCCGACGCCGGACAGCTCACCAAAGATCCCGGCGGCCGGTACTACCCGGACACCGAGACCCGGACACAGGGTGCCCACGAGGTGTCCGCACTGTCCGACTGTCCGGTTACCCCCTCTGAACTGCATGAATACCCCGGACAGTCGGAATTGGAGCTGTCCGGCCTGTCCGGTGCGGACGAAGCCGAAGGGATGGCGGAATGAGCGCCCGTACGCGGGACGAGAAGATGACAGTCAAGGAGGTCATCGCTGATCTGAAGGTCGCCCCGTCGACCTTCTACCGGTGGCGCCAGCTCGGGAAGGGTCCCCGCTCGATCAAACTCCCGAACGGCGACGTGCGGATCCGGCGGTCTGAGTACGAGCGCTGGCTCGCGGAGCGGGAGGACGCTGCGTGAGCACCGAGCACGACACCCCGGCCGGGCGCCCGCGCGGGTCCGCCCGGCCGGGCTACTCCTTCGACGTCAAGCTGTGGAAGGTGTCCAAGACCGGCCGTAAGTCCCGCCCGTGGCGCCTCCGGTGGGTGGTGGCCGGGCGGGTGTACGGCGACACGTTCACCACGTCCGCCCTCGCGGAGAGCCGACGCTCTGAGCTGTGGCAGGCCATGAACCGGCGTGGTGAAGCGTTCGAGATCGAATCCGGACTGCCTGAATCCGAGGTGCGCGCGGCCACCGAAGCTGCCGAAGCAGTGGACGCCGAACCGCCGTTGCGGTGGTTCGAGTTCTGCCAGAAGTACATGGCCGGGCGGTGGCGTACGGCTGCGGCCAAGACCCGTGAGGGCATGGCGGATGGTCTCGCGGCCGTGACACTCGCCATGGTCAAGCGCGGGGACAGCGCCCCCGAGGATGAATTCCTGCGATTGGCCTTCCGCTGGGGGGTCGTCCCCGCGAACGAGGGGGAGGACCCGCCGGCCGAACTCAAGGCCGCGTACGACTGGGTCACAACGACCGACCGGCCCTTGGCCGACCTTGCCGATGCCGAGGTGATCGAGGAAGTGCTGTACCGAGTCAGCTACAAGCTGGACGGCACCCCGGCCGCGGGCGACACGTACAAGCGGCGCCGCCGGGCCCTGAACGCCGCGCTCGAACACGCTGTGGCCACCGGGGAGCTCCCCGAGAACCCACTTCAGCGGACCCGCCGGAAGCGCGTCGGCTCCAATGACGTGGTGGACCCGCGCGTCCTGGTGAACGCCGTACAGGCCCGGCAATTGCTTACATCCGTCTCCTACGTCGGCTCGTGGGATCGCTGCCGCGGGCGGCGCCTGGTCGCCTTCTATGCGGTCCTGTACTACGCGGGGCTCCGGCCCGCTGAGGCGGTCGGGCTACGTCTGTCGGACTGCCACCTGCCAGAGAAGGGCTGGGGCACGCTGACGCTGCGGGAAACACGCCCCGTCTCCGGCAAGCAGTGGACCGACTCCGGGGAGCGCCACGACCGCCGGGGCCTGAAGGCGCGCGAGGCGTCCACAGACCGGCCGGTCCCCATTCCGCCTGTACTGGGCGCCATCCTCCGGGCCCACCTGAAGGAGTTCGGGACCGCTAAGGAAGGGCGCGTGTTCGGCAACGAGCGCGGGGGAGTGGTCGGCTCATCCACCTACTGGCGGGTGTGGGAGGAAGCACGGGAGTACGCCCTCCCGCCGGAACGAATCGATTCCCCTTTGGCAGGTCGGCCGTACGACCTACGGCACGCGTGCATCACGCGATGGTTGAACGCGGGAGTGCCCATCGCTGAGGTTGCCCGACGGGTCGGAAATTCGCCGGAAGTGATTCACCGTCGCTATCACGGGTGCGTGGACGGTCATGAGGAGATGGCGAATAGGAAGATCACGGAAATGCTTGAAACTGAAGGGGACTCCGGCGACTTTCATTAGGAGTGCGAAGAACTTTGAGGATTTTCGTCGAGTCGAATCAAGGCTCCCTCTGGGCGTCTGTGCTCTTTATTTGTGTGCGGTGGAACTGGAGTTTAAGACCGTTACTTCGCGCAAGTTCGCTCAAAACTCGCGCAGTCTCAGTGCCCACTCTCACGCCGCTAGGTATCAAAGCCACTATGCGGCCTTGCTGCTTCGTGTCCAGCTCTATCGGCTCACCGCATTCCTCTGTGAGGCGATGCTTTATTTCGCGTATCGTTCGAAGTATATCGTCGATATCTGGATTCGTCGTCAATGCGTCGACGGCTGATTTTTCGCGTTGTCGGCGCCGGGTAGACTGACCTAGCAGTATGCCTGATTCGAGGCTTTCGATGCGCCGTTGGTTCTGTCGTGCCAGCCCTAGGAGTTCATCAAGCTTATCCGCGTCCGACCTCGCCTCTTGTCCTGGTTCAGACTCTATCGAGGGTGTCTGTCTGATCTCTTTCAAGGATTCGAGGAGTTCCGGCCATAGTCGAGAAAAGTTCCTCTGTAGTTGAGTAAGGTCGATATTTGAGTCCGGGCATGTTTCCCAAATTGACTCAATCAACCTCAACATGTCGGCTTCGGAGAAAAGCTCGGTGTACTGGAAGCCGCGCAGTGGTCCTTTCAGGTCTGATCCAGGGAGGTCAATGAGAACTGGAAATACCCGAGATTTATCCACCTGCTTGGATATCGCTCCGGCCTCAAAGTTCAACCACGGCGCACTCTGGTTGGCTCGATTTACGCAAATAATTCCATGGCTCGACCCTTCGAGTTCGCGAGCTATTACGGCTAGGCCGCGCTCTCCCTTGGCTACATCCAAGGATGAGACGAAGGGTTCTAGTGCGTGGATTACGTCTTTAAGCCAGTCCCGCAGGGTTTCCGCTACAGCTTGCGCATGAGGGTTTGACCAACTGATGAACAGTTTCATTGTGATCACCTCTGCGATGCAGCGTGACGCGTCCTTAGACGACGGTAGGACGTCGGATGCTCGTGAGCCACTTGACGCGC
Organism: Streptomyces sp. NPDC093094; assembly: GCF_044754345.1. Taxonomy (NCBI): domain Bacteria; kingdom Bacillati; phylum Actinomycetota; class Actinomycetes; order Kitasatosporales; family Streptomycetaceae; genus Streptomyces; species Streptomyces sp. NPDC093094. Next base: position 92,874 of record NZ_JBIVOX010000007.1, on the reverse strand, counting down.
GAGGTGGGCAGCATGCTGACGGGGGATCGCCCGCGTGCAACAGAAAGGGGAGATGGCCAACCAAGCGTGACGACGGCGACCGAGTGTGTCGGAGGTGTGTCGCGAATGCTGAGAGACAACGAGAGAGAGCGGGAGTCAGTGAGACTGACTCCCGCTCTCTCATGTCGGCATCCGCACTGGTCAGAGCATGATTCTTGCTGTCTGACTGGCGAGTGCCCCCGGCAGGATTCGAACCTGCGCACACGGCTCCGGAGGCCGTTGCTCTATCCCCTGAGCTACGGGGGCGTGTCGGCTGCGGAGCGGGTTGCTCGCGGCGACGGGTAGAACACTACCAGCTCCCTCGGGGTGTTCATGAACGGGTTTTGCCGTGGGGGCGGAGGGGGTGTCGTGTACCCCGCAGGGGGTGGAAGTGGGGAAAAGCCGGACGGGGTGGCCGGTCCGGACCTACTCTCGAGTTGTGCCAGGCGCGTCGGGCCGGGTGCTTGTTGTGGACGACAACAAGGTCATCCGGCAGCTGATCAGGGTCAATCTCGAGCTGGAGGGTCTCGAGGTCGTGACCGCGGCCGATGGTGCCGAGTGTCTGGATGTCGTCCATGAGGTGAGGCCCGACGTCGTGACGCTCGACGTGGTGATGCCCCGGCTCGACGGGCTGCGGACCGCCGCCCGGCTGCGTGCCGACCCGCGTACCCGCGATCTGCCCGTCGCCATCGTCAGCGGCTGCACCCAGTACGAGGTCGAGACCGGCCTCGACGTCGGCGTCGACGCCTTCCTCGCCAAGCCCTTCGAGCCCGCCGAACTGGTCCGCCTCGTGCGCCGGCTGATCGACCGGGGACAGGGCGGTGAGCCGCAGGGGCCGGACCCGGACCCGGAGCTCGAACGCGACGAACTCGACGAACTCGACGAGCCCGGTGAGAGGGGCGGGGGCGGGGAGCGCACCGCCGCCTGCGGGGGTGCGCTCGGGGCCGGGGACGGATAGGGACCCTCCGCTTTCCGGCAGGGAGCCCGCGTCTTCCAGGAGCCCGTCCACATCCCGGACCATCCCGTAAACCGGCTCGCATACCCACCCCCCTCCTCCCATACGCTTGTGCCCGTGACCCCCGTCGAGCTCTCGCGCACCGTCCTGCACGCGGTCCGCCGTGCCGTGGACGGGGGCGAGCTGAGGGTGGCGGTGCCGGAGCGGGTGGCGGTGGGACCGCCCGGGCCCGGAGGGTGCGGGGACTACGCCACCAATGTCGCGCTGCAGCTGGCCCGCGCGGCCGGTCGGCCCCCGCGGCAGGTCGCCGAGGTGCTGCTGCCCCATCTCGCCCGGGCCGACGGTGTCACCGGCGTGGCCATCACCGGGCCCGGCTTCCTCAACATCAGTCTCGACGGACACACCTTTGCCGAGCTCGTGCGGAGGATCCTGCGCGAAGGACCGCGGTACGGGCACTCCGACGCCCTCGCCGGACGGACCGTGGAACTGCGGGTGCCGTACGAGGTGCGGGCCGAGGCCGTCGCCGACGCGCTCGCCCGGATCGTCGGCTCGCAGGGAGGCCGCGCCGAGGTCGTCCACCGCGAGCCGGTGAACCTCCGCCCCGTGCCCGCCCCGGAGGACCCCGCACCGCTCGGCCCCGACGCCGCCCGCTGGGCCCTGCTGCATCCCGCCCCGCACGACCGGCCCCGGATCACCGCCGGCCATCTCCTCCAGCGCGAGAGCAACCCTCTCTTCCGCGTCCGTTACGCCCACGCCCGCACCCGGGCCCTCACCCGTAACGCCGCCGCCCTCGGCTTCGCCTCCGAGCCGGGCGCCCTCGACGACCAGGCCCCGCTCGAAGCCCTCCTGGCCGATCACCCCCGTGTACTCGCCGCGTCCGCCGCCCACCACGCACCGGACCGGCTCGCCCGGCATCTCGTCACCGTCGCCGATGCCGTCCTCCCCCTGCTGCCCGGCGTGCTGCCCCGCGGTGAGGAGAAACCCTCGGCCGCCCACCGCGCCCGGCTCGCCCTCGCCGAAGCCGCCGGGACGGTGCTGGCCGGTGGCCTGTCCCTGCTCGGCATCGACGCACCCGACCATCTCTGAAAGAGCACGCCACGATGAGCCGTTCCGCCCACCCCGCCGGGCCCCGTCACGCCGACGTCCTTCCCGAGGGCCACTACAGCGCGCCGCCCACGGACCTCAACGCCCTCGACCCCAAGGTGTGGGCCCAGACCGTCAGCCGTGACGAAGACGGCGTCCTGACCGTCGCGGGCATCCCGGTCACCCGCCTCGCCGAGGAGTTCGGCACCCCCGCCTACATCCTCGACGAGACCGACTTCCGCGCCCGGGCGCGCTCCTGGCGCACCGCCTTCGGGCCGGAAGCCGACGTCTTCTACGCGGGCAAGGCGTTCCTGTCCCGGGCCGTCGTGCGCTGGCTGCACGAGGAGGGCCTCAACCTGGACGTGTGCTCCGGCGGCGAGCTCACCACGGCCCTGTCCGCCGGCATGCCCGCCGACCGCATCGCCTTCCACGGCAACAACAAGTCGCCCGCGGAGATCCGCCGGGCGATCGAGGCCGGGGTCGGGCGGATCGTGCTCGACTCCTTCCAGGAGATCGTGCGCGTCGCGCACATCGCGCAGGAGCTGGGCAGGCGGCAGCGGGTGCAGATCCGTATCACCGTCGGCGTGGAGGCCCACACCCACGAGTTCATCGCCACCGCCCACGAGGACCAGAAGTTCGGCATCCCGCTGGCCGGGGGACAGGCCGCCGAGGCCGTACGGCGGGCCCTGAAGCTCGACGGTCTCGAACTGATCGGCATCCACTCCCACATCGGGTCGCAGATCTTCGACCTGTCCGGGTTCGAGGTGGCCGCCCACCGCGTCGTCGGCCTGCTGAAGGACATCCGCGACGAGCACGGCGTCGAACTGCCCGAGATCGACCTCGGCGGCGGCCTCGGCATCGCCTACACCAGCGACGACGACCCGCGCGAGCCGCACGAGATCGCCAAGACCCTCACCGAGATCGTCACGCGTGAGTGCGAGTCCGCCCGGCTGCGCACGCCGCGCATCTCCGTGGAGCCCGGCCGCGCCGTCGTCGGCCCGACCGCGTTCACGCTCTACGAGGTCGGCACGGTCAAGCCGCTCGACGGTCTGCGCACCTACGTCTCCGTCGACGGCGGCATGTCCGACAACATCCGCACCGCGCTCTACGACGCCGAGTACAGCGTCGCCCTGGTCTCGCGCACCTCCGACGCCGAGCCGATGCTCTCCCGCGTGGTCGGCAAGCACTGCGAGAGCGGTGACATCGTCGTGCGCGACGCGTTCCTGCCGGCCGACCTGGCGCCGGGCGACCTCATCGCCGTCCCCGCCACGGGCGCGTACTGCCGGTCCATGGCCAGCAACTACAACCACCTGCTGAAGCCGCCCGTCGTGGCGGTCCGGGACGGCGAGGCCCGCGTCATCGTCCGCCGGGAGACCGAGGAGGACCTGCTGCGTCTCGACGTCGGCTGACCCACGCAGGGCGCGGGCGGAAGATCTCCGGTCAGCCACCCCCGTAGAAATGAAATCAATGTCTCACGATCCGGACCAGGGGCAGAAACTCCGGTCCGGTGAGTGAGACTGGACCCACCGTAGACGGTCTGAGGAAACGAGGTCGGATGATGCGTACGCGTCCGCTGAAGGTGGCGCTGCTGGGCTGTGGAGTCGTCGGCTCAGAGGTGGCGCGCATCATGACGACGCACGCCGCCGACCTCGCCGCCCGCATCGGCGCGCCCGTCGAGCTCGCGGGTGTGGCCGTGCGCCGGCCCGACAAGGTGCGTGAGGGCATCGCCCCCGAACTCGTCACCACCGACGCCACCGCCCTCGTCAAACGCGGCGACATCGACGTCATCATCGAGGTCATCGGCGGCATCGAGCCCGCCCGCACCCTGATCACCACCGCCTTCGAGCACGGCGCGTCCGTCGTCTCCGCCAACAAGGCGCTGCTCGCCCAGGACGGCGCGGCCCTGCACGCGGCGGCCGAGGAGCACGGCAGGGACCTCTACTACGAGGCCGCCGTCGCCGGCGCCATCCCGCTGATCCGCCCGCTGCGCGAGTCCCTCGCCGGCGACAAGGTCAACCGGGTGCTGGGCATCGTCAACGGCACCACCAACTTCATCCTCGACAAGATGGACTCCACCGGCGCCGGCTACCAGGAGGCCCTCGACGAGGCCACCGCCCTGGGCTACGCCGAGGCCGACCCGACCGCGGACGTCGAGGGCTTCGACGCCGCCGCGAAGGCCGCGATCCTCGCCGGCATCGCGTTCCACACGCGTGTGCGCCTCGACGACGTCTACCGCGAGGGCATGACCGAGGTGACGGCGGCCGACTTCGCCTCCGCCAAGGAGATGGGCTGCACCATCAAGCTCCTCGCCATCTGCGAGCGGGCGGCCGACGGCGGTTCGGTGACCGCGCGGGTGCATCCGGCCATGATCCCGCTCACCCACCCGCTGGCCTCCGTGCGCGGCGCCTACAACGCCGTCTTCGTCGAGTCCGACGCCTCCGGCCAGCTCATGTTCTACGGCCCCGGCGCGGGCGGCTCGCCCACCGCCTCCGCCGTGCTCGGCGACCTCGTCGCCGTCTGCCGCAACCGGCTCAGCGGGGCGACGGGGCCCGGCGAGTCGGCGTACGCCGCCCTGCCCGTCTCGTCCATGGGCGAGGTCGTCACGCGCTACCACATCAGCCTGGACGTCGCCGACAAGCCGGGCGTGCTCGCCCAGGTCGCGACCGTGTTCGCGGAGCACGGGGTGTCCATCGATACGGTGCGCCAGCAGGGCAAGGACGGCGAGGCGTCCCTCGTCGTCGTCACCCACCGCGCGTCCGACGCCGCCCTCAACGGGACCGTCGAGGCGCTGCGCAAGCTCGACACCGTGCGCGGTGTCGCCAGCATCATGCGGGTTGAAGGAGAGTAACCAGCAATGACCCACCAGTGGCGCGGCATCATCGAGGAGTACCGGGACAGGCTGCCGGTGTCCGACACCACACCGGTCGTGACGCTCCGTGAGGGCGGCACGCCCCTCGTCCCCGCGCAGGTGCTCTCCGAGCGCACGGGCTGCGAGGTCCACCTGAAGGTGGAGGGCGCCAACCCGACGGGGTCCTTCAAGGACCGCGGTATGACCATGGCCATCTCCAAGGCCAAGGAGGAGGGCGCGAAGGCGGTCATCTGCGCGTCCACCGGCAACACGTCGGCGAGCGCCGCCGCCTACGGTGTGCGCGCCGGCATGGTCTCCGCCGTGCTCGTCCCGCAGGGCAAGATCGCGCTCGGGAAGATGGGCCAGGCCCTCGTCCACGGCGCGAAGATCCTCCAGGTCGACGGCAACTTCGACGACTGCCTCACGCTCGCCCGCAGCCTGAGCGAGAACTACCCCGTGGCGCTGGTCAATTCGGTCAACCCGGTGCGTATCGAGGGCCAGAAGACGGCCGCGTTCGAGATCGTGGACATGCTGGGCGACGCCCCCGACATCCACGTCCTGCCGGTCGGCAACGCGGGCAACATCACCGCGTACTGGAAGGGGTACCGGGAGTACGCCGCCGACGGCGTGGCCGCCCGGACCCCCCGGATGTGGGGTTTCCAGGCGTCCGGCAGCGCCCCGATCGTGCGCGGCGAGGTCGTCAAGGACCCGTCGACGATCGCCACCGCCATCCGCATCGGCAACCCGGCCTCCTGGAGCTACGCGCTGGCCGCGCGGGACGAGTCCGGCGGCCTCATCGACGAGGTGACGGACCGTGAGATCCTGCGCGCCTACCGGCTGTTGGCCTCGCAGGAGGGCGTCTTCGTGGAGCCCGCCTCCGCCGCGTCGGTGGCCGGTCTGCTGAAGGCGGCCGAGCAGGGCCTGGTCGACCCGGGCCAGCGCATCGTCTGCACGGTCACCGGCAACGGCCTGAAGGACCCCGACTGGGCCGTGGCCGGCGCCCCGCAGCCGGTGACCGTCCCGGTCGACGCGGCGACCGCGGCCGAACGCCTCGGTCTGGCCTGACACGCCGGTCCGGACCGGGGTCCTGGTTCTCTCCGGGGCCCGGTCGGGACCTGCAGCCCGACACCCTGCGGGGTAATCCCCGTACCGGGTGCACAGGGGGCTCGCGACACGCATCGTGCGCCTCCTGTGCGCCCTATGTCGCGGCAGAACCTTCCTTCGATAGGCTGTACCGAACCCGCCTGCCGCATATGCCCGAGCGTGGTGCGCGGCGCCTCGCCCTCTGCGCGGCCCAGGGGTTCCCCGTACGTCATCGAATGTCTTACGTCGTCGGATGTCTGTCGAACGCCTCAGACAGTCACGCAGCTCAAGGAGAGTCATCGAGCGATGGCCGGTCCAGCTTTCCGCGCCGCCGCCGTCAGGGTGCGCGTCCCCGCCACCAGCGCCAATCTCGGCCCGGGCTTCGACGCCCTGGGCCTCGCGCTGGGTCTGTACGACGACGTGGTCGTCCGGGTGGCCGACTCCGGGCTGCACGTCGATATCGCGGGTGAGGGCGGCGAGACGCTCCCCCGCGACGAGAAGCACCTCCTCGTCCGCTCCATGCGCACCGCCTTCGACGCGCTCGGCGGACAGCCGCGCGGCCTGGAGATCGTGTGCGCCAACCGCATCCCGCACGGCCGCGGTCTCGGCTCCTCCTCCGCCGCCATCTGCGCGGGCATCGTCGCCGCCCGGGCCGTGACCATAGGCGGCGAGTCCAGGCTGGACGACGCGGCCCTGCTGGAGCTGGCCACCGAGATCGAGGGCCACCCGGACAACGTGGCCCCGTGTCTGCTCGGCGGCTTCACGGTCGCCTGGATGGAATCCGGCAACGCCCGTGCGATCAGGATGGAGGCCGCCGATTCCATCGTTCCGGTGGTTTTCGTGCCCGGGAAGCCGGTACTGACCGAAACCGCCCGCGGCCTGCTGCCGCGCACCGTGCCGCACGTCGACGCCGCGGTCAACGCGGGCCGTGCCGCCCTGCTCGTCGAGGCCCTCACCCGGCGCCCCGAGCTGCTGCTGCCGGCCACCGAGGACCGCCTTCACCAGGAGTACCGCGCCCCCGCCATGCCGGAGAGCGCAGCGCTGGTGGAGCGGCTGCGCGCCGACGGCGTGCCCGCGGTCATCTCCGGTGCCGGGCCCACCGTGATGGCCCTGGCCGACGCGGACACCGCCGACAAGGTCGAGGCCCTGGCCGGCCCGGAATGGGCCGCCAACCGGCTCGGCCTCGACCTGCAGGGAGCGAGCGTTCTGCCGCTCGCCCCGGCCGGCGGGGAGTAAGGCACGCGATTGCCGGATTTGGAGAGGGGGAATGTTTGTTGGATCCGGTAGTGTTAACCTCAAGTCTGCACCCGACCCCACCATGGCGAGGTGCCTCGTGTCCCCGTCCGGGACAGACATTCTTCCGGGAGCCCCCCAAGCCGCACTGTGTTCCGTACGTCATACGCGGGCAGTACGCCGTATGCGGACACCGAGCGGTCCGCCGGTGGGGCTACCCCCTCTGGGGAAACTCCGGAATCGGTGCGACCACGCCACGTGACACTGGGTGCCACGGCTCGTCGAGGTAGCGCCATCACCAGATATCTCATCCGCCGCTCCGGCGGATTACCGCCCCGGCCGGTCCACGACGAGGACCGTAGCCGGACAGCACAACCGGTCGCCGAGCCAGACAGGCCGACGTCCGCTCCAGGGAAGGACCCTTCGTGAGCGACACCACCGATCTGATGGGCGCACGTGTCGAGGAGACCGCTGCCGCGCCCGCCACGGACGCCTCCGCGCCTGCCACCGGTGCCGGCTCCCGGCGGCGCCGCGGTACCGGCCTCGAAGGCATGGTGCTGGCCGAGCTGCAGCAGGTCGCATCCGGCCTCGGCATCAGGGGCACCGCGCGTATGCGCAAGAGCCAGCTGATCGAGGTCATCAAGGAGGCGCAGGCCCAGGGCGGCGCTCCGGCCGCGAAGGCCGAGGCCGCCACCGAGACCAAGCCCAAGCGCCGTGCCACCTCCAAGGCCCGCACGGGTGACGACGCCGCCGAGAAGAAGGCGGACGCCAAGGCCGAGGCCCCCGCCGAGAAGGCCGTGGCCCAGCAGCAGATCGAGATCCCCGGCCAGCCCGGTGGGGGCACCGCCCGCGCGAGCGAGGCCGAGCGCGGCGGGGAGGACGCTCCCGTCGAGCGCCGCCGCCGCCGTGCCACCGCCGAGGCCGGCAGCCCCGAGACCGTCGTCGCCGAGGCCAGGAACGAGGCCAGGGCCGAGACGCCGGCCCAGGCCCAGCAGGGTGACGCGAAGGGTGACTCCGCCGACGGCGGCGAGAACCGCCGCCGCGACCGCCGTGAGCGCGGCCGTGAGCGCGACCGCGACCGCGACCGCCGCAAGGGCGACGACCAGCAGCAGGGCCAGCGCGGCCAGCAGCAGGGCCAGCAGCAGGGCGGCGGCCGTCAGGACCGCAACACCGGTCCGCAGGACGACGACGACTTCGACGGCGGCCGGCGTGGCCGTCGCGGCCGCTACCGCGACCGCCGTGGCCGCCGCGGCCGCGACGACGTGCAGGAGCCGCAGATCGCCGACGACGATGTCCTGATCCCCGTCGCGGGCATCCTGGACATCCTCGACAACTACGCTTTCATCCGGACCTCCGGCTACCTGCCCGGCCCGAACGACGTGTACGTCTCCCTCGCCCAGGTCCGCAAGAACGGCCTGCGCAAGGGCGACCACGTCACCGGTGCCGTCCGGCAGCCGAAGGACGGCGAGCGCCGCGAGAAGTTCAACGCGCTGGTCCGCCTCGACTCGCAGAACGGCATGGCGCCCGAATCCGGCCGCGGCCGACCGGAGTTCAACAAGCTGACCCCGCTCTACCCGCAGGACCGCCTCCGTCTGGAGACGGACCCGGGCGTGCTGACCACCCGCATCATCGACCTCGTGTCGCCGATCGGTAAGGGCCAGCGCGGTCTGATCGTGGCCCCGCCGAAGACCGGCAAGACCATGATCATGCAGGCGATCGCCAACGCGATCACCCACAACAACCCCGAGTGCCACCTGATGGTCGTCCTGGTCGACGAGCGTCCGGAAGAGGTCACCGACATGCAGCGGTCGGTCAAGGGCGAGGTCATCTCCTCGACCTTCGACCGCCCGGCCGAGGACCACACCACGGTCGCCGAGCTGGCCATCGAGCGCGCCAAGCGCCTGGTGGAGCTGGGCCACGACGTGGTCGTCCTGCTCGACTCGATCACCCGTCTGGGCCGCGCCTACAACCTGGCGGCCCCGGCCTCCGGCCGCATCCTGTCCGGTGGTGTCGACTCGACCGCCCTGTACCCGCCGAAGCGCTTCTTCGGTGCGGCCCGCAACATCGAGGACGGCGGCTCGCTGACCATCCTCGCCACCGCCCTGGTGGACACCGGGTCCCGCATGGACGAGGTGATCTTCGAGGAGTTCAAGGGCACCGGCAACATGGAGCTCAAGCTCGACCGCAAGCTCGCCGACAAGCGCATCTTCCCGGCGGTGGACGTGGACGCGTCCGGCACCCGCAAGGAAGAGATCCTGCTCGGCAACGAGGAGCTCGCCGTCGTCTGGAAGCTCCGCCGGGTGCTGCACGCCCTCGACCAGCAGCAGGCGATCGAGCTGCTGCTCGACAAGATGAAGCAGACCAAGTCGAACGTCGAGTTCCTGATGCAGATCCAGAAGACCACCCCGGCGCCGGGCAACGGCGACTGACGGTTGTTGTTCTGAAAGGGCCGCCCCTTTCATCGGGGGCGGCCCTCTTTTTTACCGCTTTCACCCCTAAGGGGACTTGAGTGGAGACCTCCACGCCCGAGGGTCGCAGGCGCAGCCGCCGGATGCGGATCGCCCTGCCCGCCACCGCCGCCGCCGTCGCCGTCGCGCTGGCCGCGTTCGTGCTGGCACAGGTCGCGGGGGCCGCTCCCGCCGTCCCCGAACCGACGGTGACGCCGCCCGGGTACACCACCCTGGCCTCCGGCGAGCTGGAGCGGCGCGTCGCGGGCGCCGTCGCCGGTGACGACACCGCCGGGCCCGAGACCCCCGAAGCCTCCGAGTCCTCCCCGGCCCGGACCCGGAGCCAGGACCGGGCCCCCGGCGGGACCGCCCCCGAGGGTGCCGCGCCCTGGATGGCCCAGCTCTGGTACCACGACGACCGCGGCACCCCCGCCACCTCCGACGACCTGGGCTTCTTCTGCTCCGGGGCCGTCGTCGCGCCGACGAAGATCCTCACCGCCGCGCACTGCGTCAAGGGCTACAACTGGTACGCGTTCGGCGCCGTCGTCACCGGCACCGCCGAGCGGGCGACCGCCCCCTCCGGCCGGGCCGACCTGCACGGCGGCACCGCCTCGCTGCCGCTGCGCCAGTACTACGACCCGTCGTACAGCCCCGACACCTTCGACAACGACATCGCCGTCCTCACCCTGGACGCGCCGGTGCGGGCCGAGCCGATCCGGCTGACGACGGCCACGGAGACCGCCGCGTACCGGCCCGGGACCCCCGCCGAGGTCTACGGCTGGGGCCGCGCCACCGGCTCCGCCGCCGGGAAGGCCGCCGCGGCCCTGCGGACGGACACCCTGCCCCTGCGGTCGGACGCGGGGTGCGCCGAGCGGTACGGCGACGCCTTCGTCGCGGACCACATGGTGTGCACCGGCGGCACCGCCCAGGGCGACCCCGGCGCGCCGCTCGTCGTCGGCGACCGCGTCGTGGGCGTCGTCTCCGGCGCCGGACACAACCGTCTGTTCACCAAGGTCCGGAAGTACATCGGCACGGTCCGCCCGCGCATCGACGACGCCAACTTCAGCCGCGACCACCGGGCCGACCTGTTCGCCCGCCGCTCCCCGGACGGGACGGGCTTCTTCAAGGCGTCCAAGGGCAGCACCTTCGACCCCCGCGACGAGGCGGGCAACTGGGGCGCGGTCGACCTGGTCGTGCAGACGGACCTGGACCGCGACGGCTTCGAGGACGTCGTCTGGCGCCGGCACAGCGACGGCGACGTCCACTGGGCGCACTACGTCCCGGCGGCCGGAGCCTGGCGGACCACGAGGATCGCCGAGGGCTGGAGCTCCCGCACCCAGATCGTCACCCCCGGCGACGTCACCGGCGACGACCTGCCGGACTTGCTCTCGGTCGACGCCTCCGGCGTGCTGTGGATCTACCCCGGCAAGGGAGACGGCACCTTCGCCCCCCGGGTGAGGTCGGGCTCCGGCTGGAACGCGTACGACCTCGTCCTGGGCCACGGCGACTTCACCGACGACGGCAGGGCCGACCTGATCACCCGCGGTGACGGAGACGGCCGTGTCTCTGTGCACCAGGGCACCGGCGAGGCCGGTCCGCATGCCTTCGCCGACCCGGTGGAGGTGCGCACCTGGAAGGACTACGACCTCCTCGACGCCGTCGGTGACGTCAACGGCGACAGCAGGGCCGACCTGCTCGCCCGCGGCCGCGACGGCACGCTCTACCTCTACAAGGGCACCGGCAGGGCCTCGTCGGAGATCTTCGAGACCCGTGTCCCGGCCGCTCCGGACTTCGACCAGTACGACCTCCTCGGCTGAGACCGCCGGCCGGCGGGCCGCCCGCCCGGCCCGTCGGCGCTCTGTGTCCGCCCGCGCTCCGTGTCCGCCCGCACCACAGGGCCCGCACAGGACGCCGTGCGGCCTTCCTCCGGGTTACCCCGTCCGGCCTGCCGGAGCGACGATGGAACGGTACGGGTCGTTCCGGCCCGGCCCGTCCGTCCGCTCAGGGGGCGACCGACCGGACGAAGAGCCGAGGAGCACATGTCCGCCGACCGCACGCCGGGCCCCGGCACACCGGGCGCACCCGACTCCGCGGCCTTTCGCCGCAGGGCCGGGGGCCGCCGCGAGCCCCGGGGCAAGCGCCGCAGAGGTCTCCTGATCGGGGCATGGGCCGCGGCGGGTGTCGTCGTCCTGGGCGGCGCCGGAGCCGGCTACGTGTACTTCAGGCTCAACGGCAACCTCCACAGCGTCGACATCGACCGGGCGCTCGGCACCGACCGCCCCGTCAAGGCCGACAACGGTTCCGAGAACATCCTGGTCCTCGGCTCGGACACCCGCTCCGGCGGCAACAGGGAGCTCGGCGGCGGCGCGGACGACGGCAGCGCCCGCTCGGACACGGCGATGATCGTGCACGTCCACGAGGGCCACAGGAGGGCGAGCGTCGTCTCCGTCCCGCGCGACACCCTCGTCGACCGGCCCGAGTGCACCGGCCCCGACGGCGTCGTCCACGAAGCGGCGCGCGGCGTGATGTTCAACTCGGCCTATTCCGTCGGCGGTGCCGCCTGCGCCGTCAAGACCGTCGAGTCGATCACGGACCTGCGCATGGACCACTATCTGGAGGTCGACTTCCGCGGCTTCCGGAAGCTCGTCGACGAACTCGGCGGGGTCGAGGTCACCACCACGCAGGACATCGACGACCCCGAGAGCCACCTCGACCTGAAGGCCGGCACCCACCGGCTCACCGGTGAGCAGGCCCTCGGCCTGGTCCGCACCCGTCACGGCGTCGGCGACGGCTCCGACCTCGGCCGCATCCAGCTCCAGCAGGCATTCCTCAAGGCCCTCGTCGCCCGGGCCAAGGAGGTCGACGTCCTCACCGACCCCAGGAAGCTCTACAGCCTCGCGGACACCGCGACCAAGGCGATCACCACCGACTCCGACCTCGGCTCGGTCAACTCCCTGCTGTCGTGGGCGAACGGCCTGAAGGACATCGGCCCGTCCCGCATGACCATGATCACCATGCCGGTCCGGTACGACCCGGCGGACCCGAACCGGGTCCTGCCGGACCAGGACAAGGCGGACCTGGTCTGGACGGCCCTGAGGGACGACCGGCCGATCCCCCGGGCCGCGACGGCGGACACGGCCACCGGCCGGGCCGAGAGCGTCGTCGGGGAATAGCCGACGGCAGGACCCGGTTTGGGGAGTAGGCCCCAGTCCTGGCAGACTGGTACGTCGGCTCCGGTTCACGTCCCCGCACCCCGCGAGGACGACCCGGCGCCCTCCCGAAACTAGGAGACACCTTGAAGCGCGAGATCCACCCCGAGTACGTCGAGACGCAGGTCAGCTGCACCTGCGGCGCGTCGTTCACCACCCGCAGCACCATCGAGTCCGGCACCATCCGGGCCGAGGTCTGCTCCGAGTGCCACCCGTTCTACACGGGCAAGCAGAAGATCCTCGACACCGGTGGCCGTGTGGCCCGCTTCGAGGCCCGCTTCGGCAAGGCCGCCGGCTCCAAGAAGTAGCGAGCCCCCATCCGCCGGTCCACGGTCATGCCCCCACGGGGGCGTGCCCGGGACCGGCGTTTTTGGTCGCCCGCCCTTCACCCCCGTCACCACACAGGAGCCCAAGATGTTCGAGGCCGTCGAGGAACTGGTCACCGAGCACGCCGACCTGGAGAAGAAGCTCGCGGACCCCTCCGTCCACGCCGACCAGGCCAACGCGCGCAAGCTGAACAAGCGCTACGCCGAGCTCACCCCGATCGTCGCCACGTTCCGCTCCTGGAAGCAGCACGGCGACGACATCGACACCGCGCGCGAGCTCTCCGCCGACGACCCCGACTTCGCCGCCGAGGTCAAGGACCTGGAGAAGCAGCGCGAGGAGCTGACGGAGAAGCTGCGCCTGCTCCTCGTCCCCCGGGACCCGTCCGACGACAAGGACGTCATCCTGGAGATCAAGGCGGGCGCGGGCGGTGACGAGTCCGCGCTGTTCGCCGGCGACCTGCTGCGCATGTACCTGCGCTACGCCGAGCGCGTCGGCTGGAAGACCGAGATCATCGACGCCACCGAGTCCGAGCTGGGCGGCTACAAGGACGTCCAGGTCGCGGTGAAGACCAAGGGCGGCCAGGGGGCGACCGAGCCCGGTCAGGGCGTGTGGGCGCGGCTGAAGTACGAGGGCGGTGTGCACCGCGTGCAGCGCGTGCCGGCCACCGAGTCCCAGGGCCGCATCCACACCTCCGCGGCCGGTGTCCTCGTGACCCCCGAGGCCGAGGAGGTGGACGTGGAGATCAACCCCAACGATCTGCGGATCGACGTCTACCGCTCCTCCGGTCCCGGCGGCCAGTCCGTCAACACCACCGACTCCGCCGTGCGCATCACGCACATTCCCACCGGAGTCGTCGCCTCCTGCCAGAACGAGAAGAGCCAGCTGCAGAACAAGGAGCAGGCACTGCGTATCCTGCGCTCCAGGCTGCTCGCAGCGGCGCAGGAGGAAGCGGAGAGGGAGGCCGCCGACGCCCGCCGCAGCCAGGTCCGCACCGTCGACCGCTCCGAGAAGATCCGTACGTACAACTTCCCGGAGAACCGCATCTCGGACCATCGTGTCGGTTTCAAGTCGTACAACCTCGACCAGGTCCTGGACGGCGAACTCGACGCGGTGATCCAGGCGTGCGTCGACGCGGACTCGGCCGCCAAGCTCGCGGCCGCGTAAACAGCGGGACCTACGAGTACCACTCACGGAGGACGAGCGTGAACCTGCTGCTCGCAGAGGTGGCCCAGGCCACTCAGCGGCTGGCCGACGCCGGCGTGCCCTCGCCGCGCACCGACGCGGAGGAGCTGGCCGCGTTCGTGCACGGCGTCAAGCGCGGCGAACTCCACTCCGTGAAGGACTCCGACTTCGACGCCCGCTACTGGGAGGTCGTCGCCCGGCGGGAGGCGCGTGAGCCGCTCCAGCACATCACCGGCCGCGCCTTCTTCCGGTACCTGGAGCTCCAGGTCGGGCCCGGCGTGTTCGTGCCGCGGCCCGAGACGGAGTCCGTGGTCGGCTGGGCCATAGACGCCGTACGCGCCATGGACGTGGTCGAGCCGAGCATCGTCGACCTGTGCACGGGCTCCGGCGCCATCGCCCTCGCCCTCGCCCAGGAGGTGCCGCGCTCCCGGGTGCACGCCGTGGAGCTGTCCGAGGACGCCCTGGTGTGGACCCGCAAGAACATGGAGGGCTCCCGCGTCGACCTGCGTCAGGGCAACGCGCTCGACGCCTTCCCCGACCTCGACGGCCAGGTCGACCTCGTCATCTCCAATCCGCCGTACATCCCGCTCACCGAGTGGGAGTACGTCGCCCCCGAGGCCCGCGACTACGACCCGCAGATGGCGCTGTTCTCCGGCGAGGACGGACTGGACCTGATCCGCGGCATCGAGCGCACCGCGCACCGGCTGCTGCGCCCGGGCGGTGTCGTCGTCATCGAGCACGCCGACACCCAGGGCGGCCAGGTGCCCTGGATCTTCACCGAGGAGCGGGGCTGGGCGGACGCCGCCGATCACCCGGACCTCAACAACCGTCCGCGGTTCGCCACCGCCCGCAAGGCGCTGCCGTGAGCGCCCGCCAGATCTCAGCCCCCAGTTCCGCGCACGAGGAGGACCGCTAGACATGGCCCGGCGATACGACACCAACGACGCGACCGACCGCGTGACCGGTCTGCGTGAAGCCGCGTCCGCGGTCCGCCGTGGCGAGCTGGTGGTCCTGCCCACCGACACCGTGTACGGCATCGGCGCCGACGCGTTCTCCTCCGAGGCCGTCGCCGATCTGCTGGCCGCCAAGGGCCGGGGCCGCAACATGCCCACCCCCGTCCTCATCGGCTCGCCGAACACCCTGCACGGCCTCGTCACGGACTTCTCCGAGATGGCCTGGGAACTGGTCGACGCGTTCTGGCCGGGCGCGCTCACGCTGGTCGCCCGGCACCAGCCGTCCCTCCAGTGGGACCTGGGCGACACCCGTGGCACCGTCGCCGTGCGCATGCCGCTGCACCCGGTCGCCATCGAGCTGCTCACCGAGGTCGGCCCGATGGCCGTCTCCTCGGCGAACCTGACCGGCCACCCGGCGCCGGAGGACTGCGACGCCGCCCAGGGGATGCTCGGCGACTCCGTCTCCGTGTACCTCGACGGCGGACCGACCCCGGGCAACGTGCCGTCCTCGATCGTCGACGTCAGCGGTCCGGTGCCGGTCCTGCTGCGCGAGGGAGCCCTGTCGCCGGACGAGCTGCGCAAGGTGGTACCCGACCTCGAGGTGGCCAATTGACACCCCCAGACGCGGGGCGTGGCATAGGCGGCATCGGGGAGGAGACGACCACCTTCGGCTTCCCCCGGGACAGCTTCCGCATCCTCCACGTCAGCACCGGGAACGTCTGCCGCTCGCCGATCACCGAGCGGCTGACCCGTCATCTCGTGACGCAGCGGCTCGGCGTGCTGGGCGGCCCGCTGATAGTGGAGAGCGCCGGCACCTGGGGCCACGAGGGCGCGCCCATGGAGGCGAACGCCGAGACCGTGCTGGCCGACTTCGGCGCGGACGCCACCGGCTTCACCGGCCGTGAACTGCTCGACGAGCACGTCATCATGGCCGACCTGGTCCTCACGGCGACCCGTGACCACCGTGCCCAGGTCATCTCCATGGGCCACTCGGCGGGGCTGCGCACCTTCACGCTGAAGGAGTTCACCCGGCTGGTGAAGGCGATAGATCCCGCCACCCTGCCCCCGCTGGAGGAGGGCGTGGTCGCCCGCGCGCGTGCCCTGGTCCGTGCCGCCGCGGCTCTACGCGGGTGGCTCCTCGCCCCGACGGCCGAGGCGGACGAGGTCTACGACCCGTACGGGGCCCCGCTGACGTTCTTCCGCTCGATCGGCGAAGAGATACACGAGGCCCTGGACCCGGTGGTGACGGCCCTGACGGGCGTACCCGCACGGATGTAGCAGCCGCGCGCACCGCGCGGGCCGGGCCTACATTGGACGTACGTCAACGCCGACGCACGCCCGGAGCCCACCATGACGGTCACTTCCGCCCCAGAGGCCGACCTCCTGCGCCGCCAGGACCCCGAGCTGGCCGACGTCCTGCACGGGGAGCTCCAGCGCCAGTCGACGACGCTCCAGCTGATCGCCGCCGAGAACTTCACCTCGCCCGCGGTGCTGGCCGCGCTCGGCTCACCGCTCGCCAACAAGTACGCCGAGGGGTATCCCGGCTCCCGTTACCACGGCGGCTGCGAGATGGTGGACGTGGCCGAGCGGATCGCCGTGGACCGGGCGAAGGCGCTGTTCGGCGCCGGGCACGCCAATGTGCAGTCGCACTCGGGCTCCTCCGCGATGCTCGCCGCGTACGCGGCCCTGCTGCGTCCCGGCGACACGGTGCTGGCGCTGGGGCTGACGCACGGAGGGCACCTCACCCACGGCTCGCCCGTGAACTTCTCCGGACGCTGGTTCGACTTCGTCGGCTACGGCGTGGACGCCGAGACCGGGCTGATCGACTACGAGCAGGTCCGCGCCCTGGCCCGGGCGCACCGTCCGAAGGCCGTGGTGTGCGGTTCGATCGCCTATCCCCGCCATCTCGACTACGCGCACTTCCGGGCGATCGCCGACGAGGTGGGCGCCTTCCTGATCGCCGACGCGGCCCATCCCATGGGGCTCGTGGCCGGGGGAGCGGCGCCCAGTCCGGTGCCGTACGCCGACATCGTGTGCGCGACGACCCACAAGGTGCTGCGCGGGCCGCGCGGCGGGATGCTGCTGTGCGGCCAGGAGCTGGCCGAGCGGGTGGACCGGGCGGTGTTCCCGTTCACCCAGGGCGGCGCGCAGATGAACACCGTCGCGGCGAAGGCGGTCGCGTTCGGCGAGGCGGCGACGCCGGCGTTCGAGGTGTACGCGCATCAGGTGGTGGCCAACGCGAGGGTGCTGGCGGCCGGGCTGGCCGCGGAGGGACTCGCCGTCACCACCGGCGGCACCGACACCCATCTGATCGTCGCCGACCCGGCGCCCATGGGCGTGGACGGCCGTGACGCGCGCGGCCGGCTCGCCGCGGCCGGGGTCGTCGTGGACTGCTGTGTGCTGCCGCACGGGGACACCCGGGGGCTGCGTCTGGGCACGGCCGCCCTCACCACGCAGGGCATGGGCGAGCGGGAGATGGCCCGGGTCGCCGCGCTGCTGGCGGCGGTGGTGCGGGACGAGCCCGGCGCCAGGAGGGCCCGCGAGGAGGTGCGGGAGCTGGCCGGCGCCTTCCCGCCTTATCCCGGCTGAACCGGGGCAGACGCCCAGGGTGTCCGTACGGGGCCGTGCACCGGGACACAGCCACACGTGCAACCATCGTCGCTACCCGGATGTCCCCACACATATGCGTCGCGTACGCGACCGTCGCTAGGGTGTGGGGCTGTGATGGCCAGCGAGACCTGTGGGGAAGCCCGTGCGTGAATACCTGCTGACGCTCTGCATCACGGCCGCGGTGACGTACCTGCTGACAGGGCCGGTACGGAAGTTCGCGATCGTGGCCGGGGCGATGCCGGAGATCCGGGCACGGGACGTGCACCGGGAGCCCACTCCGCGGCTCGGCGGTATCGCCATGTTCTTCGGCCTGTGCGCGGGCCTGCTGGTGGCCGGCCATCTGGCGAACCTCAGCGCGGTCTTCGAGACGTCCAACGAGCCCCGGGCGCTGCTGTCCGGTGCCGCGCTGATCTGGCTGATCGGTGTCCTGGACGACAAGTTCGAGATCGACGCGCTGATCAAGCTGGGCGGCCAGATGATCGCCGCGGGTGTGATGGTCATGCAGGGTCTGACGATCCTGTGGCTGCCCATCCCGGGTGTCGGCAACGTGGCGCTGACCCAGTGGCAGGGCACCCTGCTGACGGTCGCCCTGGTGGTCATCACCATCAACGCGGTGAACTTCGTCGACGGTCTGGACGGTCTCGCGGCGGGCATGGTGTGCATCGCGTCGGCGGCGTTCTTCCTGTACGCCTACCGCGTCTGGGTGTCGTACGGCATCGAGGCGGCCGCCCCGGCGACGCTGTTCGCGGCGATCCTGATGGGAATGTGCCTGGGCTTCCTGCCGCACAACATGCACCCGGCGCGGATCTTCATGGGCGACTCCGGGTCGATGCTGATCGGCCTGGTGCTGGCCGCGGCCGCGATCTCCGTCACCGGGCAGGTGGACCCCGACGCGCTGAAGCTGTTCGCGGGGTCCGAGAAGGAGGCCGTGCACCAGACGGTGCCGGTCTACATCCCGCTGCTGCTGCCGCTGACCATCATCGCGATCCCGGCCGCCGACCTGGTCCTGGCCATCGTGCGGCGCACCTGGCGCGGCCAGTCGCCGTTCGCGGCGGACCGGGGGCATCTGCACCACCGGCTGCTGGAGATCGGCCACTCGCACAGCAGGTCCGTGCTGATCATGTACTTCTGGTCCGCGCTGATCGCGTTCGGGGCGCTGGCCTACTCGGTGAACTCGGCGTCCATGTGGATCGTCCTCGGGGTGGTGGGCCTCAGCGCGATCGGGCTGGTGCTGCTTCTGCTGCCGCGTTTCACGCCGCGCGCGCCCGTGTGGGCCGAGCACTTCCTGCCGCCCCGCTACCGCCGCAGCAGGCGCGAACCGGAATCCGTCCCGGCGTCCGCCGGGCACGATCCGCAGGCGGTCCCGGAGGAGCCGCGCACCCCGGTCGCGGCCGGGGTGCCGACGGTCAACGGAGCGACCGCTCTGAGCGCCCGGACGAGCCCCTCGGACCGGCGAAAGGCCGGCACCTCGCGCTGACGCGAAGGTAAGAATCTGACTAGAGCATTGCCAAATCATGGGGGAGCGAACCGGGCTAATACCAGACAAGCCTCCCCGGTTTCTGCACAGACGCGCACGTTCACTCTCATGTGTGACAGCGAGCACACCCGGCAGGTAAAGACCTCATCAAATAGTTTGTGATACGGTTCACGAGAACCCCGGATAGAGCCGAAGGACCGTAGTGCGACGGTCCGTTCGGACATGAGGTTCTCTCTCAGCCCGGGACTACGCTCGTCCATGACGACACCCCTGCCCCCTTTGAAAGCGGAGTTGCCGCCATGCCGTCCAATGACGTCCGGATCCTGGCCCAGGCCGCCGTGCCCACAGCGGCCGTCGGCGCGGTCTCGGCCGTCGTCAGCGGTGTGGTGGCCGGCGGTGAAGGAGCGGTCGGGGCGGTCGTCGCGACGCTGGTCGTGATCCTCTTCATGGGGATCGGCCTCTATGTGCTGCAGCGCACTGCCAAATCGCTTCCGCATCTGTTCCAGGCCATGGGCCTGATGCTCTACGCGGCGCAGATCCTGCTGTTGTTCATCTTCGTCGCGGCGTTCAAGAACACCACGCTGTTCAACCCCAAGGCTTTCGCGCTCACGCTCGTCATCGCGACCCTGACGTGGATCGCGGCACAGACGCGGGCGCACATGAAGTCCAAGATTCTCTACGTCGAACCCGACTCGACCGGCGACAAGCCCGGAAAATCGGGGCACTCGTCGTGAGGGGTAGGGCCGGGATAAAGGCGTCTGAGAGATGCTGCTATCGTCCGGTGCCAACTGCGGCATCGCGGGCGCGGGCATCCGAGCTGACGCCTGTTCGATCGCGAGGCGAGATGCCCCCAAGCCGCCCCCACATCCGAAACACCAGTCCCGTGCCGAAACGCGGCCGCACGCCGCGCCGACACAACGAGGTTGCCGTACCTATGCGCCACGACGAAGGAGCCCGCGGTGAGTGCTGACCCGACGCAGGTGCTCGCTTTCGAGACCGACTGCCACCTGTTCGACGGTTGTGGCTTCCCGGCTCCGGGCCTGCACTCGTTCCTGTTCGAGCCGCTCTGGGGCGACGCCGACGGCAACGGCTTCTACTTCAACAAGCCGATGCTGCTCGCGCTGCTCGGTTCCATCATCGTGGTCGGCTTCTTCTGGGCGGCCTTCGCCCGGCCGAAGCTCGTCCCGGGCAAGCTCCAGATGGTCGCCGAGGCCGGCTACGACTTCGTCCGCCGCGGCATCGTCTACGAGACGATCGGCAAGAAGGAGGGCGAGAAGTACGTACCGCTCGCCGTCTCCCTCTTCTTCTTCATCTGGATGATGAACCTCTGGTCCATCGTTCCCGTGGCCGCCTTCCCGGTGACGTCGATCATCGCCTACCCGGCGATCCTGGCCCTGATCGTCTACGTGACCTGGGTCTCGCTGACGTTCAAGCGGCACGGCTTCGTCGGCGCCTTCAAGAACTTCACGGGCTACGACAAGTCGCTCGGCCCGGTGCTCCCGCTGGCCATGACGATCGAGTTCTTCTCGAACCTGCTGGTCCGCCCGTTCACGCACGCGGTCCGACTCTTCGCGAACATGTTCGCCGGTCACACGCTGCTGCTGCTCTTCACCATTGCCACCTGGTACATGCTGAACGGCATCGGCATCGCCTACTCGGCCGTCTCGTTCGCGATGGTCATCGTCATGACCGCGTTCGAGCTCTTCATCCAGGCGGTCCAGGCGTATGTGTTCGTCCTGCTGACCTGCACCTTCATCCAGGGCGCGCTCGCCGAGCACCACTGAGCACCCCCGCTTTCGTACCCCCAGCCGTCCGGTGGCCAACCCCCACCGGTCCGTAAAGAGAAGGAAGAACTGGCATGTCCCAGACCCTCGCTGCTGTCACCGGTGACCTCGGCTCCGTCGGTTACGGTCTCGCTGCCATCGGCCCCGGCGTCGGCGTCGGCATCATCTTCGGCAACGGCACCCAGGCCCTCGCCCGCCAGCCCGAGGCTGCCGGTCTGATCCGCGCCAACCAGATCCTCGGCTTCGCCTTCTGTGAGGCGCTGGCCCTCATCGGTCTGGTCATGCCGTTCGTCTACTAAGACGAACGCTGACGACCGAACCTGACGAAAGGCACTGATGTGAACGCCCTGGTTTACCTGGCGTCTGAGGGTGAGAAGGAAAACCCCCTCATTCCGCCGTGGCCGGAAGTTGTCATCGGCCTCATCGCTTTCGTCATCGTCTTCGGTTTCCTCGCCAAGAAGCTCCTCCCGACCATCAACAAGGTCCTGGAAGAGCGCCGCGAGGCCATCGAGGGCGGTATCGAGAAGGCCGAGGCCGCGCAGACCGAGGCCCAGAGCGTCCTCGAGCAGTACAAGGCGCAGCTCGCCGAGGCCCGCCACGAGGCCGCGCGTCTCCGCCAGGAGGCGCAGGAGCAGGGCGCCGCGCTCATCGCCGAGATGCGTGCGGAGGGCCAGCGCCAGCGCGAGGAGATCGTCGCCGCGGGCCACGCCCAGATCGAGGCCGACCGCAAGGCCGCGTCGTCCGCGCTGCGCCAGGACGTCGGCAAGCTCGCCACCGACCTGGCCGGCAAGCTCGTCGGCGAGTCCCTCGAGGACCACGCCCGCCAGAGCCGTGTGATCGACCGCTTCCTCGACGAGCTCGAGGAGAAGGCCGAGGCCGGACGATGAACGGAGCGAGCCGCGAGGCCCTGGCAGCCGCACGTGAGCGTCTCGACGCGCTGACGGACTCCACGTCCGTGGACGCGGCGCGGCTCGCCGACGAGCTGGCCGCCGTCACCGCGCTGCTCGACCGCGAGATCTCGCTGCGTCGGGTCCTCACCGACCCGGCGCAGGCCGGAGAGGCCAAGGCCGAGCTGGCTCAGCGCCTGCTCGGTGGCCAGGTCGGCGGCGAGACCGTGGACCTGCTGTCCGGCATGGTGCGCTCCCGCTGGTCGCAGTCCCGCGACCTGGTGGACGCGCTGGAGGAGCTGGCGAGCACCGCCGACCTCACCGCCGCGCAGCGGGGCGGCACGCTCGACGACGTCGAGGACGAGCTGTTCCGGTTCGGCCGGATCGTCTCCTCCAGCACCGAGCTGCGCGCCGCGCTGACCGACCGCAAGGCCACCACCGCCGCCAAGGGCGAGCTGCTGCGCAGCCTGCTCGGCGGCCGTGCCAAGGCCACCACCGAGCGTCTGGTGACGCGCCTTGTGACCGTGCCGCGGGGACGTAGCCTGGAGTCGGGACTGGAGTCCCTGTCCAAGCTGGCCGCCGAGCGCCGGAACCGCATGGTCGCCGTCGTCACCTCGGCGGTCCCGCTGAGCGACGGCCAGAAGCAGCGCCTCGGCGCCGCCCTGGCGAAGCTCTACGGGCGCCAGATGCACCTCAACCTCGACGTGGACCCCGCGGTCCTCGGCGGGATCCGGGTGCAGGTCGGTGACGAGGTCATCAACGGCTCCCTCGCGGACCGCATCGACGAGGCCGGCCGCCGACTGGCGGGCTGACCGCGACGCGGCAGACGCGGCAACAGAAAACGCAGTACGTACTTACGGCCCATGTTGGGCCGTGCAGAGGATTCACCCTTTTCCAGGGGGGAGTCCCCATCCCCCCAAAGTGAAACTTCGGGCCCAACAAGGAGAGCAGGGAACCCAGATGGCGGAGCTCACGATCCGGCCGGAGGAGATCCGGGACGCGCTGGAGAACTTCGTCCAGTCGTACAAGCCGGACGCGGCCTCGCGCGAGGAGGTCGGTACGGTCACCCTTGCCGGCGACGGCATCGCGAAGGTCGAGGGTCTTCCCTCGGCCATGGCCAACGAACTGCTGAAGTTCGAGGACGGCACCCTCGGCCTCGCCCTCAACCTCGAGGAGCGCGAGATCGGTGCCATCGTCCTCGGCGAGTTCAGCGGCATCGAGGAGGGCCAGCCGGTCACCCGCACCGGTGAGGTCCTGTCGGTCGCCGTGGGCGAGGGCTACCTCGGCCGCGTCGTCGACCCGCTCGGCAACCCGATCGACGGCCTCGGCGAGATCGAGACCACCGGTCGTCGTGCCCTTGAGCTGCAGGCCCCCACGGTCATGCAGCGCAAGTCGGTGCACGAGCCGATGGAGACCGGCTACAAGGCCGTCGACGCGATGACCCCGATCGGCCGCGGTCAGCGTCAGCTGATCATCGGTGACCGCCAGACCGGCAAGACCGCCCTGGCCGTCGACACGATCATCAACCAGCGCGACAACTGGCGCACCGGCGACCCGAAGAAGCAGGTCCGCTGCATCTACGTCGCCATCGGCCAGAAGGGCTCCACCATCGCCGGCGTGCGCCGTGCGCTGGAGGAGAACGGCGCGCTGGAGTACACGACCATCGTCGCCGCCCCGGCGTCCGACCCGGCCGGCTTCAAGTACCTGGCCCCGTACACCGGCTCGGCCATCGGCCAGCAGTGGATGTACGAGGGCAAGCACGTCCTGATCATCTTCGACGACCTGTCGAAGCAGGCCGACGCCTACCGCGCCGTGTCGCTGCTGCTGCGCCGTCCGCCGGGCCGTGAGGCGTACCCGGGCGACGTCTTCTACCTGCACTCCCGTCTGCTGGAGCGCTGCGCGAAGCTCTCGGACGACCTGGGCGCCGGTTCGATGACGGGTCTGCCGATCGTCGAGACCAAGGCCAACGACGTCTCGGCGTTCATCCCGACCAACGTCATCTCCATCACCGACGGCCAGTGCTTCCTGGAGTCGGACCTCTTCAACGCCGGTCAGCGTCCCGCGCTGAACGTCGGTATCTCCGTCTCCCGAGTCGGTGGTTCCGCGCAGCACAAGGCGATGCGACAGGTCTCCGGCCGTCTGCGTCTGGACCTCGCCCAGTACCGTGAGCTGGAGGCGTTCGCCGCCTTCGGTTCCGACCTGGACGCCGCGTCGAAGGCGCAGCTGGAGCGCGGTCAGCGCCTGGTCGAGCTGCTCAAGCAGGCTCAGTACCAGCCGATGCCGACCGAGGACCAGGTCGTCTCCGTGTGGGCCGGCACCACCGGCAAGATGGACGACGTCCCGGTCGCCGACATCCGCCGCTTCGAGAAGGAGCTGGTGGAGTACCTGCACCGCTCGGAGCAGGGTCTGATGACCTCCATCAAGGAGGGCGCCAAGATGTCGGACGACACCCTCACCGCTGTTGCCGACGCCATCGCCGCCTTCAAGAAGCAGTTCGAGACCTCGGACGGCAAGCTTCTCGGCGAGGACGCCCCGGCCTCGGCCAAGTGACGTAGGAAGGGACCTGACTCATGGGAGCCCAGCTCCGGGTCTACAAGCGTCGCATCCGCTCCGTCACCGCGACCAAGAAGATCACCAAGGCGATGGAGATGATCGCCGCCTCGCGCGTCGTCAAGGCGCAGCGCAAGGTGGCGGCCTCCACGCCGTACGCGCAGGAACTGACCCGCGCGGTCACGGCGGTCGGCACCGGGTCGAACACCAAGCACCCGCTGACCACCCAGGCCGAGACGGTCACCCGGTCCGCGGTGCTGCTGCTGACCAGTGACCGCGGTCTGGCCGGCGCCTTCAACGCCAACGCCATCAAGGCGGCGGAGAAGCTGACGCAGCGCCTCGAGGCCGAGGGCAAGGAGGTCGACACGTACATCGTCGGCCGCCGCGGTCTGGCCCACTACAACTTCCGCGAGCGCAAGGTCGCGGAGTCGTGGTCGGGCTTCACCGACGAGCCCGCCTACGCGGACGCCAAGCAGGTCGCGGGCCCGCTGATCGAGGCCATCGAGAAGGAGACGGCGGAAGGCGGCGTGGACGAGCTCCACATCGTCTACACCGAGTTCGTGTCGATGATGACGCAGACGGCGGTCGACAGCCGGATGCTGCCGCTCAGCCTCGAAGAGGTCGCGAAGGAGACCGCCCCCAAGGGCGAGATCCTTCCCCTGTACGACTTCGAGCCGTCGGCGGAGGACGTCCTCGACGCCCTGCTGCCGCGCTACGTCGAAAGCCGGATCTACAACGCGCTGCTGCAGTCGGCCGCTTCCAAGCACGCCGCCACCCGCCGCGCGATGAAGTCGGCCACCGACAACGCGGGCGAGCTGATCAACACGCTCTCCCGTCTTGCCAACGCGGCCCGCCAGGCCGAAATCACCCAGGAAATCAGCGAGATCGTCGGTGGCTCCGCAGCCCTTGCCGACGCGACCGCGGGGAGTGACAAGTAATGACGACGACTTCTGAGACGGCCGTTGCCACGGGCCGCGTCGCCCGGGTCATCGGCCCGGTCGTCGACGTGGAGTTCCCCGTCGACGCCATGCCGGACATCTACAACGCCCTGCACGTCGAGGTCTCCGACCCGGCCAACGAGGGTGAGAAGAAGACGCTGACCCTGGAGGTCGCCCAGCACCTGGGTGACGGCCTGGTCCGCACGATCTCCATGCAGCCCACCGACGGTCTGGTCCGCCAGGCCCCGGTCACCGACACCGGCGCCTCCATCACGGTGCCCGTCGGCGACTTCACCAAGGGCAAGGTGTTCAACACCCTCGGTGAGGTGCTGAACGTCGACGAGTCCTACGAGGGCGAGCGCTGGGGCATCCACCGCAAGGCCCCGAACTTCGACGAGCTCGAGTCGAAGACCGAGATGTTCGAGACCGGCGTCAAGGTCATCGACCTTCTCACCCCGTACGTCAAGGGTGGAAAGATCGGTCTGTTCGGTGGTGCCGGCGTCGGCAAGACGGTGCTCATCCAGGAGATGATCTACCGCGTCGCCAACAACCACGACGGTGTCTCCGTGTTCGCCGGTGTCGGTGAGCGCACCCGTGAGGGCAACGACCTCATCGAGGAGATGGCCGACTCGGGCGTCATCGACAAGACCGCCCTGGTCTTCGGTCAGATGGACGAGCCCCCGGGCACCCGTCTGCGCGTGGCCCTGGCCGGTCTGACCATGGCGGAGTACTTCCGCGATGTGCAGAAGCAGGACGTGCTGTTCTTCATCGACAACATCTTCCGCTTCACCCAGGCCGGTTCCGAGGTGTCGACCCTGCTCGGCCGTATGCCCTCCGCGGTGGGCTACCAGCCGAACCTGGCCGACGAGATGGGTCTCCTCCAGGAGCGCATCACCTCGACCCGTGGTCACTCGATCACCTCGATGCAGGCGATCTACGTCCCCGCGGACGACCTGACCGACCCGGCTCCGGCCACCACCTTCGCCCACCTCGACGCGACGACGGTTCTCTCCCGTCCGATCTCCGAGAAGGGCATCTACCCGGCCGTGGACCCGCTGGACTCGACGTCCCGCATCCTCGACCCGCGGTACATCGCGGCGGACCACTACAACACCGCGATGCGCGTCAAGACGGTCCTGCAGAAGTACAAGGACCTTCAGGACATCATCGCGATCCTCGGTATCGACGAGCTCGGCGAGGAGGACAAGCTCGTCGTCCACCGTGCCCGTCGCGTGGAGCGCTTCCTGTCCCAGAACACCCACGTCGCCAAGCAGTTCACCGGCGTCGACGGGTCGGACGTGCCGCTGGACGAGTCGATCGCCGCGTTCAACGCGATCATCGACGGTGAGTACGACCACTTCCCGGAGCAGGCGTTCTTCCTCTGCGGTGGCATCGAGGACCTGAAGGCCAACGCCAAGGAGCTGGGCGTCTCCTGAGCCTCGCGCTCGGTCGGAGGGGGCGGGCGCGTCCTGCCCCCTCCGCCACGCCCATTAGACTTGTAACCAACACCCGGCAGACCCGCCGGGTGGTGACCCGAGGAGCCACCCTTGGCTGCTGAGCTGCACGTCGCGCTGGTCGCGGCCGACCGAGAGGTCTGGTCCGGCGAGGCCACCCTGGTCGTCGCGCGCACCACGTCCGGCGACATCGGCGTCATGCCCGGTCACCAGCCGCTGCTCGGTGTGCTGGAATCGGGCCCTGTGACCATCCGTACGAGTGACGGTGGGACCGTGATCGTCGCGGTGCACGGCGGTTTCATCTCGTTCGCCGACAACAAGCTGTCGCTGCTGGCCGAGATCGCCGAGCTGTCGGACGAGATCGATGTCCAGCGTGCCGAGCGGGCGCTGGAGCGCGCGAAGTCGGCGGAGGACGCCTCCGCCGAGCGGCGCGCCGAGGTCCGCCTGCGGGCGGCGTCGCGCTGAACCACCGCACCACGCGATGATTGACTCAGCCGCGGCTGGAACCGGAGCGATCCGGGTCCGGCCGCGGCTGAGCTGGATATGGGTACATTCCGTTTCGTTGTCTAGGAGACGAGGAGGTCGGTGTCGATGGTCCTCGCTCTGACTGTGTGCGGAATCGTCGTCGCTGTGCTGGTACTGGGGCTGTTCGTCTTCGGTCTGCGCCGCAGACTGATCCAGCGCTCCGGCGGCACCTTCGACTGCAGCCTGCGCTGGGACGTCCCCGAGGGCGGGGACACGGGCGGCAAGGGCTGGGCCTACGGCATCGCCCGCTACAACGGCGACCGCATCGAGTGGTTCCGGGTCTTCTCCTACGCCCCTCGTCCGCGCCGCATCCTGGAGCGCGCCTCGATCGAGGTGGCCGGCCGCCGCGTCCCCGAGGGCGAGGAGGAGCTGGCTCTGCTGTCCGACGCGGTGATCCTCGTCTGTCTGCACCGGGGCACGCGTCTGGAGCTCGCCATGAGCGAAGACGCGCTGACCGGTTTTCTCGCGTGGCTGGAAGCAGCCCCGCCCGGTCAGCGCGTCAACGTCGCCTGATACTGCTCTTCACTTCATACGTTTCTTCTGCTTCGGCTGCCGGGTCTACTTCAGCCCGTTGCTGATGGCGCCGACCAGCTCACCGTTGCTGGTGTCGCCGGAGAACTCCCAGAAGAACGCGCCGCCCAGACCCTGGTTCTTGGCCCAGGTCATCTTCGTGCCGATGGTGGCGGGGGTGTCGTAGGACCACCAGTTGGTGCCGCAGTGGGCGTACGCCGTGCCGCCGATGGTGCCGGTGGCGGGGCAGGCCGTCTTGAGGATCTTGTAGTCCTCGATGCCGGCCTCGTAGGTGCCGGGGGCGGCGCCGGTCGCCGTGCCGCCGGGAGCGGCCTGGGTGACGCCGGTCCAGCCGCGGCCGTAGAAGCCGATGCCGAGCAGCAGCTTGCTCGCCGGGACGCCCTTGGCCTTGAGCTTGGCGATCGCGTCGGCCGAGTTGAAGCCGGCCTTCGGGATGCCCGAGTACGAGGTCAGCGGGGAGTGCGGGGCCGTCGGGCCCGTCTTGTCCCAGGCGCCGAAGTAGTCGTAGGTCATCACGTTGTACCAGTCGAGGTACTGCGCGGCGCCGCCGTAGTCGGCCGCGTCGATCTTGCCGCCCTCGCTGCCGTCGGCCGTGATGGCGGCAGTGATCAGGTAGTTGGAGCCGAACTCGGTGCGCAGCGCCGACATGAGGTTCCTGAAGGACGCGGCGCCGGAGGTGTCACAGGTCAGACCGCAGGCGTTGGGGTACTCCCAGTCGATGTCGATGCCGTCGAAGACGTCGGCCCAGCGGGGGTCCTCCACGACGGCCTTGCAGGACTTGGCGAAGGCGGCGGGGTTGGCCGCGGCCTGGCCGAAGCCGCCGGAGTAGGTCCAGCCGCCGAAGGAGTACAGCACCTTGATGTGCGGGTACTTGGCCTTCAGCTGGCGCAGCTGGTTGAAGTTGCCGCGCAGCGGCTGGTCCCAGGTGTCGGCGGTGCCGGAGACGGACTGGTCGGCGGTGTATGCCTTGTCCGTGGCGGCGTAGGCGTCGTCGAGGACGCACTGGCCGTTCTTGACGTTGCCGAACGCGTAGTTGATGTGGGTGATCTTGGAGGCGGAGCCCGAGGTCACCAGGTTCTTGACGTGGTAGTTGCGGCCGTAGACGCCCCACTCGGTGAAGTAGCCGAGGTTGACCTTGGAGCCGGGCTGCGGGTCGGTGCCGCCCCCGCCGGTGGTGCGCACGGCGACGGAGCCGCTGGCCGGGCCGGTCTGGTCGGCGGTGTCACGGGCCTGGACGGTGTAGGAGTAGTCGGTGCCGGCGGTGAGGCCGGTGTCCGAATAGGTGGTGCCGGTGACGGTCGCGACCTTGGTGCCGCCGCGCAGGACGTCGTAGTTCTTGACGCCCTTGTCGTCGGTGGCCGCCGACCAGCTGAGCTTCACCGAGGTGTTGGTGATGTCGGAGGCGGTCGGGGTGCCCGGCGCGGACGGGGCGGTGTCGCCGGGGACGGTCGGTCCGCCGTCGCAGCTGCCGCCGTTGATCTTGCAGTTGGAGGGCGAGCCGGGGCCGGCGCCGTTGAAGCCGAAGGAGATGGAGGCGCCGGGGTTGAGGGTGCCGTTCCAGTTCTTGTTCTTGGCGGTCCAGTGGTTGCCGGCGGAGGTGACGTCGGCGTCCCAGGCGGAGGTGACGGACGTGCCGGAGGGGAAGTCCCACTCGACCGTCCACGAGCTGATGGTCGTGTCACCGGTGTTCTTCACCGTCCACTGGCCTCCGAAGCCGGAGCCCCAGTCCTGGGTCTTGGTGAAGGTGGCGGTGGCACTGGTCGCTGCCTGGGCGGGGCTCGCGAGCCCCACCATTCCGGCCAGCGGGAGCAGCAGGGTCGCGAACCCTGCCGCCGCTCTGTGTCCGAAGCGCATGCGCTTCTCCTCAGGGGGTGTTGGGGGCGTGACTGAGCCTTCACGCCCACGGTGCCGCGAGGATAGAAAAGGTCTGGACCACAGGTCAATAGGTCTGGACCACTCTGGCACGCACTGATTTCGCGTCCGGCTAGATCCCCAACTCCTGCGCCAGCACGGCAGCTTGCACCCGGCTGCGCAGTTCCAGCTTCCCCAGCAACCGGCTGACGTGCGTCTTCACCGTCGCCT
The DNA here is from genome assembly GCF_044754345.1 of Streptomyces sp. NPDC093094. Classification (NCBI taxonomy): domain Bacteria; kingdom Bacillati; phylum Actinomycetota; class Actinomycetes; order Kitasatosporales; family Streptomycetaceae; genus Streptomyces; species Streptomyces sp. NPDC093094. The sequence goes on along the minus strand of NZ_JBIVOX010000007.1, from coordinate 62,698 downwards.
CGGCCATGTCGAGCCGTGCGGCGACGTCCGCGTTGGACAGCCCCTCACCCAGACACGACAGCACCTCGCGTTCCCGCCGGGTGAGACGCTCCAGGACCGCCGGATCGGCCTTCGGCTCCCGTGCGGGCCCGGCGGCGAACTCGGCGATCAGCCGCCGGGTGACGGCCGGGGCGACGATGCCCTCGCCGCGCGCGACCGTGCGCACCGCCTCGATCAGATCCCGCGCCTCGGTGTTCTTCAGCAGGAACCCCGACGCCCCCGCCCGCAGCGCCCCGAACACGTACTCGTCCAGGTCGAAGGTGGTCAGCACCAGCACATCGGCGAGCCCCTCCGCGACGACCTTCCGGGTCGCCGACACCCCGTCCAGGCGCGGCATCTGAACGTCCATCAGCACCAGATCGGGCCGCAGCTCCCGGGCCAGCGCCACCGCCTGCTCGCCGTCGGCCGCCTCGCCGGCCACCTCGATGTCGGGCGCGCTGCCCAGGATCAGCACCAGGCCGGCCCGGACGGCGGACTGGTCCTCGGCGACGAGGACGCGGATCATTCACTGTCTCCTTCGGTCACGGGAAGCGTGGCGCGGACGGCCCAGACCTTGCCGTCCGCGGAGTCCTCGGGCCCGGCCTCCAGCGTGCCGTGCAGCAGGCCGGCCCGTTCCCGCATGCCCACCAGCCCGGCGCCGGACCCGGGGGCGCGCGGGCCGCCCCGGTCGCCGCAGGGGCTCACGACCCGCACATCGAGGACCCCGTCCCGGCGGGCGAGCGTCACGGTGACACGGCCCGGCCCCGCGTGCTTGAGCGCGTTGGTCAGGGACTCCTGCACGATGCGGTACGCGGCCAGCCCGACCGGTGCCGGGACGTCCGCGGGGGCGTCGCCGTCCGGGCCGGCGTCGAGGCCGACGTCGAGCCCGTTGGCGCGGGCCGAGTCGACCAGCGCGCCCAGGCCGTCCAGGGTGGGGGTCGCGGCGGGCTCGGTGTCGCCGCTGCCGTCGCGCAGGATCCCGATCAGACGGCGCATCTCGGCCAGACCCGCCACGCTGTTCTCCCGGATCACCCGGAGGGACTGCCGGGTGGTGGCGGGCTCGTCCAGGGACAGGGCCGCGGTGGAGTGGATGGCGATCGCGGACAGATGGTTGGCGACCATGTCGTGCAGCTCGCGGGCCATCCGCGCGCGTTCGGCGGTGACGGCCTGGACGCGGTCCATCTCGGCCAGCAGCGCGGTCTGTTCGGCGCGCAGCCGGGCCGCCTCGGCGGCGTCGCGGTGCGTGCGCACGATCAGGCCCGTGGCCGCGGGGGCGAACGCCACCACACCGACGGCCACCCCGATCAGCAGCGCCTCCGGCACCCGCCACAGCGCGTACGGCACCGCCGCCCCGGCCACCGACAGCAGCGCCGTCACCCGGGGGATGCGGCGGGCCGCGGCGGGGGTGCCGTACAGGACGGCGGCGTAGATCACGTCCGTGAACATCACGACGGTGGACAGGTTGCCCTGGGTGAGCGTGTCCCCGGCGATCGCGGCCGTCGCGACCAGCAGCGCCGACTGCGGGGCGATACGGCGGAACAGCTCGCAGCCCGCCATCACGGCCAGCGGCACCAGGATCGGCCAGCGGCCCGGCCACACCACGGGCGGTTCGTGGCCCCGCTGCATGCCCAGTCCGATGCCCCACAGCAGCAGCCCCCCGAGCAGTCCGGCGACCGCGACGACGACGTCGAAACGGCTGGGACGGGGGAGCGCGCGCGGCATGACCTCATCCAACACCGACGACGGGGCCCGCGCGTGCATCCCGGGAAGGGTCCCGCACTGCATCTTTCGATGTAGCGGCGATTCGTCACCGGCGACGACGAAAGCGGCCGGTGCGGCAGCGAGCCTGGAAGGGTGAACGAGAGGAGCGAGCCGTGATCGTCGGACTGATCGTCGCCTGCGAGGTGGCCTTCTGGGCGCTGCTGGCCGGGGGCCTGTCCTTCCGCTACCTGCTGCGGATGCCGCGGGCCGGCCTGGCCCTGCTGCTGTGCGAGCCGCTGCTGGAGGTCCTGCTGTTCACCGTCACCGCGATCGACCTCAAGAACGGGGCGGAACCCGACTGGAAGCACGGCCTGGCCGCCGTGTACATCGGCTTCACGGCCGGACTCGGCCACTCCACGATCCGCTGGGCCGACGCCCGCTTCGCCCACCGGTTCGCGGGCGGCCCGCCGCCGGTGCGGCCGCCGAGGTACGGAACCGCCCGCGCGGTCCACGAGTGGAAGGTCGCGGCCCGCTGGATCCTCGCCGCCGTGGTCGCCACGGCGCTGCTCCAGGCCGCCGTCTGGTACATCGACGGGGACGGCGACACCGGCTCCCTGCGGGCCTGGCAGCAGCGCATGCTCTGGGTGATCGGCATCAACCTCGTCATCGCGGCGAGCTACACCCTGTTCCCCAAGCGGGAGAAGGCCCTCTAGGGGGTCAGCGCTCCCCGCCCGGGACCCACAGGACGTCGCCGGTCTCCTTGTTGGCCGTACGGGCCAGGATGAACAGCAGGTCGGACAGCCGGTTGAGGTAGGTGGCCGTCAGCGGGTTCATCGCCTCGCCGTGCACCTCCAGCGCGGCCCACGTCGAACGCTCCGCCCGCCGTACGACGGTGCACGCCTGGTGCAGCAGCGCCGCGCCCGGCGTGCCGCCCGGCAGGATGAACGAGCGCAGCTTCTCCAGCTCCTCGTTGAAGCGGTCGCAGTCCGCCTCCAGACGGTCGACGTAGAACTGCTCCACCCGCAGCGGCGGGAACTCCGGGTTCTCCACCACCGGCGTCGACAGGTCCGCGCCCACGTCGAACAGGTCGTTCTGCACCCGGGTGAGGACCGTCACGATCCCCTCCTCCAGCCCGCCCAGCGCGATCGCCGTGCCGATGACCGCGTTCGCCTCGTTGGCGTCCGCATAGGCGGAGATGCGCAGGTCGGTCTTGGGGACCCGGCTCATGTCCCCGAGAGCGGTGCTGCCCTTGTCGCCGGTCCGCGTGTAGATGCGCGTCAGATTGACCATGAGGCCAGGGTAGTTACGGCCCGTGCCCCCCACCGGTGTGATGTCCGTCATTTGAGACGTGACGCGCATTACTTACCGGTCACACAGCGCCTCACGCCCGCTAGTGTCCGCCGAGAGCAAACGTAAACAGCGTGTATGCACACAAGGGGAGTCGGAGTGGCACGGAAGCTTGCCGTCATCGGGGCCGGTCTCATGGGTTCCGGCATCGCCCAGGTCTCCGCGCAGGCGGGCTGGGAGGTCGTCCTGCGGGACGTCACCGACGAGGCCCTCACGCGCGGCACCGACGGCATCAAAGCCTCGTACGACAAGTTCGTGAGCAAGGGCAAGCTGGACGCGGCCGACGCCGAGGCCGCCCTCGCGCGCATCACCACGACGACCGACCTGGACGCGGCCGCCGACGCGGACGTCGTCGTCGAGGCGGTCTTCGAGAAGCTGGAGGTCAAGCACGAGATCTTCCGCGCCCTCGACAAGATCGTGCGCCCGGAGACCGTGCTCGCCTCCAACACCTCCGCCATCCCGATCACCAAGATCGCGGCGGCCACCGAGCGCCCCGAGCGGGTCGTCGGCGTCCACTTCTTCTCGCCGGTGCCGATGATGCAGCTCGTCGAGCTCGTCCGCGGCTACAAGACCAGCGACGAGACCCTCGCCACCGCGCGGGAGTTCGCCGAGTCGGTCGGCAAGACCTGCATCGTCGTCAACCGGGACGTCGCCGGGTTCGTGACCACCCGGCTCATCTCCGCGCTCGTCGTCGAGGCCACCAAGCTCTACGAGTCCGGTGTCGCCACCGCCGAGGACATCGACCTCGCCTGCCGGCTGGGCTTCGGCCACGCCATGGGCCCGCTGGCCACCGCGGACCTCACCGGCGTCGACATCCTGCTGCACGCCACCGGCAACATCTACACCGAGACCCAGGACGAGAAGTTCGCTCCGCCGGAGCTGATGCGCCGGATGGTTGACGCCGGTGACATCGGCCGCAAGAGCGGGCAGGGCTTCTACAAGCACTGAGATCGACCGGCGCCGGAACCGCACACACCTCGGACGTGTCACACCTCGGGGTGAATTCGGTATCGGTTCGCTCACGGACGGCAACCTCTGCCGCCTCAACCCCGTCAGAGGTTGCAACCGTGGCTTGCACAGCGCAGCACCACACCCATCGCATCGCGGAGCACGAGACGCACGCACAGGAGCGCATATGTACATCAGGGGCGACCACGCCGAGGTGGTCGTCGGGGGCCGCCTCGACGTCCGCACCGCGGCGGACGCCCGTACGGTCCTGCACTCGGCCGTCGACGACGGAGCAGGCGACCTGATCCTGGATCTGTCCGAACTGGACTCCTGGGACGCCACCGGACTCGGCGTGATCATGGGTGCTCACCGGCGGGCCGGCCGCTGCGGCCGCCGCCTGGTGCTGCGCGGCGTACCGCCGCAGATGCAGCGCCTGCTGGTGGCCACCCGGCTGCACCGGATCCTGGCGATCGAGGGCGGCCTCGGCGTGGAGTCGCTGCCCCGGGTGTGACCCGGCCGCGGACCCGCCACGGCACGGCCGCGGCGGCCAGGAACGGGACCGTGGGGCGACCGGACACCCGACGCGGGGCGGTGGGACGTCCGGTGCGAGATTCCGGGGCACCCGATACGAGGCGGCGGGACGGACCGTGTGAAGCGGTGGGCCGACCTGCGCGAGTCGGAGAAACGCCCGCGCGAGGCGGCGCAGCCCCCGATGTGAGGTGGCGGAGCGCCCGCGGGGCGGCGGGACGTCCGGTGCGAGTCTGCGGGCACCCGGCGTGGGAGCGCCGGGCCTGAGGCGGCGGAGCGCCCGCGGGGCGGTGGGACGTCCGGTGCGAGTCTGCGGGCACCCGGCGTGGGGCGGACCGTGTGAGGCGTGGGAGCGCCGGGCCTGAGGCGGCGGAGTCGGCCTCGGGGCGGTGGAGCGTCAGACTTGAGACGGCGGGACAACCCGGGCAGGGCGAGGGAAGGCCCGGGCGGGGCCGTGGAGCGCCGGTCTCGGGCCGCGGGGTGGCGGGACGGACCGCTTGAGGCGGTGGAGCGTTCGGGCGGGGCGTCGGTCTCGGGCCGCGTGAGGCGGTGGAGCGTTCGGGCGGGGCGGGGGAGCGCCGGGCCTGAGGCGGTGGAGCGTTCGGGCGGGGCGGGGGAGCGCCGGGCCTGAGGCGGGGGAGCGCCGGGCGGGGCGGGGGAGCGCCGGGCCTGAGGCGGGGGAGCGCCGGGCGGGGCGGGGGAGCGCCGGGGCCGGGGTGGCGGGACGGGGCGCGCGGGGTGGCGAAACGCCCGACGTTCCCAATCATCACGAGACCATGACGTCTCGGGCGGGGTGGCCCCCCGGGCTGTCGGAGATACTGACCGAAGGTTTACGGTTCGACTGCCCGCCGCCAGAAACCCGCCGACGGGTACCGGACCAGAAGCGACAGCGCAGTGTGCAGCAAGGCCGGGAGGGGCTACCGCCACACGACGCTTTTGGGGGGCTTGACACCTATGGACCCGAACAGCCGGGGACCCGAGGACCAGGGCCACGACAGCGCCGGCCAGCCGCCGCGCCAGCGCCCGCCCAGGGATCCCCTGACACCCGACCTGAGCCAGCACACGCCCACGCAGGTCCGCATGGTGCAGCTCGTCTCCGGCGAGTACCTGCTCACCGTCAATCCCGTCGACGGCAGCGAGATAGAACTCTGCCCGCCGACCGAGCGGCCCGCCCCGCCCGAGAAGCTCACGGCCGCCGAACGCGACGACGTGGTCCGCGCCGCCGCGCCGCCGGCTCCGTCCGGCCCGGCCCGCCCCGAACTGCCTCTGCTGGGCCGCCAGGACGAGCACGAACGGCTGGTCCGGCTGCTCGCCCGGGGCCGCTCGGTCCGCCTCACCGGCGCCGCCGGGTCCGGCCGCACCCGTCTGCTCGACATCGTCGCCGCGGACTGCGCCGACCTCGCCCCCGACGGAGTCGTCCGTCTCAGCGGCTTCCGCCGCACCGCCGACGACCTCCTCCACGATCTCTTCCACGCCGTCCACAGCGCGCCCCTGCACCGGCTCGACCGTGCCGAACTGCTCGACGCCGTCGGGGAGATCGGCGCCGTCGTCGTCCTCGACGACCTGGAGTTCGGCGGCGCCGCCCTCGACACCCTGCTGGACGCCACCCCCGAGTGCGCCTTCCTCCTCGCCGCGACCCCCGAGGTGCCCGCGCCGTCCGCCGACTGCCCCGTCGAGGAGGTCTTCCTCGGCGGCCTCGACCGCGCCGGCGGACTCCAGCTGCTGGAGTCCGCCGTCGGCCGCACCCTCTCCGAGGACGAGGCCAACTGGGCCGGCGACCTGTGGTTCGAGTCCGAGGGCCTGCCCCTGCGGTTCGTCCAGGCCGGCGCCCTGCTGCGGCAGCGCGACCGGCTGCGCGCCGGCGCCGACGCCCTCGACGAGTACGGTGTCTTCGAGCCCGAGGTGCCCGTCGAGGACGCCGTCCCCGGCGAACCGCCGGCCGGCGAGGACACCCCCCTGCCCTCCCTCGCCGAGGGGGCCGCGCCCGCCGCGCTGCTCGCCTCCCGGCTCACCTCCTCCGCCCGCGCCACCCTGCGCTTCGCCGTCGCCCTCGGCGGCGAGGTGCCGCACCAGGCCCATCTGCCCGCCCTCGTCGGCGACACCCACGCCGACGCCGCCCTCGGCGAGCTCCTCGGCTGCGCCCTGGTCTCCCCGGTCGGCGCCCGCTACCGGCTCGCCGCCGGAGTGCTGACCCAGCTGGAGGCCGCCGGCTACGCCGACGACAGCGATGTCCGCGCCCTCAGCGCCGCCCGGCACTACGCCTGGTGGGCCGGACATCCCTCGGTCACCCCCGAGCGGGTCTGCGCCGAGGCCGACGCCGTGCTCGCCGCGCTGGGTGTGCTGGTGCCCGTCACCACGGTCCCGCCCGAGGACGAGGAGAGCCCGGCCGTCGAGCTGGCCCGCACGGCCGCGCCCGCGTTCGCCGCCGGACTCAACTGGAGCGCCTGGGAGCGGGCGCTGCGCTCCGGCGCCGAGGCCGCCCGGCTCGCCGGAGCCGTCTCCGAACAGGCATGGTTCCACCACGAGCTGGGCGTCCTCGCGCTGTGCGGCGGACAGCTCGACCGTGCCCGCGCCGAGCTGGAGGCGTCCATCGCGCTGCGCGGTGTCCTCTCCGACAAGCGCGGCACCGTCACCGGCCGGCGCGCGCTGGCCCTGGTCGACGACCGCTCCGGCACGACCCCCGGCGCGGGAATCCCGGCGGTCGCCCCGGTGGCCGCGCCCGGCACGGTGCGGCCGGTGCTCGCCCTCGGCGCGAGCGCGGAGAAGGAGACGTCCGACGCCCGTCGCGGGGAGTCCGGGCCGCAGTCCGGCGCCGCCGCCCCGCTCGCCCCGTTCCCTCCGCTCCAGCTGTCCGACGACGTCTCCGCGCTGGTGACCGACCGGGCCCCCGAGGGACCCCGGCCGCAGCGGGTCTTCCCGCGCGGGCTGCGCGGGCTCGCCCGGCGCAACCTGGCCGCCGCGGGGGCCGGCGCGCTGCTGGTCGCCGTCCTCGGTACGGTCGTCACCCTGGGCGCCACGTCCGACAACGATCCCGAGAGCCCCTCGAACCGGGTGGGTGTCAACCCGTCCGCCCGTCAGGACGAGGGCGACGACGGCCTGGGCGCCGAGAAGGCGGAGGACGACTCCGCGGACGGCGACACCGGCACGGCCACCAGCCGGCCCACCGAACCGGGCCCCGACGGCAGCCTCGGCACGACCGACGACCCGGCCCCGACTGCCGCCACCGGCCCGGCCGAGCCGTCGGACACCCCTAGCGGTTCCCGGCAGCCGACGGCCGAACCGTCGGTGTCCACGACCAAGTCGCCGACCCGCAACCCGACGCCCCGTCCGTCGACGTCCACGTCCCCGAAGCCCAGCGACACGGACACGTCCTCGCCGACGCCCACGGAGTCGCCGACGACCAGCCCCACCCCGGACCCGTCGACCAGCCCGTCGACCTCCGACAGCGCCAGCGGCCCGGCCACGTCCAGTGCGTCGGCGGGCGCCTCGGAGTCCGGTGCGGAAGGCACCCCGAGCGGTTCGGCCGGCGTCATCTGACGCCCGGCGGCACGCGTCAGGGCCGGGTCCCCGCGGGGAGACCCGGCCCTGGCAGCCGTACGGAGCGGGACGTCCGGCTCAGAAGAGCCGCAGCTTGTCGTCCTCGATGCCGCGCAGGGCGTCGTAGTCGAGGACCTGGCAGCCGATGCCGCGGTCCGTGGCGAGGACACGGGCCTGCGGCTTGATCTCCTGCGCGGCGAAGACGCCCCGTACCGGCGCGAGATGCGGGTCGCGGTTCAACAGCTCCAGGTAGCGCGTGAGTTGCTCGACCCCGTCGATCTCGCCCCGCCGCTTGATCTCCACGGCGACGGTCCGCCCCTCGGCGTCCCGGCACAGGATGTCGACCGGGCCGATCGCGGTCATGTACTCGCGGCGGATGAGGGTGTAGCCCTCGCCCAGGGTCTCGATGCGGTCGGCGAGCAGCTCCTGGAGGTGCGCTTCCACGCCGTCCTTGATCAGGCCCGGGTCGACGCCGAGTTCGTGCGAGGAGTCGTGGAGGACTTCCTCCATCGTGATGATCAGTTTCTCGCCCGCCTTGTTGACGACGGTCCACACGCCTTCGTCGTCGCCCGTGCCCTCCTTCAGGGTGCAGGGCGGCGACATCCAGTTCAGGGGCTTGTAGGCCCGGTCGTCGGCGTGGATCGAGACGCTGCCGTCCGCCTTGACCAGGATCAGGCGGGGCGCCGAGGGCAGGTGGGCGGTGAGCCGGCCGGCGTAGTCGACGGAACACCGGGCAATGACGAGACGCATGGTCCGCAACGCTACTCGACGGGCAGGGGTGCACGCGATTCGCCCCAGATAGCTCCTGTTCATTCGTGGCCGATTGTGCGCACACCCGCGGTTCCCTATGTGCGCATTCTCCTGGTGCCGTCACCGTCTGTTGCCTACCGTATTAAACGGGAGGTTGCGAAGTGTGTACGCAGCGTGTCGAGATCCGCGAACTCCCTTACCTGTCCGGCAACCCCTGCTTCGTCGGGGGTGCGAGAGGAGAACCCATGTCGCTCGACGTCTCACCGGCCCTACTCGAACAGGCCGAGCGAGGCGAGGTCGACGAAGCTGCCTTCGTCGACTGCGTCCGGACCTCCCTGCCCTATGCATGGCAGATGATCAGCTCTCTGGTGGCCCAGCTGAAGGTGGACGGCGGACAGTTCGCCGACAACCAGACGCCGCCGCCGGACGAGCAGGCACGTGGTCAGCTGCTGCGTGCGCTCGCGAGTGATGCCATACGCGGTGCGCTGCAGCGGCACTTCGGTGTGCGCCTGGCCTTCCAGAACTGCCACCGGGTGGCGGTGTTCCCGCTGGATCCGTCGGTCGACGAGACCCTGGCCCGATTCACCTCGCCCCGCAACCAGTTGCTGAACCAGTCCCCGGAGCTGCGGGACTGCTGAGGCGGCTGTACGGCCCCGCTTGCCGCTCCGTACGCGGGAGGTGCGCTGTGCGCCGGAGCGGCAGGCAGCCGACGGGTCACGGCGGTTCAGCGCAGGTGCGGCAGCACCTCGGCGCCGAGCCGCCGCACGTTCTCCTCGGTGGACGCCAGATCGCCCGAGCCCTCGACCAGGAGGGCGAACCGGGAGACACCCGTGCGCTCCGCGGTCGCGGCCAGCCGGTCCGCGCACAGCCGCGGCGTGCCCACCGGGTGCAGTCCGCAGAGCAGTTCGGTGTACGCGAGAGGGTCGCGCATCCGGCGTGCGCGGCCGTCGACCGTCATGTGCGCGTCGAGCCCCTGCTTCAGCCAGCCCGGCATGGCCTTCAGCAGGGTCTCCGCCGCGTCCGTGCGCCGGTCCGCGATCTGGCAGACACCGGCCGACACATGGCCCGCGTCACGGATCTCCTCCGGGGAGCGGCCGGCCGCGCGCGCGAACTGCCGCCACAGAGAGACCATCTCGGCCTTTTCCTCGTCCCCGACGTGCATGCCCAGCAGCATCGGCAGCCCGCGCTCGGCGGCCAGCCGGACGCTCGCCGGGGAGGTGCAGGCGACCAGCACCTCGGGTCCGGCGCCGTCCGTCAGCGACTCCGACGGCCGCGGCACGACGGGGACCTCGCGGAAGGCGAAGCGCTCACCGGCCGCCGACACCGAGGGCTCCCGCAGCCAGCTCAGCAGCAGATCGAGTGATTCCGGGAACCCCTTCTCGTACGCCTCCAGGCCCGCGCCGAACACCTCCAGATCCACCCAGGGGCCCCCGCGTCCCACACCCAGCGAGAAGCGCCCGCCGCTCGTCAGATGCAGCAGCGCGGCCTGTTCGCCGAGGGCCACGGGGTGGGTGGTGGGCAGCACGCTCACCGCCGTGCCGACCCGGATCCTGCGGGTGCGGCCGAGCAGCAGCGCGGCCAGGGTCACCGCGGACGGGCATGTGCCGTACGGCACGAAGTGGTGCTCGGCCAGCCAGACCGCGTCGAGTCCGGCCTCCTCGGCCACTTCCGCCGAGCGCACCGCACGGTGCAGTGCCTCCCCCTGGCCCTGCCCCGGGAACTGGGCGGCCAGCACGAAACTTCCTACGCGCATCGCATTTCCTGCTTCCTCGGCCCCGACATGGAGCTCCCCCACCCGGCATAACCGTCTGACACGTGCCGAGGACACGGCCTGACGGAGTAATTTGCGGATTGTCTGCGGAATGGGTGCCCGGGGCGGGGACTTGCGGGCACGCCGCCCTCCGGGTGCCCCTTCGTCCGCCGCGTACGCTGGACACGGACCGTGCTTCCTGTATAGCCCCGTGAGGTGTTCTGTGTCCCCGCGTCGCAACCGACCCAAGGGTGGCGAATCCGCGTCCGGCCGCGGCGCCGAGGACGACCGGCCGGGCCGCTACGGCGGTTGGGAGTCGTCGGTGGACTGGCAGGGCGAGGACTGGACCGTGCGGCATGTGGCGGGTGCGAGCACCGAGGGCAAGACCTACCGCTGCCCCGGCTGCGACCAGATGATCCCCTCCGGTGTCCCGCACGTGGTGGCCTGGCCCGCGTACGCCGGCGTGGACGACCGGCGGCACTGGCACAAGGCGTGCTGGAACGCACGGGACCGCCGCACCACACGGGTGCAGCGGTCCCGGAACGCGCCGAAGTTCTAGGCCCTCAGGGGCTCACACGTCCCGGCGCTCCAGCAGGGCGTAGGCGCCGGCGAAGGCCACGCCGCACGCCACGAGCATGATCCACAGCGGGTCCCAGCCCGAGGGGCCGGACTCGGTGAGGGAGTTGGAGTAGAAGACGCTGAGCTGGTTCGGGATCGAGTACTCGAACAGGGCCTGGCGCAGGTCCTCCAGCGACTCCGAGAACATGAACAGGGCGATCACCAGCGGGGCCAGCACGGCCGCGATCATGATGGTGATGGCGCCCGCCGAGTGCCGGATGACCGAGCCGATGAGCAGCGACAGCAGGCCGAGCAGGGCGAGGTAGAGCGAGACGCCGACGGTGCCCTTGAACCACTCCGCGCCGGTGGGCTCACGGGCGTCGCTGACCATGCCGACCTGGGCGACGGCGACGAGGCAGCAGGAGACCAGCGTCACCACGAACGCCAGCGTGAAGAACACGATCGACTTGGCGGCGAGCACCCGGCCCCGGCTGGGGCAGGCGGTCATGGTGGTGCGGATCATCCCGGTGCCGTACTCGGAGGCCGTGGTGAGCACGCCGAGCGTGATCAGGCACATGTTGCCGAGCAGCAGCCCGAAGAAGCCGAGACCGAGGGGGTTCTCGTCACCGAGCCCGGCGTCCTCGGAGTTGGACACCAGCAGGCCGGTCAGCAGCCCGATGCCGACGACCAGCACCAGGAACACACCGAGCGTCCAGATCGTCGAGCGGACCGACTTGATCTTCGTCCACTCGGAGGCGATCGCATGCCCGAGGTGCGTGCGCACCACGGGGATGGGCGAGGTGTAGGCGTTGTACGGCGCAGCTGCCGGCGCCTGCGGCATCGGGGGCTGGGGCGTGCTCATCGGACGTCCTCGGGCTTGTTCGGGGCGGCGGAGGGAGCGGGCGCCTGCGGCGCGGCGGGCGGGGCCACGGGGGCGGACGCCTGCGGGGCCGGAGCGCCCTGCGGCGCGGGCGCCTGCGGGACACCGGCTCCCGGAGCGCCGGGAACCGGCGCCGGGTCCGCGTACGGTCCGCCGGCCGGCGGCTGGGCCTGGAGGTAGGGGTTCTCGCCCTGCGGCACGGTGAGGGGCATGCCGCCCTGCTGGGGCGGCGGCGGGGCGTACCAGCCGGGCTGGCCCTGGCCGGGCACCGGCATCGGCGGCTGGGCACCGGGCGGCAGCGGCTGCTGGAGGCCCGCCTTCTGGTCGATGCTCGACCGGTAGTCGACGGCCCCCTGCGTCATCCGCATGTACGCCTCCTCCAGGGACGCCTGGTGCGGCGAAAGCTCCCACAGCCGTACGCCGGTGTCGTGCGCGATGTCGCTGATGCGGGGGAGCGCCAGCCCGGTCACCCGCAGGGCGCCGTCCTGCTCGGGCAGCACGTGCGCGCCCGCCTCGGTGAGGGCGGAGCCCAGCTTCTCGCGCAGCTGCGGCTCGGTGTCCGGGGTGCGCACCCGCGCGAAGCCCGCGGAGTTCGCGGCGATGAAGTCCTGCACGCTCATGTCGGCGAGGAGCTGGCCGCGTCCGATCACGATCAGATGGTCGGCGGTCAGCGCCATCTCGCTCATCAGGTGCGAGGAGACGAAGACCGTACGGCCCTCGGCGGCGAGCGCCTTCATCAGGTTGCGCACCCACAGGATGCCCTCGGGGTCGAGGCCGTTGACCGGCTCGTCGAAGAGCAGCACCTGGGGGTCGCCGAGCAGCGCGGCGGCGATGCCGAGGCGCTGGCCCATGCCGAGGGAGAAGCCCTTGGACCGCTTCTTCGCCACGTCCTGCAGGCCGACCACGCCGAGCACCTCGTCGACCCGCCGGGCCGGGATGCCGGACAGCTGGGCGAGGCTGAGCAGGTGGTTGCGGGCCGCGCGGCCGCCGTGCACCGCCTTGGCGTCGAGCAGGGCACCGACCTGGCGGGGGGCGTTCGGCAGCTTGCGGTAGGGGTAGCCGCCGATCGTCACCTGCCCGGAGGTGGGGTTGTCCAGGCCGAGGATCATCCTCATCGTGGTCGACTTGCCCGAGCCGTTCGGCCCGAGGAAGCCGGTGACGGCCCCTGGCCGCACCTGGAAGGAAAGATTGTGTACAGCGGTCTTGTCGCCGTAGCGCTTCGTCAGGCCGACTGCCTCGATCATGCTCCGCACCCATCGAAAGGTTCAGGACAGCGGGGCACACGCCCCCGTAAGGGTTAGGAGGATATCGAGGCGCTGACGGTTCCCTTCAAGCGCGGGTAAAAAACCTCCGGAGGTCGGCGTTCCTAGGCGTCCCGGCGCTTGAGGAGGACGTAGCCGCCGAGCAGCGCCGCCGCGACCCACAGGGCCATGATCCCGAGGCCGCCCCAGGGGCCGTAGGGGGTGTCGTCGTCGACCGGCCGGACCACCTGCATGATCCTGCTGCCGGCCTGGTCGGGCAGATAGCGGCCGATCTTCTTCGTCGCGCCGACGTTGCCGAGGATGTTGGAGATCAGGAAGAAGAACGGCATCAGGATGCCGAGGGAGAGCATCGGCGAACGCAGCATCGCCGCGACGCCCATGGAGAACATCGCGATCAGGGCCATGTACAGCCCGCCCCCGAGGACCGCCCGCAGCACACCCGCCTCGTCGATCGACGCCTTCAGCGAGCCGAGCATCGACTGGCCCAGGAAGAACGTGGCGAAGCTGGTGACCATGCCCACGGCCAGGGCGAGCCCGGTGGCCACGGCGACCTTGCTGAACAGGAAGGTCGCCCGCTGCGGCACGGCGGACAGCGAGACGCGGATCATGCCGGTGCTGTACTCGTTGGACACCACCAGCACCCCGAACACGATCATCGCCAGCTGGCCGAGGCTCATCCCGGCGAAGCTGATGAAGGTCGGGTCGAAGGAGAGCCGGTCGCGTGCGCTGAGGTTGTCGAACTCGTTCTTCGACAGCGCCGCGATCAGCATCCCGAGCGCGACGGTGACCACCACCGACAACGAGAGCGTCCACACCGTGGACGCCACCGACCGGATCTTGGTCCACTCGGACCGGATGACCTGTGCGGCCGCCATGCTCAGCCCCTCTTCCAGCCGTCGCCCCACTGGCTCTCCCGCACGGGTGGAGGAGGCGTGGTGTCGGTGTGCGCGTGGTACTCGACGGACTCCGCCGTCAGCTGCATGAACGCCTCCTCCAGGGATGCCTGCTGCGGACTCAGCTCGTGCAGCACGAGCTGGTGCTGCGCGGCCAGCTCGCCGATCCGCTCGGGCTTTCCCCCGTCGACCTCCAGCGCCCCGCTGCCCGACTCCACCACCGTGATCCCGGCCCGGTGCAGCACATCGAGCATCCGCTCGCGCTGCGGCGTACGGATCCGGACGTAGGTGCGCGAGTTACGGGCGATGAAGTCGGCCATCGAGGTGTCGGCGAGCAGCCGGCCCTGGCCGATGACGACCAGATGGTCGGCGGTCAGTGCCATCTCGCTCATCAGATGGGAGGAGACGAACACCGTGCGCCCCTGCGCGGCCAGCGACTTCATCAGATTGCGGATCCAGTGGATGCCCTCGGGGTCGAGGCCGTTCACCGGCTCGTCGAACATCAGGATCCGCGGGTCGCCGAGCAGCGCGGCCGCGATGCCGAGCCGCTGTCCCATGCCCAGCGAGAACCCCTTGGCCTTCTTGCGGGCGACCGCGGTGAGACCGACCGTGTCCAGCACCTCGTGCACGCGGTCCGCGGGGATGCCGTTGCTCTGCGCCAGACACAGCAGATGGTTGAAGGCACTGCGCCCGCCGTGCACCGCCTTGGCGTCCAGCAGTGCTCCGATGTACTTCAGCGGGTCCTTGAGCTGCTCGTAGCGCTTGCCGTCGATACGCACGTCCCCGGCCGTCGGCCGGTCGAGACCCAGCAGCATCCGCATGGTGGTGGACTTGCCGGCTCCGTTGGGTCCGAGGAAGCCCGTGACGATGCCCGGTCTCACGGTGAAGGTCAGATGGTTGACCGCCACCTTCTCGCCGTACCGCTTGGTCAGCCCGTCGAGCTCGATCATGCGGCCACGCTAGAACGGGACAAAGCCCCCTGCCACCGGAGTGGCAGAGGGCTCGTCAGCTGTTCGGCGGATCGATGCCGGAACGTTACCGGGACTGCTGCGCCGGGACCCCGCGGGAGATCGGCTCGTCCTCGGCCGGGGTGCCGGCCGCGGCCACCGCGGCGCCGGTGAGCGTCGCGAGCATCTCGCGGACGTTCGTCAGCTGCGCGTTGATCGAGTCGCGGCGGTTGGTCAGAGCGGCCAGCTCACGCTCCGACTCCGAACGGATACGGTCGGCCTTGGCATTGGCGTCGGCCACGATGTCCTCGGCCTGGCGCTGGGCGGTCTCCACCGTCTGGCGGGCGCGGCGCTCGGCGTCGGTGCGCAGCTTCTCCGCCTCCAGGCGCAGCTGCTCCGCGCGGTGCTCGATCTCCGCGAGGCGCTTCTCGGCCTTGGCCTGACGGGAGGCCAGGTCGCGCTCGGACTGCTCGCGGCGCTTGGCCAGGTTGGTCTCGAAGTCGGCGGCGGCCTGCGCGGCCTTCGCACGGGTCTCCTCGAAGAGCGCGTCGGCCTCCTCGCGCTTGGACTGGGCGTCCTTCTGCGCCTCGGAGCGCAGCTGCGAGGCGTCGCTCTTGGCCTTCTCGACGATCCGGACGCCCTCGTCCTCGGCCTTGGCCTTGCGCTCGGCGGCGAAGGACTCGGCGTCGTTGCGCACCTGCTGGGCCGCCGACTCGGCGAGCTCACGGTGCTGCTCGGCCGCCCTGCGGGCCTCCTCGCGCAGGTCCTTGGCCTCTTCCTCGGCCAGGCGCAGGATCTTCTCGACGCGCGCACCGAGACCGGCGTAGGACGGCTCGGCGTCGCTCACCTGGGCCTGGGCGTTCTGCGTCTCGAGGTGGAGTTCCTCGATGCGCTTCTCCAGGGCGGTGATGCGCGTGAGAGCGCTGTCACGGTCGGAGACGAGCTTGGAGATACGTTCGTCCACCTGAGCGCGGTCGTATCCACGCCGCACAAGCTCGAAGCCGTAGGGGGAAGTGTCGCTCATGGGATTCCTGTCGAATGAGACCGGTGAGGTGATAGGTGGAATCCTAGGGGTCGGAACGGTGTGTCATCGAGCGGATGCGTGTTTGATCTGGAGAATGACACCTCTTTTGGGTGGCTGACCCGCGGATCGCTTGCCAAGTCTTGGGCAAAGGTCCCAGAACACACCGGAACCACCCCTTCTGGCTAGCCGTCCGAGGACTTGCCACCCGAACGAGGCGCTCCGACCGTGGCGCCGGCCTTGACGCCTCCGTCCTTGCCGGACGAGGGGGTCTCGAAGGACTCGAGCGCCTCCAGGACGTCCTGGACACGGGAGATCTCGGTGTTGATGTCCTCGCGCCGGCGCACCAGGACCTCCAGCTCCCGCTTCCCCTCCTCGACCGTGTTCCGGGCCTCGCGGATCGCCTCGGCCTTGAGCTCCTCGGCCTCCCTGATCAGCGTGGCCTTCTTCAGCTCGGCCTCCTTCAGCAGCCCCTCGGCCTTCTTCACCGCGGCGATGCGCACCTTGCCCGCCTCGGAGCCGGCGTCCGAGACCATCTCCTTGGCCTTCGCCTCGGCCTTGGCCAGCTGCTCCTCGGCGGCCTTGATCAGCGCGTCGCAGCGGTCGCCGGTCGACTTCATGGTCTCCGCGGCCTCGCGGCGGGCCCGCTCGTGCAGATCCTCGATCTCGCTCGTGATGCGGTCGCGCAGCTCCTCCGCGCGCTCCCTTATCGACGTCGCGTCCCGGCGCGCGCCGACCAGCAGCTCGTCGGCGTCCGCACGGGCCTTCTCCACACGGCTGTTGCCCTCGATGGTCGCCTCGGAGACGATCCGGTCGGCCTCCGTACGGGCCGCGCCCACCATGGTGTCGGCCTGCGACTCCGCGTCCGCGGTGGTCTTCAGCGCCTGCTGCTGGGACTCCGTGAGCAGCTTGTCGGCCTCGGCCGCGGTCTCCGTGATCAGCGTGTCGACCTGCTCGGCCGCCTCCGAACGCCGCTTGTTGGCGTCCTGGCGGGCCTCGTCCAGAGTGCGCTCGGCCTCCTCGCGCGCGGCCGCGGTGACCCGCTCGGCCTCCCGCGCGGCCTCCTCGCGCAGCCGCCCGGCCTCCGCGCGCAGCCGCTCGGCGTGCTGCTGCGCCGAACCGACCGTCTCCGCGGCCTCGGCACGCAGCCGCTCCGCGTCGCCGGTCGCGTCCGTGATCAGCTGGTCGGCGGCGGCCGTCGCCTCCGCACGGACCCGGTCGGCCTCCGCCACCGTCTCCGCGGTGAGCCGGTCGGCCTCCTCCCGGGCCTCGGCGCGCACCCGCCCGGTCTCCGCGGCCGTCTCGGTCGTCAGCCGCTCCGCCTCGCTGCGGGCCTCGGTGATGAGGGTGTCCGCCTGCGTCGCCGCGTCCGAGCGGATGCGGTTGGCGTCCTCGCGGGCGTCCGCCCGGGTACGGCTCGCGTCCTGATCGGCCTGCGCGATGGTGTCCGACGCCTCCGTGCGCACCCGCTGGGCGTGCTCGGAGGCGTCCGAACGCAGCCGCTCCGCCTCGGCGATCGCCTCGCCCATGGTGCGCTCGGCGAGCGCCCTGGCGGCCTCCGCCTCCTCGGCGGCCTCGCCGCGCACCCGGGACGCGTCCCCGGAGGCCCGCTCCCGCTCGGCGTAGGCGTCGGCGCGGACCCGGTCCGCCTCCTCCTCGGCCTCCCGCCGGGTACGGTCCGCCGCGTGCTCGGCGGCCGAACGCAGCCCGGTGATCTCCTCCTGCGCCTGCTCGTGCAGTCCCGACACCGACTCGCGCACCTGATGGGCGTGCTGCTCGGCGGCCGACACCATCTCCGTCGCGCGCCGGTCGGCCTCCTCGACCAGGCGGGTCGCCTCGGTCTGCGCCTCCTCCACGCGGTTGCGCGCGCTGGCCAGCAGCTCCTCGCTCTGCTCGCGGGCCCGCTCGCGCTCCTGGTCGGCCTCCTGCCGGGCCGAACCCAGCAGCTCCTCCGCCTCGCGGCGGCGCCGTACGGCCTCCTCCTGCGCGGCGGCCAGCGTCTCCGACGCCTCCGTGCCCAGCCGCTCGGCGGCGGCCTGCGCCTCGTCGCGCATCCGGTCGGCGCTCTCCTGCGCCTCCACCCGCAGCCGCTCCGCCTCGGTGGCGGCCTCGGTGCGCAGCCGTACCGCGACGGCCTCGCCCTCGGCGCGGGCGGCCGACACATCGGCGGCGGCCTCGTCGCGCAGCCGCTCGGCCTCGGTCTCCGCCTGCTGCCGGAGCGTACGGATGCGCTCGGCGGCCTCGTCGCGCAGCCGCTCGGTCTCCTCGGCGGCCTCGCGGCGGATCCGCTCGGCCTCCTCCCGGGCCTCGGTCAGCGCCTGCTCGGCGGAGGCGAGACGCTGCTCGGCCTCCGTGTGCAGCCGGGTCAGCTCCTCGGCGGCCTCCGTCTGCCGGGCCGCGACCGCACGCTCGGTCTCCTCGCGCAGCTCCAGCGCGGCCCGCTCGGCGTCCGCGCGGATGCCGTCGGCCCGCTCCACGGCCTCCTCGCGGTGCCGGTCGGCCTCCGCGCGGGTGCGCTCCAGGGTCTCCTCGGCCTGCCGGCGCAGCGCGGTCGCGCGCTCGATCGCCTCGGTGCGGACCTTCTCGCTGTCCGCGGTCGCGGTGCGGCGCAGCTCGTCGGCGTCGGCCTTGGCCTTGGCCAGCAGCTCCTCGGCGGACTTGGCGGCCTCCTCGATCTGCGCCACCGCCTCACGGCGGGCCTCCGCGCGGATCTTCTCGCCCTCGTCGACCGCGTCGGAGCGCAGCTGCTCGGCCTCGCCGCGCAGCCTGCGCGCCTCCTCCTGGAGCTCGACCGTCTTGGCCCGGTACTCCTCGGTGTCGTCCTTCGCCGCGCCCTTGAGGTGCTCGGCGGTGTCGTGCGCCTCGGCGCACAGCCGGTCCGCCTCGGCCTCGGCCTCCCGGCGGATGCGCTCGGCCTCCTCGGTGGCGGCCCGCGTGGTCTGCTTGGCCTCCTCGGACGCCTTGTTCAGCACGTCCTCGGCGGTCCTGGCCGCCTTCGACAGCTGGGTCGCGCTCTCCTCGGCGGTGAGCGTACGGGCCTTCTCCGCGGCCTCCGCGAGGACCTGCTCGGCCTGTGCACGGGCGTCGGCGAGCTGCTGCTCGGCCTCCGCCCGGGTGGTCTCGGCCTCCTTGGTGGCCTCGCTGACCAGCCGGGCGACCTGCTCCTTCGCCGTGCGGGTACGGGTCTCGTTGGCGGCCTCGGCGTTGGCGAGGGCCTTGGCGGCGGCCTCCTTGGCCTCCACGACGAGCTTCTCGGCCTCGTTCTGCGCCTTGCGCAGCGCCTCGTCGGCCTCGGCGATGCGCTGTTCGGCGGCACGGCTCAGCTCGGCGGACTGGCGGCGGGCCGCGTCGGACTCGGTCGCCGACGACGAGCGCAGCTGCTCGGCGTGGTCGGTGGCCTCCTGGGCCTGGGTGGACGCCGCGTTCAGCAGCCGCTCGGCGTCCGCGCGGGCCCGGCGCAGGATCTGCTCGGCCTCCGAGCGGGCCGTCTCGGCCTCGGACGTCAGCCGCTGCCGGGCCTCCCCGGTCAGCCGCTCGGCCTCCGTGCGCGCGGTCGCCATGGCCTGCTCGGCCTCGGTGCGGGACTCCTCCAGCAGCCGGCGGGCCTGGGTCTCGGTGCGGGCGCGCAGCTGCTCGGCCCACGCCACGTTCTCGTTGACGTGCGACTCGACGGTCTGACGGCGTTCGGCCAGTTCCTGGTCGAGCTGCTGGCGACGGGTGACCGCCTCCTGGTGCAGCTCGGCCTGGAGCCGGGCCGCCTGCTCGGCGTGCTCCTGGAGGATCCGCTGGGTCTGCGCCCGTGCCTGACCCAGCTCCCGCTCGGCGTCCGAGCGGATCTGGTCGGCCTGCATCTGCGCGTTGCGCAGCAGCTGCTCGGCCTGGTAGCCGATGTCGGCGTTGTCGTAGGCGGGCCTGGTCATCAGGGTGCGGCGCGCCTCGTGCAGCTTCGCGCGCAGCACCTCGACCTGGTAGCCGAGGTCCTCGGCGTGCTGGATCGCCTTTTCCCGCTCGGTCTTCAGCCGCTTCATCTCGGCCTCGAACCGAGAGAGGTGGTCGACGTCAGCCGCCGGCTCTCGCTCCTGGCTCTCGTAGCCCCGCACTGCGCGGTCCCATCCGTCCCCTGGTCGCAAGTCTCTCCAAACGAGCTCCGTCCACCCGCCGGACGGGGCCCCCGGGGAATGGTGTCAGATCAACGGCGGAGCTTGGGCTGCTGCCCGCTCCCGTCCCCCGAAACCCGGACCCCGGCGTGCGGCCGCCCGCGCATGCCCGGGCGACCGCACCCAACCCTACCGGCCCATATGTACGGGGGTCAGTGCTCAGGGGACTCAACGGCCGCCGAAGTGACCAGTTCTGTCAGTACACCGTGACAATCCTTGGGGTGCAGGAAGGTGATCCGTGACCCCATGGAGCCGCGTCGGGGCTCTTCGTACAGAACGCGTACGCCCTTGTCCTTGATGTCCGCGGCGTCCGTGTCGACGTCCGCCGTACCGAAAGCGATGTGGTGGACACCCTCGCCGTTCTTGGCGAGCCACTTGGCGACCGTGGAGTCCTCACGGGTCGGTTCCAGCAGCTGGAGGTACGAGGCACCGCCGTCGGACGTATCGTTGATCTTGAGCATGGCCTCACGCACGCCCTGCTCCTCGTTGACCTCGGAGTGGAACACTTCGAAGCCGTAGGTGGCCCGGTAGAACTCGACGGTCTTGTCGAGGTCGAAGCAGGCGATCCCGATGTGGTCGATTCGCGTCAGCATGGAACTCAGTGGAGCGCTCCTGAGATGGTTACGCAACGTGCGCGCGATCACACCGACGGCCCGGTGACGGGCGCGATACCGCTAAGTACATTCGAGTAAACCCTCGTTCACTCCTCGGCTGTGCAGCCGGTAAGGGGATCGCAGCTCATGTCTTCTGCAACGAACGGCACGACGTCCGTCATCGTCGCGGGTGCCCGCACCCCGATGGGGCGGCTGCTCGGCTCGCTGAAGTCCTTCTCCGGAGCCGACCTCGGCGGCTTCGCGATCAAGGCCGCCCTCGACCGTGCGGGGATCGGCGGCGACCAGGTGCAGTACGTGATCATGGGCCAGGTGCTCCAGGCCGGGGCGGGGCAGATCCCGGCGCGCCAGGCCGCGGTGAAGGCCGGCATCCCGATGAACGTCCCGGCGCTCACGATCAACAAGGTGTGCCTGTCCGGCCTCGACGCCGTCGCGCTGGCCGACCAGCTGATCCGCGCGGGCGAGTTCGACATCGTGGTCGCGGGCGGTCAGGAGTCCATGACCAACGCCCCCCACCTGCTCCCGAAGTCCCGTGAGGGCTTCAAGTACGGCGCCGTCGAGATGCTCGACGCCATGGCGCACGACGGTCTGACCGACGCCTTCGAGAACATCGCCATGGGCGAGTCCACCGAGAAGCACAACACCCGTCTCGGCATCAGGCGCCCGGAGCAGGACGAGATCGCCGCCCTGTCCCACCAGCGGGCCGCCGCCGCGCAGAAGAACGGCCTGTTCGAGGCCGAGATCACCCCGGTGGAGATCCCGCAGCGCAAGGGCGAGCCGGTCGTCTTCAGCAAGGACGAGGGCATCCGCGCCGAGACCACCGTCGAGTCCCTCGGCAAGCTCCGCCCGGCGTTCGCCAAGGACGGCACCATCACCGCCGGCACCTCCTCGCAGATCTCCGACGGCGCCGCCGCGGTGGTCGTGATGAGCAAGGCCAAGGCGCTGGAGCTGGGCCTGGACTGGATCGCCGAGATCGGCGCCCACGGCAACGTGGCCGGCCCGGACAACTCTTTGCAGTCGCAGCCGTCGAACGCGATCCTGCACGCCCTCAAGAAGGAGGGCCTGGAGGTCTCGGACCTCGACCTGATCGAGATCAACGAGGCGTTCGCGGCCGTCGCGGTGCAGTCGATGAAGGACCTCGGCGTGTCCACGGACAAGGTGAACGTCAACGGCGGCGCCATCGCCCTCGGTCACCCCATCGGCATGTCCGGCGCCCGGATCGTGCTGCACCTGGCCCTGGAGCTGAAGCGGCGCGGCGGCGGTGTCGGCGCGGCCGCGCTGTGCGGCGGCGGCGGTCAGGGCGACGCGCTCATCGTGCGGGTGCCCAAGGTCTGACGCCGCTCTTTCACCGACCCCTATCGACAACGGGAGCTGTGATGCAGGACGTCCCCACGCTGGTGGCCCAGGCCAGAGAGGGCCGGCCACGGGCCGTGGCGAGGCTGATCTCCCTGGTGGAGGGGGCGTCCGGGCAGCTCAGGGAGGTCATGGCGGCACTCGCCCCGCTGGCGGGCAACGCCTACGTCGTGGGGCTCACCGGATCCCCGGGGGTCGGCAAGTCCACGTCGACCTCGGCGCTGGTGACCGCGTACCGCAAGCAGGGCAGGCGGGTCGGCGTCCTGGCCGTCGACCCGTCCTCGCCGTTCTCCGGCGGAGCCCTGCTCGGTGACCGCGTCCGGATGTCGGACCACGTCTCCGACCCCGGCGTCTACATCCGCTCCATGGCGACACGCGGCCACCTCGGCGGTCTCGCGTGGGCGGCGCCGCAGGCCATCCGCGTCCTGGACGCGGCCGGCTGCGACGTGATCCTCGTCGAGACCGTCGGCGTCGGCCAGTCCGAGGTCGAGATCGCCGCCCAGGCCGACACCAGCATGGTGCTGCTCGCCCCCGGCATGGGCGACGGCATCCAGGCCGCCAAGGCGGGCATCCTGGAGATCGGCGACGTCTACGTCGTCAACAAGGCCGACCGCGACGGCGCCGACGCCACCGCCCGCGAGCTGAACCACATGCTCGGGCTCGGCGAGTCCCGTGCCCCCGGCGACTGGCGCCCGCCGATCGTCAAGACCGTCGCCGCGCGCGGCGAGGGTGTCGACGAGGTCGTCGAGGCGCTGGAGAAGCACCGGGCGTGGATGGAGGAGCACGGTGTGCTCACCGAGCGCCGTCTGGCCCGCGCCGCCCACGAGGTGGAGACCATCGCGGTCACCGCTCTTCGCGAACGCATAGGGGATCTGCACGGCGACCGCCGTCTCGGGGCGCTGGCCGAGCGGATCGTCGCGGGCGAGCTGGATCCCTACCGGGCGGCGGACGAACTGGTGGCCGGACTCACCGAGAGCTGACGCCGTCCCGGCCCCAGCCGCCGCCGCGGCCGTTCCTTCCGGTCGTCGGGGTCGTCGGGGTCGTCGGGGTGGCTGTGGCCGTGGCCGTGGCTGTGGCCGGTGGTCGTGGTGGCAGTGGTCGTCCTCGGCACCACGGTCGTTCCGGGCACCGTGGTCGCCTCGGTGTCCCGGTCGTCCCGGGTGCCTTCGGCGCCCCGGTCGTCCTGTCCCGCGGTCGTCGGAGTGGCTGTGGCTGTGGCCGGTGGTCGTGGTGGCGCCGGTCGTCCTCGGCACCACGGTCGTTCCGGGCACCGTGGTCGCCTCGGTGCCCTGGTCGCCCCGGGTGCCTTCGGCGCCCCGGTCGTCCTGGGGGCCGAGGCCGCCTTCGGTGCCCTGGTCGTCCTGTCCCGCAGTCGTCGGGGTGGCAGAGGTCGGGGTGGCAGAGGTCGTCCCGGGCGACGCGGTCGTCCCGGGCGGCGGTGATCCCGACGGCCCCCGGGCCGGTGTCCCGGTGCCGCGCTTCCGGACCCGGCCGTCGGCCGTTCACGTGTCCCCGGCCGTGACACGGCCGTCGTCCTCCAGGTGCGTGGACAGATGACGCACAGATGTGACGACGTCCTCCGCGGTGTCGGTCCCGGCGCCCTCCAGGACGTCCGAGGAAGACGGCGTGGAGGACCCCGGGACCGGACAGGACCGGATCTTCGAGAGTTGCGTCGCGGCCCGGCGTCGCCAGGGGAGCGCCGCCGTACGGCGCGGCGGCATCCTCACGGTCCGCGCGGCGCCGGCAGGCGAAGCCCTGTCCGGGCTCCGTCCACCGCCGTGGGCGCCCCGGTCAGGGGCGGCCGCGCTGTCCGCGCAGGTGCTCCGCGATCGGCTTCAGGGACTTGTCGAGCTCGATGAGCGCCTCGGGGGAGAGCAGGTCCATGAAGTGCCGGCGCACGGAGGAGACATGGTGCGGGGCGACCCGCTGCATGGTCTCCATGCCGTGGTCGGTGAGCACCGCGTACAGTCCGCGGCGGTCGGACTCGCAGTTCTCCCGGCGCACCAGATCGGCGTTCTCCATACGGGTGATCTGGTGCGAGAGGCGGCTCTTGGACTGGAGGGTGGCGGAGGCGAGATCGCTCATGCGCATCCGCCGGTCGTCCGACTCGGAGAGGTTCACCAGGATCTCGTAGTCGTTCATCGTCAGTCCGAACGGCTGCAGGTCCTTCTCGAGCTGGTACGTCAACAGCCTGTTGACCTCCAGGTGGGTGCGCCAGGCGCACTGCTCCGCATCGGTCAGCCAGGGGGTGGCCGTTTCGGTCTCCATGAGTGAAGTCTACCTAAGAAGTTGAAAGGCGTACTAACGGGGGGTGGCAGTGACTACGCAAAGGCGTTCGATGTCACACTCCGCAGACTACCGCTCACAGTCCGAAGCGACGCTGGAGGTCCCCCAACTGTCCGGGAAGGCGCGGTACCCCCGAAGCGCCCGCCGCGCCGCCTCCGGGCACCCCCGCCTGATGCGGAACGACCCCCGCCGCCTGTTCCGCCATCAACGTCTCGGTCGACTGGAGCAGGACGGTCCCGGCCCCGGCGAACTCGAACTGATGCTCCTCCCCGGAGGCCCCGCCGAGGCCCGTCAGTGCACGTAGACCGCCCATCACGCCGGTCATGTAGCCATGGTCGTAGTGATGGCACGGCGACGGGCAGTCGGCCCAGCCGACGAGCGCCTGCGGATCCACCCGGATCGGGGGTTCCATGAACACCACCGGACCGTTAGATGCGGCCACGAACTTCCCGGTTCCGATCAGCGTCAGAAAACCCGGCACGATCGATTGCTTCAGCGCGAGAGTTGGCTGAAAAGCGAGCAGGTTGCCGGAGCGAATGGTGAGGTTGCCGTCCTCCAGGTCGTACGAATTCACATCGAAGGCCCGGTCGGCGAGCAGCATCTTGCCCGAGCCCTCCGCCACGACCCAGTCGGACGCGTGCAGAGGCGAATGGAAAGACGTACGGACAAGTCGGTCCAATCGGCCGTGCCCGATGCCGTTGAACTCGATCGAACCGTAGTAGGCGATCATCTTCCCCTTCTGCAGGAACCACTGGCTCCCCTTGAGCTCCACGCAGAAGGTGTACGCGTTGACGTTGTCGTCGACGGGCAGGGTCGCCGGGTCGTGCACGACGGGACCCGCGCCGGGGTGGGCGGTCACAGCTTCTCCTCCGATGCCTGGACGTACACCGAGCCGTTGCCGCTCAGCTCCAGCTGGAACGCCTCGCCGGAGCCGCGGCCGACCATGTCGCGCCAGCCCAGCGCGGTCGACAGCTTGTTGCGGACGTCGCCGTGGTGGGCGACGTACGCCTGCGGGTCCACGCGCACGGGCCGCTGCGGGGTGATCGGCACCTCGAACACTCCGCCGTGGGCCATCACCGCGACCGCCCCGTGGCCCGTGAGGGACGTGGTGAACAGCCCCTGTCCGCTCACCTGGCCGCGCACCATGCCCATCACCCCGCCCTGCGCGCCGAGGAACACGGTCCGCTGCTCCAGCGTGCCCTCGAAGGCGAGCAGCCGGTCCGCCTCGACGTACAAGGTGTCACCGGTCAGGCGGATGACCTGCACATGGTGGCCGCCGTGCCCGAAGAGCACCGTGCCGCTGCCCTCGACGGTCATCAGCGGGGTGTCCTCGTTCGCCACGCGGCGCCCGATCATCGACATGACGCCGCCCTGGCCGCCGCTCATGTTCGGGGTGAAGCTGACGTCGCCCTTGTAGGCGAGCATCGCGCCCCGCTGGCTGAACAGCCGCTGCCCCGGCGCGACGGTGGCCTCGATCATCTTGGGATTGATCTCACGGAAGGCCATCACACGTCCCCCGCGATCGTGTTGCGCTCGCTCGGCTGCACGTACACCAGGCCGTCCCCCTCGAACCTGATCTGGAAAGCCTCGCCGCCGCCCTCGCCGAGCAGCGTGCGGAAGGTCACACCGGACTGGAAGGACTGCCGGAGGTTCCCCTGGTGGGCGACATAGGCCCCCGGGTCCACGGTCAGCGGGTACTGAGGGCTCACCCGCAGCACCACGGCCGGTCCGTCCGAGGTGATGGCCGCCTGGCCGTGCCCCTCCACGGTCGTGGTGAACAGCCCGTTGCCCTGCGAGGCCCCGCGCATCCCCGTGAAGGTGGTCCCCGTGCGCAGCCCCGCGTCCGTCGCGAGCAGGTTGCTGCTCTCCACGTACAGCTTGTCGCCCTGGAGGCCGACGAGGCTGATCTCGGACGCGCGGTCCGCGAACCAGCAGATCCCCTGCCCTGTCACCTCCATCACCGTCATCTGTTCGCCGGTGAGCCGCCGGGTCACCATCCCCCGCAGTCCCTCACCGCCGCCACTGAGCTTCTTGAAGGTCATCTGTCCGTCGTACGCGACCATCGAGCCGTTCTTGGCCTTCACGGCATCCCCGGTCATGTCGACGGCGAGCACCTTGCTTCCCTGAAGTCGGAACATCGCCACGCCGGGAAAGGTAGCCCGCGGCCGCGTCCGCCGACAGAGCCCACGGTCGGACCCCGCCCCTAGGGGCCCGGCCGCGGGAACCCCCGGGCCGTTTGTCACAATGGCGAGGATGTTTGTGCACCCGTTCACAAACTCCGGACGACTCTCCCCCCGACCCCACCGAAGGTGACCCGTGGACATCAAGACCGCCTCCGCCCTGCGCCGGCTCCGCCTGGTCTCGACCCCTGAGGCCGTGTCCTTCCTGCTGCTGCTCGTCTGCTCGGTGCTGAAGCGGACCACGGACTTCAACGCCGTGCCCGTCATGGGTGCCGTCCACGGCCTGCTCTTCGTCCTCTACGTGCTCTTCTGGGCCGACGCCTGGAACCGCACCAAGTGGTCCTTCGGCACCGCCGCCCTCTACTTCGTCCTCTCCGTCCTGCCCACCGGCGGCTTCTTCGCCGACCGCAGGCTGCTCCGTGAGGCCGAGGACGCGGTCCTCGCCGCGCGTGCCGGCAAGGAAGGGGTCGTCGGCGCATGATCGTCGCCTTCTCCGTGACGCCGCTCGGTGTCGGCGAGGACGTGGGGGAGTACGTCGCCGACGCCGTACGGGTCGTACGGGAGTCCGGGCTGCCCCATCGCACCGACGCGATGTTCACCTCGGTCGAGGGCGAGTGGGACGAGGTCATGGACGTCGTCAGGCGTGCCGTGGCCGCCGTCGAGCGGCGCGCTCCCAGGGTCTCCCTCGTCCTCAAGGCCGACATCCGCCCCGGAGTGACGGACGGTCTGACCTCCAAGGTCGAGACGGTCGAGCGGTACCTGGCCTAGGGCCCGTCGTTCGGATCATGTCGGCGTCGCGGGGGACCGGCTGTCCGACGCCGGGGCCGTGCCCAGCGGTGTCCGCTCGTGCAGGACCTGGTGGCCGTAGCGCCGCGCCACCGGCAGGCCCGCATGCCTCAGGACCGTCGGACGGGCCGACACCGAGGACGCGGGGTGAGGCCCGGACGCGGGGCGGGGGTGCTGGTGGTGGCGGGCTCGTCGGGCGCGGTGAGCGCGGCGGCCCGCCCGCGCCCCGGCAGCCGTACCGGCGACTCGGGGGCGCGGTCCGCGGGAGCCGCCCGCAGACCGCCGATGCCACGGGCCGGACAGACCACCGTCGGCTGCCGGGGCGGCTCGAAGCCGCTGACCACGTCGGGCCGGGAGAACGCGCTCGGCATCGGCACCAGCCCCTGACCGCCCAGGTCACGCACATGCTCGCCGCCCCGCTCCACCGTCGGGGTCCGGCCGCCGAACGACGGCCGCCGTCCGCCGTGCCGGCCGGGGCCGGAGCCGCCGGCACCGTGTGCCGCGCCCTGCCGTCGCGGGAGGGTCGTCCGCACCCGACCGAAACGCGAGACGGAGCTGACCGCATAGTGACCGGCCGGTAAGGTCTGGTGCCGTGCCGAAGCCGCTCAGTCTCCCGTTCGATCCCATCGCCCGCGCCGACGAGCTCTGGAAGCAGCGCTGGGGCGGTGTGCCGTCCATGGCCGCGATCACCTCGATCATGCGGGCGCACCAGATCCTGCTCGCCGAGGTGGACGCCGTGGTCAAGCCGTACGGGCTGACGTTCGCGCGCTACGAGGCGCTGGTCCTGCTCACCTTCTCCAAGGCCGGCGAGCTGCCGATGTCCAAGATCGGTGAGCGGCTGATGGTCCATCCGACCTCGGTGACGAACACGGTCGACCGCCTGGTGAGGTCGGGCCTGGTCGACAAGCGCCCCAACCCCAACGACGGCCGCGGCACCCTCGCCTCCATCACCGGCAAGGGCCGCGAGGTCGTCGACGCCGCCACCCGCGACCTGATGGCCATGGACTTCGGCCTCGGCACCTACGACGCGGAGGAATGCGCGGAGATCTTCGCCATGCTCCGCCCCCTGCGCCTCGCGGCGGGCGACTTCGACGACGAATGAGGGGGCGGGGACGGCTCCCGACCCGGGCGAAGATCGCCCGGAACCTGCCGTTACGCTCGTCAGCATGAAATCCAGCGTGCTGACCCGCTACCGCGTCATGGCGTACGTGACCGCCGTCATGCTGCTCGTGCTGTGCACCTGCATGGTCTTCAAGTACGGGTTCGAGATGGGTGAGGACGTCACCTTCGCGGTCTCCCAGGCCCACGGCATCCTCTACATCATCTATCTGATCTTCGCCTTCGACCTGGGCTCCAAGGCCAAGTGGCCGTTCGGCAAGCTGCTGTGGGTGCTGCTGTCCGGGACGATCCCCTTCGCCGCCTTCTTCGTCGAGCGCAAGGTCGTCC
The DNA here is from genome assembly GCF_044754345.1 of Streptomyces sp. NPDC093094. Taxonomy (NCBI): domain Bacteria; kingdom Bacillati; phylum Actinomycetota; class Actinomycetes; order Kitasatosporales; family Streptomycetaceae; genus Streptomyces; species Streptomyces sp. NPDC093094. The sequence goes on along the minus strand of NZ_JBIVOX010000007.1, from coordinate 33,739 downwards.
GCGAGACGCTTCCGCTGGTCGGCGACGTGCAGGTCGCTCCCGCCAAGGCGTAATCCTTCCGCCGTGACCCCTCACGGCGGTTCGCCGTCGACGTTTACTTGGACGTCCTAGTAAATTTGACGGTATGGACGCTGACGCGATCGAGGAGGGCCGCCGGCGGTGGCAGGCCCGGTACGACGCCGCGCGTACGCGCGAGGGCGACTTCACCACGCTGTCCGGGGATCCGGTGGATCCGGTGTACGGGCCCAGGGCCGGGGACAGGTACGAGGGGTTCGAGCGGATCGGGTGGCCGGGGGAGTATCCCTTCACGCGCGGGCTGTATCCGACCGGCTACCGGGGGCGCACCTGGACCATCCGGCAGTTCGCCGGGTTCGGCAACGCCGAGCAGACCAACGAGCGCTACAGGATGATCCTCGGCCACGGCGGAGGCGGCCTCTCCGTCGCCTTCGACATGCCGACGCTCATGGGCCGCGACTCCGACGACCCGCGCTCGCTCGGCGAGGTCGGGCACTGCGGTGTCGCCGTCGACTCCGCCGCCGACATGGAGGTGCTGTTCAAGGACATCCCGCTCGGGGACGTCACCACCTCCATGACGATCAGCGGGCCGGCCGTGCCGGTCTTCTGCATGTACCTCGTCGCCGCCGAGCGCCAGGGCGTCGACCCGTCCGTCCTCGACGGCACGCTCCAGACGGACATCTTCAAGGAGTACATCGCGCAGAAGGAGTGGCTCTTCCGGCCCGAGCCCCATCTCCGCCTCATCGGCGACCTCATGGAGCACTGCGCCGCGCACATCCCCGCCTACAAGCCGCTGTCCGTCTCCGGCTACCACATCCGCGAGGCCGGGGCCACGGCCGCACAGGAGCTGGCGTACACCCTCGCCGACGGATTCGGCTACGTCGAACTGGGCCTGAGCCGCGGCCTCGACGTCGACGTCTTCGCGCCCGGCCTGTCCTTCTTCTTCGACGCGCACGTCGACTTCTTCGAGGAGATCGCCAAGTTCCGTGCCGCGCGCCGCATCTGGGCGCGCTGGATGCGGGACGTCTACGGAGCCCGGTCCGCCAGGTCCCAGTGGCTGCGCTTCCACACCCAGACCGCGGGTGTGTCCCTCACCGCCCAGCAGCCGTACAACAACGTCGTCCGTACGGCGGTCGAGGCCCTCGCGGCGGTGCTCGGCGGCACCAACTCGCTGCACACCAACGCCCTGGACGAGACCCTCGCCCTGCCCTCCGAGCAGGCGGCCGAGATCGCCCTGCGCACGCAGCAGGTGCTGATGGAGGAGACCGGCGTCGCCAACGTCGCCGACCCGCTGGGCGGTTCCTGGTACGTCGAGCAGCTGACCGACCGGATCGAGGCCGACGCCGAGAAGATCTTCGACCGGATCAAGGAGCGCGGCCTGCGGGCGCACCCCGACGGGCGGCACCCCGTCGGCCCCGTCACCTCCGGGATCCTGCGCGGCATCGAGGACGGCTGGTTCACCGGCGAGATCGCCGAGTCCGCCTTCCGCCACCAGAAGTCCCTGGAGACGGGCGAGAAGAGGGTCGTGGGCGTCAACGTCCACACGGGTTCCGTCACCGGCGACCTGGAGATCCTGCGCGTCGGTCACGAGGTCGAGCGCGAGCAGGTCCGGATCCTCGCCGCCAGGAGGTCCGGCCGTGACGAGACGGCCGTGCGTACGTCCCTGGAGGCCATGCTCGCCTCCGCGCGGGACGGCTCCAACATGATCGGGCCCATGCTCGACGCCGTGCGCGCCGAGGCGACCCTGGGCGAGATCTGCGGGGTGCTGCGGGACGAGTGGGGCGTGTACACGGAGCCGCCCGGCTTCTGACGGGCGAAGGACGGGACGGGAGGGCGCTCTTGAGGAAGACGCCCCGGAGGGAGGCGCCCCCGGAGGGAGCCACCTTCAGGAGGGAAACACCTTCAGGAGGGAAACATCCTCAGGAGGGAGGCACCCTCAGGAGGGAGGCACCCTCAGGAGGGAGGCACCCTCAGGAGGGAGGCACCCTCAGGAGGAGACGCCCTTCGCGAGGGACGCCCTCAGTCCGCCCTCTCCTGCCCCGCTCCCGCCAGTCCCACCACCAGGACGCGCGAGAGGCTGCGCACCCACTCCGCGTCGGCCGGCTCCGCGCTCACCAGCGTCCGGTGGACCACGGCCCCCGCGACCATGTCGAAGATGAGGTCGGCCGTGCGTGCGGACTCGGCCGCGTCGGACTCGGCCGGCAGCTCGCCCCGCGCCTGGGCCCGTTCACGCCCCTCGGTCACCAGGCACTTCTGCCGCTCCACGATCGACGCCCGGATCCGCTCGCGCAGGGCGTCGTCGCGGGTGGACTCGGCCACCACCGCCATGAGCCCGCTCTTGGCCTCGGGCCGGGCGAGGATCGCGGCGAACTGGAGCACCACACCCTCGATGTCCGCGGCCAGGGACCCCCGGTCCGGCAGCCGCAGCTCGTCGAACAGCTCGGCCACCGCGTCCACGACCAGCTCGTTCTTGCCGGCCCACCGGCGGTACAGCGTCGTCTTGGCGACCCCCGCCCGTGTCGCCACATCGCCCAGCGTCAGCTTCGACCACCCCAGCTCCACCAGGGCGGCACGCGTGGCGGCGAGGATCGCCGCGTCGGCGGCGGCGTTGCGCGGCCGTCCTCGGACGGCAGGGGTGCGGCTCTGCATGCCATGACCATAAACCGGCGTTCCGCACACGGCTCCGGACGCGGCAGTGAGGCAGATCACCGGCGTACGGCACCACGGAAGGGCCCGCCGGTATTACGCTACGACTCGTAGCGAAAGCAGGACGGCGCCCCGTGCCGGACGTACACGGGCGAGGGCCGCACGGCGCGGGGTGGGGACCCGGCGCCGCCGGACGGACCGACCGTCGTCCTCGCTTTCCCGACGCTTTTTCATTCACGCGCGAGTACGGGGGAGGATAGACGCATGCAGCCACGGAACATGTCCATGAGCGGCGTCGTCGACCTCGCCGCGGTCAAGGCGGCCCAGGAGGCCAAGGCCAAGGCCGAGCAGACGCGCGCAGAAGCGGCCCGCCAGGGCGGGGGCGGGGCCGTGTCCCCGGCCGACCTTGTGATCGACGTCGATGAGGCGGGCTTCGAGCGGGACGTCCTGCAGCGCTCCGCCGAGGTACCGGTCGTCATCGACTTCTGGGCCGAGTGGTGCGAGCCCTGCAAGCAGCTCAGCCCGGTCCTGGAGCGGCTCGCCGTCGAGTACGGCGGGCGCTTCCTGCTCGCCAAGATCGATGTCGACGCCAATCAGATGCTGATGCAGCAGTTCGGGGTCCAGGGGATCCCCGCCGTCTTCGCGGTCGTCGCGGGGCAGGCGCTGCCGCTCTTCCAGGGGGCCGCCTCGGAGGCGCAGATCCGGCAGACCCTCGACCAGTTGGTGCAGGTCGCCGAGCAGCGGTTCGGGCTGACCGGCCTCACCGTCGACCCGGACGCCGAGCCGGGCGGCACGGAGCCCGCCGAGGCGCCGGTCGGCCCCTACGACGCCCTGCTGAACGCCGCCGCGCTGGCGCTGGACGCGGGCGATCTGGGCGGCGCCGTCCAGGCGTACAGGAACGTCCTCGCCGACGATCCGGCCCACCCGGAGGCCAAGCTGGGTCTGGCGCAGGCCGAGCTGCTCCAGCGGGTGCAGAACCTGGATCCGCAGAAGGTGCGGCAGGAGGCGGCCGAGAAGCCCGCCGACGCGCCGGCGCAGATCGCCGCCGCCGACCTCGATCTGGTCGGCGGGCACGTGGAGGACGCCTTCGGCCGGCTCATCGACACCGTACGGCGCACGGTGGGTGACGACCGGGACTCCGTACGCCTGCGTCTGCTGGAGCTGTTCGAGGTCGTCGGCGCGGAGGACCCGCGGGTGGCGGCGGCGCGCAGAGCGCTGGCGCGCGCCCTGTTCTGAGGTTCCATACCGGGTCGGAACGGGCGGTTCCCGCGGCTCACGGCGTGATGCCGGAGTGACGGGAACCGTCGGCGGAGCCGGAAAGCGGCCGCGCTTTACCAAAACTTGGTAATCGCGGCCGCTGTTACTGCAAGTAAGCCTCGGGCGTTGATCTGTCGGACTCTGTCCATCGATCAATAGTTTTGTCCCGCCCCCATCTGACACCCTGCGTCGCCGACCGAGATCGGCGGGTCGTTGTTCGGTTATCCGGCCGTTACTAGCGAGTAACGAACCCCCTTGTGCGGGCGGCCAGAATGCACCACGATCGGCCACGCTCGGTCCCTTCCCGCACCCCGACACCCGGTCGGGTCACGGGAATCCTGGGTCCCCACCGAGCAGAGCCGGCGGCAGTGGAGCCGGTTCTTGGACAGGGGGGTCTTCGCCGTCCGGCGAAGCCTGTCCGCGAAGGTTGTGCGTGATGCGTGTCAGGCGCGACCAGTGGTTGTCGCTCGGGGGTGATCGCCGGTGATTCGGGCGCGGTACGCGCCGCCGAGTGCAGGCGCTCTCCTTACCGAGGACGTAGCACTTCTCCCATCCCTGCCCGGCTGAGCCGCCGTCAAAGGGGCAGTCAGGGCCGGAGATGTACGTCCGAGAAGGAGGAAAATCATGGGTTCCAAGCCTCGTGGCGGGACCAGATGGAAGCGCTTCGCTGTGGTCATGGTCCCCAGCGTCGCCGCGGCCGCAGCGGTCGGTGTGGGTCTGGCGCAGGGTGCGCTCGCCGCGTCGTTCGCCGTCTCCGGCCAGCAGTTCAAGGTGCGCGCCGGTCACCTGGAGGGTGACGGCTTCGCCCAGTACGGCGGTATAGACGAGGGTTACACCGACGTCTCCGGGTCCAAGACCACCAAGCGCCCGGTCGCCATCTCGACGTTCAAGCACGCCGAGATCAACAACATGTGCCAGTCGCTGAGGACGGACATTCCGCTCCTGGGCACGGTCTACATGCGCCTGGAAGCGGGCAAGAAGGACCCGGTCGTCGCGGACAACCTGTACCTCGACATCGCCCAGCTCGACGCCGACGCCACGTTCAAGGGCATCGACATCGGTGTGGCCATCAAGGACCAGAACAAGGGTCCGGCCGTCACCGACAAGGGTGTGCTGCCGGGCGGCTTCGCCCAGCAGGCGGACAAGGCGATCCTCGACGACGCCAAGCAGACGGCGTGGGCCACCACCGCCGGCACCTTCAAGCTGAGCGGTCTGAGCCTGCGTCTGGGCACCGACTCCAAGATGGAGTGCTTCTGAGCCTCCGTCGCGCGAGTACCCCCGGGTACTTGAGCTGACCGCCGGGCGGGGAGGTGGGCCACCGCCTCCCCGCCCGGACCGGGACCCCCGTCCGGTGCACACGCACCGGGCACCGCTCTCTTCGCGCGCCGGCCTCGAACTCTCCACCGCGGCAGCGCCGCACGTACTTCCCCCGGATCCCAGGGAGCTGTTTTTCCATGAGTGCCGAGACTCCGGTCCAGAGCGTCGGGTCCTTCACCCGGACGCGTCTGCGGTTCCGCGCCTGGCGGGGCGACCGGCCTTTCTGGGCGGGCCTGTTCACGCTGCTCGGCGGTGTGCCGATCGCCTACTTCCCGTACGCCACCCTCAAGCTCGGCCATGTCTCCATCGCGATGGCGACGACGGCCGGTGCGGGCTCCCTGATCATCGGTGTCCTGCTGGTCACCCTCGGTCTGACCCTGTGGTTCCAGCAGGCCCAGCGCATCTTCGCGGGTGTCGCCTCGATCGTGCTGGCCCTGGTGTCGCTGGTGGTGTCCAACATCGGCGGCTTCGTGATCGGCTTCCTGCTGGCCCTCGTCGGCGGCGCGCTCGCCATCTCCTGGGCGCCCGGTGAGGCGTCCGCGGAGACCGGCGGCAAGGAACTGGCGCCCTCGGGTGCCGCTCCCGCCGGGACGCTGCCGGACCGGGACGAGGACGCTGCCGCACCGGAGACCGCAGGGGAGCCCGCGGGCGTGCCCGCCCCCCGTGAGCACAGCGAGGACGTCGTGCCCGACAACGACAACGGGAGGCACCGTGCCGGCTGAGCCGCTGGGCCCGGACGACGTCGCGGCCGAGCCGCGTATCAGAACCGGGCCGCGCCATGCGGCCCCCAAGAAGCCGCTCCTGACCCGCCTGCACATGCCCACCGGCCGGGCCATCGCCCTGGCCGCGATGCCGACCGCCGTCCTCATGGGCGTCGGCATGGGCCCCCTCGCCCAGGCCGAGGGCCAGGACCCCAAGCGGCTCACGGCCGAGGAGTACCAGGCCTGCGTCGAGGCCCTGGAGGTCACCCAGGACGAGGACGGCGCCGACAAGTCCGCCGAGCCCACCCCCACGCCGACCGCCACCGCCTCCGAGAGCGCGGACAGCGGCTCGGGCGACACGGGCTCCGGCGACGGAGGCTCCACCGGCGACACGGACCCGGGCACGGACACGGACACCGGCACGGACACCGGCACCCCGGAACCCTCGCCGTCGACGTCCGCGCCCGCCGCCGAGACCGAGCAGCCGGCCGACTCCACCGCGACCGAGGCCGCGCAGCAGCAGGCCGAGCCCGCCGCGACCCCGTCCGAGACGGAGACCGGCAATCCGCTGGACCCGCTGGGCATCGGGGACGCGCTCAAGGACCTGATCACCGGTGACGACAAGGCGGAGGAGACTCCCGCCCCGTCCGCCACGCCCACGCCCTCGGCGACCCCGAGCGCGACCGCGACCGAGGCGGCACCGGACCCGGTCCGGTCGTCCGGGGCGAGGGTCGAGGACGCGGGCCGGACCGTCGAGGACACCGCCGAGGACGTGCGGGAGACGGCCGACGAGGCCGCCGACGAGGCCGAGGACGCCGCCACCGAGGCGCCCACCGCCACCGCCACGCCCAGCCCCTCCGCCACCGAGAGCACGGACCCCGAGGACTGCCCGGTCGCCACCGACGCCGAGGGTGAGTACGAGAACGCGCCCCGGCTCCCGGACCGGCCCTGGCGCCTGGAGGCCAGCTCCCTGCTCCTCAAGGGCGCCGACTACCAGGGCGTCGTCGACGTCCGCACCTCCAACGGCACGGTCAAGCCCGTCCTGAAGTACGTCATCAGCGACGGCACCGACATCGGCGACCTGCACCAGCTGGTCAAGGACGAGGACGGCGGCAAGACCTACCACGTCCAGGCCGCCAAGGGGTCGACCTCGACCATCACCAACGGCAAGACGACCATGTACACGGAGAAGATCTCGGGCAAGCTGTTCGGCCTGATACCCGTCACGTTCAGCCCGGAGAACCCGCCGCCGCTGAACATCCCGCTGATCTACTTCACCGACGTCGAGGTCACCCAGGCCGGCCAGTTCGGCGGCGACCTGCACGTCCCCGGGCTGCACCAGTTCATCAGCGACTGAGCCGCGCCCGCCCCGCACCCCCCCGGGAGCCGCAGGAAAACACCGAGGGCGCCCCTTCTCGACGAGAAGGGGCGCCCTCGGTGTCGTACGCCCTGCGGGCGCGTCAGTCGCGGTCGCCGCCGCCCAGGTGGTGCACCCGGACCATGTTGGTGGTGCCGGGGACACCGGGGGGCGAACCGGCGGTGATCACCAGGGTGTCGCCCGCGTTGAAGCGGTTCAGCTTCAGGACCTCCTCGTCGACCAGCTCGACCATCTCGTCGGTGCTGTTCACGAAGGGCACGACGTGCGGCTCGACACCCCAGCTGAGCGCCAGCTGGTTGCGCGTCGACTCGTCCGTGGTGAAGGCGATGATCTGCTGCGCCGCGCGGTAGCGGGAGAGCCGGCGGGCGGTGTCACCGGACTTGGTGAAGGCCACCAGGCCCTTGCCGCCGAGGAAGTCGGCGATCTCGCAGGCCGCGCGGGCCACGGAACCGCCCTGAGTACGGGGCTTCTTGCCCGGTACCAGCGGCTGAAGACCCTTGGAGAGCAGCTCCTCCTCGGCCGCCTGGACGATCTTCGACATCGTCCGGACGGTCTCGATCGGGTACGCGCCCACGCTGGACTCGGCGGACAGCATGACCGCGTCGGCGCCGTCCAGGATCGCGTTGGCGACGTCGGACGCCTCGGCGCGGGTCGGCCGGGAGTTGGTGATCATCGACTCCATCATCTGGGTCGCCACGATCACCGGCTTGGCGTTGCGGCGGCACAGCTCGATGAGACGCTTCTGCACCATGGGGACCCGCTCCAGCGGGTACTCGACGGCGAGGTCGCCACGGGCGACCATGACACCGTCGAACGCCATGACGACGTCCTCCATGTTCTCCACCGCCTGCGGCTTCTCCACCTTGGCGATGACGGGGACGCGGCGGCCCTCCTCGTCCATCACGCGGTGGACGTCGTCGACGTCCTTGGCGTCCCGGACGAAGGACAGCGCGACCAGGTCGCAGCCCATGCGGAGCGCGAAGCGCAGGTCCTCGATGTCCTTCTCGCTCAGCGCGGGCACGTTGACGGCCGCGCCGGGCAGGTTGATGCCCTTGTGGTCGGAGATGACACCGCCCTCGATGACGATCGTCCGCACCCGCGGGCCCTCGACGTCCAGGACCTTCAGCTCGACGTTTCCGTCGTTGATCAGGACCTGGTCGCCGCGCGACACGTCGCCGGGCAGACCCTTGTAGGTCGTGCCGCAGATCGACTTGTCACCGGGGACGTCCTCGGTGGTGATGGTGAACTCGTCACCGCGGACCAGCTCGACGGGGCCCTCGGCGAAGGTCTCCAGCCGGATCTTGGGGCCCTGGAGGTCGGCGAGCACACCGATGGCCCGGCCGGTCTCCGTGGCGGCGGCCCGGACACGGTCGTACCGGCCCTGGTGCTCGGCGTGGGAGCCGTGGCTGAAGTTGAAGCGGGCCACGTTCATGCCGGCCTCGATCAGCGACACGAGCTGTTCGTGGGAGTCGACCGCGGGGCCGAGAGTACAGACGATTTTCGAACGGCGCATGAGGCGATCCTATCCGTTTGTTTCGCTCCGGAATATTCCGTCTGGCGGAAGATACAAATGAGTGGCCTTTTGCTCAGGTGGGCTCAGTTGCCGCGCGGCGGAGCCGCAATTCGTTACCGCTCGACCAGTGCGTAGGTCTGCGTCGCGATCTCCAGTTCTTCGTCCGTCGGCACCACGGCGACGGCGACGCGAGCGTGCCCGGGCGAAATCAGACGCGGCTCGTCACCGCGTACGGCGTTGAGCCCGCCGTCGACCGACAGGCCCAGTGTCTCCAGGCCCGCGACCGCCGCCGCGCGCACCTCGGCCGCGTTCTCCCCGACACCGGCGGTGAACGCGACCGCGTCCACCGTGCCGAGTACGGCGTAATAGGCGCCGATGTACTTCTTCAGACGGTGAATGTAGATGTCGAAGGCGAGTTGCGCCTGTTCGTCGCCCTCGTCGACGCGCCGGCGGATCTCCCGCATGTCGTTGTCGCCGCACAGTCCGATCAGTCCGCTCTTCTTGTTCAGAAGAGTGTCGATCTCGTCGGCGGACATTCCGCCTACACGCATCAAATGGAAGATGACCGCCGGGTCGAGATCTCCCGAACGCGTTCCCATCACGAGTCCCTCCAGAGGCGTCAGCCCCATGGAGGTGTCCACACACACGCCGCCGCGCACGGCGGAGGCGGAGGCGCCGTTGCCGAGGTGCAGCACGATCACGTTGACCTCCTCCGGCGCCCGGCCCAGCAGTCGCGCGGTCGCCCGCGCGACATAGGCGTGCGAGGTGCCGTGGAAGCCGTAGCGGCGGATGCGGTGCGCGTCGGCGGTCTCCACGTCGATGGCGTAGCGCGCCGCCGACTCCGGCATCGTCGTGTGGAACGCGGTGTCGAACACCGCCACCTGCGGCAGGTCGGGGCGCAGATGCCGGGCCGTGCGGATACCGGTGAGGTTGGCCGGGTTGTGCAGCGGGGCCACCGGGATCAGCCGTTCGATCTCGGCGAGGACGGCCTCGTCGACGACGGTCGGCCGGGTGAACCGCCTGCCGCCGTGCACGACCCGGTGGCCGATCGCGGCCAGCTCGGGGGAGTCCAGTCCCAGGCCGTCCTGGGCGAGTTCGGCGGCCACCGCCTTCAGCGCCGCGTCGTGGTCGGCGATCGGGCCGGTCCGCTCGCGGGGGTCCGAGCCCGCGGGCGTGTGCTTCAGCCGTGACGTCTGCTCACCGATGCGCTCCACGAGGCCGGTCGCCAGCCGGCTGCTGTCGCGCATGTCGAGCAGCTGGTACTTCACCGACGAGGAGCCGGAGTTGAGGACGAGGACACGGGTCGGACTCACAGCTGGGGCGCCTTCTCGGTGGGGGACTGGGCCTGGATCGCCGTGATGGCGACGGTGTTGACGATGTCCTGGACGAGCGCGCCCCGGGAGAGGTCGTTGACCGGCTTGCGCAGACCCTGGAGCACCGGCCCGACCGCGATCGCGCCGGCCGAGCGCTGCACGGCCTTGTAGGTGTTGTTCCCGGTGTTGAGGTCGGGGAAGATCAGCACCGTCGCCTGCCCCGCCACCTCGGAACCGGGCAGCTTGGTCGCGGCGACGGTCGGCTCCACGGCCGCGTCGTACTGGATCGGACCCTCGATCTTCAGGTCCGGCCGGCGCGAGCGCACCAGCTCGGTCGCCGCGCGCACCTTGTCCACGTCGGCGCCCGAGCCGGAGGTTCCGGTCGAGTACGACAGCATCGCGATCCGCGGCTCCACACCGAACTGGGCGGCGGTCGCGGCCGCCTGGACGGCGATGTCCGCGAGCTGCTCGGCGTCCGGGTCCGGGTTGACCGCGCAGTCGCCGTAGACGAGGACCTTGTCGGCCAGGCACATGAAGAAGACCGACGACACGATCGAGGCGTCCGGCTTGGTCTTGATGATCTCGAAGGCGGGCCGGATGGTCGCGGCCGTGGAGTGCACCGAGCCCGACACCATGCCGTCGGCCAGGCCCTCCTGGACCATCAGCGTGCCGAAGTAGTTCACGTCCGAGACCACGTCGTAGGCCAGCTCGACCGTGACGCCCTTGTGTGCCCGGAACGCGGCGTACTTCTCGGCGAAGGAGTCGCGCAGCTCGCTGGTGGCCGGGTCGATCAGCTGGGAGCCGCCCAGGTCGATGCCGAGGTCGGCGGCCTTCTTGCGGATCAGGTCGGCCGGGCCCAGCAGGGTCAGCTCGCACACTCCGCGGCGCAGCAGCACCTCGGCGGCGTGCAGCACGCGCTCCTCGGTGCCCTCCGGCAGCACGACCCGGCGCAGGTCGGAGCGGGCCTGCTCCAGCAGCTTGTGCTCGAACATCATCGGGGTGACCCGGTCGGTGCTCGGCGCCGAGACCCGGCCGAGGAGATCGCCGGTGTCGACGTGGCGCTCGAACAGGCCGAGCGCGGTCTCCGCCTTGCGCGGGGTGGCCGCGTTGAGCTTGCCCTCCAGGGAGAACAGCTGCTCCGCGGTGGGGAAACTGTTCCCGGACACCGACAGCACGGGTGTGCCGGGGGCCAGCCGGGCGGCCAGGGTGAGGACCTCGTCGCTGGGCACCTCGTCCAGGGTGAGCAGCATGCCGGCGATCGGCGGGGTGCCGGCGCTGTGCGCGGCGAGCGTGCCGATGACCAGGTCGGCGCGGTCCCCGGGGGTGACGACCATGCAGCCGGGGGTCAGGGCGCCGAGGAAGTTCGGCAGCATGGCGCCGCCGAAGACGAACCCGAGCGCGTCCCGGGCGAGCCCCGAGTCGTCGCCGAGCAGCACCTTCGCGCCGAGCGCCTGGGCGATCTGGGAGACCGTCGGCGCGGACAGCGCGGGCTCGTCGGGCACCACGTAGCAGGGGACGGGCAGCCGGGAGGCGAGCTTGTCGGCTATGAGGTCACGGTCCTCGCGGGCCACCCGGTTGGTGACCATCGCCAGCACGTCGCAGCCCAGCGTGTCGTACGCGCGGTAGGCGTTGCGGGTCTCGGCGCGCACCGACTCCGCGGTCTGGCCGCGGCCGCCCACCACCGGCAGGACGGAGGCGCCGAACTCGTTGGCGAGGCGCGCGTTCAGCGCCAGCTCGTCCGGCAGCTGGGTGGCGGCGAAGTCGGTGCCGAGGACGAGGACGACGTCGTAGTCGCGGGCCACCGCGTGGAACCGGTCGACCAGGACCGACACCAGCTCGTCCGTGCCCTGTTCGGCCTGGAGCGCGGACGCCTCGTGGTAGTCCATGCCGTAGACGGACGCCGGGTCCTGCGAAAGGCGGTAGCGGGCGCGCAGCAGCTCGAACAGCCGGTCCGGACCTTCGTGGACGAGAGGGCGGAACACCCCGACCCGGTCGACCTGCCGGGTCAGCAGCTCCATGACCCCCAGCTCGACGACCTGCCGGCCGTCGCCGCGGTCGATACCGGTCACGTACACGCTGCGCGTCACGCCTGCACTCCGTTTCGTGGGTGATGTGCCGTCGCCCTGGGCCTGCCCCGCGGGCTGTCACAAAAATCGCCCACCGAGGTGAGCAGAACCCTCTTGACAGTACCTCCCTCGATAGTTAAGGCGCCCGTCAAGAGGCGGGGGCGGCAGTGCACTGAGGGACGTGAAAGAATCGGAACCGGCTCACCGGAACCACAGCGAGCAGGAGACACAGCACGATGCGTATCGGAGTCCTCACCGCAGGCGGCGACTGCCCCGGCCTGAACGCAGTGATCCGGTCGGTCGTGCACCGGGCGGTCACGAACTACGGCGACGAGGTCATCGGCTTCGAGGACGGCTACGCCGGCCTGCTGGACGGCCGCTACCGGACCCTCGACCTGAACGCGGTCAGCGGCATCCTCGCCCGCGGCGGCACCATCCTCGGATCCTCCCGCCTGGAGCGCGACCGCTTCCGCGCGGCCTGCGACAACGCCAAGGAGCTCATCGAGCGCAGCGGCTTCGACGCGCTGATCCCGATCGGCGGCGAGGGCACCCTGACCGCGGCGCGCATGCTCTCGGACGCGGGGGTGCCCGTGGTCGGCGTCCCGAAGACCATCGACAACGACATCTCCTCCACCGACCGGACCTTCGGTTTCGACACCGCGGTCGGGGTCGCCACCGAGGCGATGGACCGGCTGAAGACCACCGCCGAGTCCCACCAGCGGGTGATGGTCGTCGAGGTGATGGGCCGGCACGCGGGCTGGATCGCCCTGGAGTCCGGCATGGCCGCCGGCGCCCACGGCATCTGCCTGCCCGAGCGTCCCTTCGACCCCGCCGACCTGGTGAAGATGGTCGAGGAGCGCTTCGCCCGCGGCAAGAAGTTCGCCGTCATCTGCGTCGCCGAGGGAGCCCACCCCGCCGACGGCACCATGGACTACGGCAAGGGCGCCATAGACCAGTTCGGCCACGAGCGTTTCCAGGGCATCGGCACCGCCCTCGCCCACGAGCTGGAGCGCCGCCTCGGCAAGGAGGCGAGGCCCGTCATCCTCGGTCACGTCCAGCGCGGCGGCACGCCCACCGCGTACGACCGCGTCCTCGCCACGCGCTTCGGCTGGCACGCGGTGGAGGCCGCGCACCGGGGGGACTTCGGCCGGATGACGGCGCTGCGGGGCACCGACGTCGTGATGGTGCCGCTGGCGCAGGCGGTCACCGAGCTGAAGACCGTGCCGAAGGACCGGATGGACGAGGCGGAGTCGGTCTTCTAGAAGGTCTTCTCCGGGATGCCTCTTCGCGGCCTCTAGTACGGCGTGCCGTTCCGGTACGCCGTATTGCCCTCGACGGCCGTCCAGAAGTGCTCGACGATCCGGTCGAGGAAGTCGCGGCCGGCAGCCGTCGAGTCCTCGGCCGCGTTGCCGCCGCCCCAGCTGAGGGTGGCGGCCATCTGCCCCTGGTACTCCTGGTGCAGCGCCTGGAGCACCGGCTCCAGGGTGCGCCGGTCCAGGGGCACGAGTTTGCCCACCGGCCGTACGTGCGCCTGCCAGCGGGTGCCGACCGCACCGCGCAGCAGCTCGGCGAGCTTCGGCTCCCGGCCGGTGACGGTCACCAGGTCCGGCAGGGACAGCTCCAGCACGTCCGCGAGGGCGGCGGCCTGGCGGTCCGAGCCGCGCCACTGGCCGGTGTCCTCCATCCGCAGATACGCGTCGAGGTCGTGACCGACGGACCGGGCGACGTCCTCCGGGGCCAGACCGCGCGCGATGCGGTGCTCGCGCAGCGTCCGGGCCCGCCCGATCAGCTCGCCGGGCGCACACCACAGCACGCCCGCGAGCGCGGTGAGCTCGGGACCGGTCGGGGTGAGGGTCCCGCGCTCCCAGGCGACGACGAGGTCGGGGGTGACGTAGGGGAGCCCGTACGACGCACGCAGCCCGTAGGCGACATGCTCGGGGCCCATGCCGAGCGCGGCCCGCAGTCTGCGGGCGGCCGGGGCGTTGAACGGGGGACCGGGGTGGTTCGGCTGAGCTGAGGGTTGGCGCACGGGACCACAAGGTAGAGGTGCGGCCACCGCCGTGACTACGGTCTGTTCGGCCACAATCACGCATTGTATGAACGTACGGTTTTCCCTGCGACGGAGTGTTACCTGTGGGTCACCCCTTGACAGTTTTGCGGGGTCACTCGGAGGAGATGGCCGGTCTTTCCGGCGGTGAGGGGCTATTCCGGGAGATCGGCGGCTTGGGCGCGGGCGTCTGCAGCTTCGTCGGGGGCGTTGGCGAGGGTGAAGGCGTCGGCGGCCCGGAGGTAGTGGGTGCGGGCCTCGGACGGGCGGCCGGCGGCGTGGTGCGCGAGGCCCAGGTTGCAGAGGACCTGGGCCTCGCGGTAGTGGTCCTTGAACTCCCGGTAGGCCGACAGGGCCGTGGCGTACGCCTTGACCGCCTCCTGCGCCCGGCGTGCCTTCATCAGGGTGTTGCCGAGGTTGGTCCACGCGACGGCCGCACGGTGGCGATCCCCCTCCGCGCGGAACAGGTCGAGGGCCCGGATGTAGGCGTCGACCGCCTCCCTCACCCGGCCCGCGTCCCCCAGGACGTCGCCGAGGTTGGTCCACGCCTCGGCCTCGCCGTGGCGATGCCCTTCCGCCTGGTACAGGTCGCGGGCATGGGTGAGGGCCTCGGTCGCCTCCTCCACCCGGCCCGCGTCCCTCAGAGCGTTGCCGAGGTTGCGCCATGTGACGGCCGCGTTGTGGCGGTCTCCTTCCGCCTGGTACAGGTCGCGGGCATGGGTGAGGGCGTCGATCGCCTCCTCCGCCCGGCCCGCGTCCCGCAGGCCGGCGCCGAGGTTGTTCCACGCAGCGGCCTCGTCCGGCCGGTCCCCGACCCGGCGAGCCGCCTCCCGCGCGGCCACCCCCACAACGATCAGATCGTCGAAATACCGCCGCCACTCCAGATACGTCCCCAGGCACTCCGCCAGCCGCACCGCCGTCCCGGCGAACCGCTCCTCGCGCCCCCATCCCATTGCCGCCACCAGACCCGCCCGCTCCCCGTCGAACCACGCCAGCGCGGCCGCACGGTCCCCGAACAACTCCGGTTCCACCCTCCCGGGCAACCACCGCAACCGGTCGTCCGCCGCATCCGCCCACCGCCAGTAGAACGTCAGTACCTGCTCCCGGGCCGCGTCCCCCTCCTCCCGCAGCCCGGCGTCCCCCTCCACCACACCCGCCCCGAACACCCGCACCAGGTCGTGCAACCGCCACCGCAGCGTGGCGTCCGACCCCACCGGCGTGACCAGATGCGTGGCGGCGAGGTCGTCCAGCAGGGACAGGACGGCCGGCGCGTCGAGGCCGGTCAGGGCGGCCGCCGCCTCCGTGCCGGTCTCGGAGGTGGGCGCGAGGGCCAGCAGGCGCAGCAACCGGGCCTGGTCGGGCGGGAGCCGGCGGTACGAGGTCTCCAGCACCGGCCGCAGGGCGAGCGACCGCCCGTACAGGTCCGTGCCCGTACCGCCCCGGTCGAGGGCGGCCACCGTGTCCCCGACGCTCCTGATCTCGGCCACCAGCGAGGCGATGTCCCGGCGCCGGCGTCTGCGCAGCATGGCCGCGGCGATCTGGAGGGCGAGGGGCAGACGGCCGCAGAGGTCGGTCAGCTCGCGCAGGGCGTCCGGCTCGCGGGCCGGGCGTCCGTCGCGTTCGTCGTAGTCGTGCAGGGCGCGGGTGACGAGCGCGGTCGACTCTTCCGGCGTGAGTTCCTCCAGGTCGATGAGGCGTACGGGGAGGGCGTCCGGGCGGTCCCGGGAGGTGATCAGGACCCGGTGCCGGTCCGTGCGCGGCAGCAGGGGCAGGTACTGGGACGGGTCGGAGGCGTTGTCCAGGATCAGCAGCGTGCGTTCCGGCCGCTCGGTGAGCAGCGCGTGGTAGGCGTCGTACTGCCGGACCGTCGTCGGAGGCAGGTCCGCCCCGCGCACCCCCATCGCGTCGAGGAGGGCCAGGACCCCCTGGTCCGCCGTCACCGGGTCGTCGTCGTAGCCGCGCAGGTCCACGAACAGGAACCCGCCGGGGAACCAGCCCTCCGCGCGGGCCCGATGCGCCGCCTCCAGCGCGAGCGCGGTCTTCCCGATGCCGCCCATGCCGGTGACGGCGGAGATCAGGAGCGGAGTGCCCTCGTCGGAGGCGGGTGCGAGGCGGGGGAGCAGACGGTCCAGCTGCTCCCCGCGGCCGGTGAAGCCGGGCGGGCGGGGCGGGAGGGCGGTGCTCGCGACCGGGACCGGGCCGTGGACGGTGCCTCTACCGCTGCCGTCCGGTCCGCTTTCCGGTGACGGGGCCGTGGAAGGTGCCGCCCCGGAAGCCGATGTGGTCGCCTCCGTACGTGACGCCGCCGCCCCTATGGGGCCCCTCCTCGGAGTCGGAGGAACCGCGCGGCCGGTGCTTCCGCAGGACCGCCGCCGCGACCGCCGCCGCCTGCGCGGCCGCCCGCTTCTGCGACCCCGTCGCGTCGGCCGCGTGCTTGTCCGCGTCGGCCCGGTCGCTGATGCCCCGGATGACGAGCGCGTGCACCTGGCCGTCGAGGTGGGCCGCCTGGAGCGCGCCCACGCCCTCCATCTCGATCGCGGCGGCGTCGTTGTAGTGCTCGCGCAGATGCCGGGCGATCTCGGACCCGGCGTCGGCCAGGACCACGTCCCCGGAGGCGATCGGCTTGAGGTGCTCCCGTACGTCGGGCATGTCCCGGGTCGCCGAACGCGCCGCGCCGAGCAGGGCGTTGGAGACCGGGAACGACTCGGGGCGGACCAGGAAGCCCTCCGGGGTCTGCTTGCCGCCGTGGATGCCGTACACCTTCGTGCCGACGACGACGTCCCCGATGCCGATGTCGTCCTTCAGGCTCCCCGCGACGCCCACGAACAGCACCGCCTCCGGCTCCAGCCAGTCGATGAGCCGGGTGGTCAGCGCGGCCGCGGTCCTCGTGCCCTCGCCCAGCTCGGCGAGAGCGACCCGCCAGCCGGTGCCGGGCAGACGGCCGGCCTCGACGCGGGTTCCGTCGCGGTGGACCAGCTCCTCCCGCTCCGGGACGAGAGGGCGCACGGCGGCGTACTCCACCGGGAGCGCTGTGAGGACGAGTGCGGTGGCAGTGGGACCGGTCGCTGACACCGGTCCAAGATACCGTCAAGTGGTCTTTCCTGGACGGGTGTTGACCGGCACGGACCGGTGGCGCCCGGCGGGACCCTGGTCTCCCGAGAGGTCGATGTGCCCACTGGATGCCCGAGGCGGGCGGCTGTTCAGATCTTGATGACGGTGACGCGGGTGCCGCACAGGGTGGTGAGGTCATCGGGGTCCGAGGTCAGGACGGTGACCGGTCCCGGGGCGGCGAGGGCGGTGGCCGCAAGCATGGCGTCGATGGCGTACTTGTGGCCGTGCAGGCCGGCGTCGGCGATCAGGCCGGCGGCGTGGCGGGCGATCGGTTCGGTGATCGGCTCGATGACCGGGCGGGAGAGTGTCCACTCCAGGGCCGGGCGGTTGATGCGGGGGTGGACCACTTCGGCGAGGGTGGCCGCCGAGGTGATCACCCGCAGGTCGTCGGCGCGCGCCAGGGCGAGCCAGCCGGTGACCGTACGGTCACGCAGGACGGCTTCGGCCAGTCCTTCGCCGTCGAGGACGAGGGTTCCGCCGGGGACGGCGGGGGAGCGCGTCACGCGGCGTCCGCTCCGTGCCCGGTCTGCTCACGTCGTGCCTGGGCGAGCTGGTCGCGCAGGGACTGGATCTCTTCGTCCGTGACAGGGCCGTGCTCGGCTTCGGCGACGGTGATGAGCTCATTGAGGTTGTCTCGTTCGATCTGGCGGGCGACGGCCGCGGCCACGTAGGCGGACAGGCCGGAGGGGCCGCTGCGGGCCTTGGCGGCCTCGGTGATGTCGCGCGGCATGGTGATCGAGTACTCGCCGGTGGGCTCACTCATGCCACCTGTCCTGCCTGTCATCCTCCGCCGGTGGAGGGAGTGCGCTCGGGAAGCCGAAGGGTGACACCGGCGGTGGGAATGCTCATCCCGGAACTGCGGCGCGCGGTGATCGAAAGTGCGTGCTGCGGCTACGGTGGAGCGGTGCGCCCGGCGACCGGGCGGCCTCGGGGGAGGGGGAACGCGTGTCGGAACAGGGCGTCACCGTGGGGCATCTGCTGCTCGCCGAGTACCAGACCGTCAAGGACGAGCAGAAGACACGGATCGGGTTCCGGGACAACCTGCTGTACGTGACCCTCGCGGTCGTGGCCGCCGTCATCGCCGCGGCGGCGCAGGCCGGGCAGCCCGCGATGCTGCTGGCGCTGCCGCCGGTGTGTGTCGTGCTGGGGTGGACGTATCTCGTCAACGACGAGAAGATCTCGGCGATAGGGCTGTACGTGCGCGACGAACTGGGGCCCCGGCTCGCTCAACTCGCCGCGCAGGGAGCCGACTTCTCCACCTTCGGCTGGGAGTCGTTCCACCGGCGCGACGCGCGGCGCCGGTCCCGGAAGGCGATCCAGTGCGTGGTGGACCTGGTCGCGTTCTGCGCGGTGCCGCTCGCCGCGCTCGTGGTGTTCTGGGCGAGCGGGGACGGCGGAGGGCTGATGCTCGGGCTGTCGGTGGTGGAGGCGCTGGCCGTCTGCGGCCTCGGGGTGCAGGTCGTGCTCTACACCAGGCCGGCGGGACCGGCACTGACCCCCTCGTGACGCCGTGCCGCCGACGCCCGTGAACGCCGCTCCACCGGCGGACCTGGCTGCCGCCGGGCGGGGGCCCGCCGGGCCGGGGCCCGTACCCGCTGCCTCCGGGCGTACCCGCTGCCTCCGGGCCGCCGACGCCTGCACCCCCGCCTCGACGAAGCCGTCCGGGTTCGTGTCCGAGCCGGAGCCCTCGCCGACGCCTGCACCCCCGCCTCGACGAAGCCGTCCGGGTTCGTGTCCGAGCCGGAGCCCTCGCCGACGCCTAACGCCCCGTTCCCGCCGTCCGGGCCCACCGGTACACCAGCTCCGGCCGTCCCACCTGCCCGTACAGCGGGCTGCGTCCGGCGCGGCCCGCGTCCACCAGGTGCTCCAGGTAGCGCCGGGCCGTGATCCGTGAGATGCCCACCGTCTCGGCGAGCCCCGCCGCGGTCAGCCCCTCCTCGGCCTTCCGCAGCGCGGCGGTCACCCGCTCCAGGGTCGGTGCGCTCAGCCCCTTCGGCAGCGCCGCCGGACCCGGCGCGCGCAGGGCGGCCAGGGCCCGGTCCACCTCGTCCTGGCCGCTGGCCTCGCCCGCCGCGCCCCGGAACTCGGCGTAGCGGACCAGCCGGTCCCGCAGGGTCGCGAAGGTGAACGGCTTCAGCACGTACTGCACGACCCCCAGCGACACCCCCTCCCGCACGACGGCCAGATCCCGTGCCGAGGTCACCGCCACGACGTCGGCGTGGTACCCGGCCGCCCGCAGGGAACGGGCCAGTTGCAGACCGTGCACGTCCGGCAGATGCAGGTCCAGCAGGAGCAGGTCGACCGGGGTGCGCTCCAGCGCCCGCCGGGCCTCCGCGCCCGTGTGCGCCTTGCCCACCGCGACGAACCCCGGCACCCGTCCGACGTACATCACATGCGCGTCGGCGGCCACCGGGTCGTCCTCGACGACCAGGACACGGATCGGCTGCCCGGCGGTCACGGCCGGCCCCCGCCCACCGACGCCGTCCGCAGCGGCAGCCGCGCCTCGAACGACGCTCCGCCGTCCGCGGCCCCGGTCACCGTCAGGGCCCCCTCGTGCCGGTGCACGGCCTGCCGCACCAGTGCGAGACCCAGCCCCCGCCCGCCGGGCCCGGCCGGCTTCGTGGACCAGCCCCGCCGGAACACCAGCTCGGCCTGCGCGGGGTCCACACCCGCCCCGCTGTCCGACACCCGCAGCACCAGTTCCGAGCCGCCCTCCGTGTACGCCGCCACCGTCACCCGGGCGGCCATCGTGCCCTGGGCCGCGTCGACCGCGTTGTCGATCAGGTTGCCCAGGATCGTCACCAGGTCCCGCGCGGGCAGCGCCTCCGGCAGCAGGCCGTCGTCCAGAGCGCCCTCCTGCGACACCAGCAGCTCCACACCCCGTTCGTTGGCCTGCGCGGTCTTGCCCAGCAGCAGGGCGGCCAGCACCGGTTCGCTCACCGCCGCGACGACCTGGTCCGTGAGCGCCTGCGCCAGCTCCAGCTCGGCCGTGGCGAACTCCACCGCCTCCTCGGCGCGGCCCAGCTCGATCAGCGACACCACCGTGTGCAGCCGGTTGGCGGCCTCGTGCGCCTGGGAGCGCAGCGCCTGGGTGAAGCCCCGCTCCGAGTCCAGCTCGCCCATCAGGGACTGGAGCTCGGTCACGTCCCGCAGGGTCACCACCGTGCCGCGGTGTTCGCCGCCCGACACCGGCGAGGTGTTCACCACCAGCACCCGGTCGGCCGTCAGATGCACCTCGTCCACCCGCGGCCCGGAGGCCAGCAGCGCCCCCGTCAGCGGGGCGGGCAGCCCGAGGCCGGCCACCGAACGGCCGACCACCTCGCCGGACACCCCGAGCAGCTCCCGCCCTCCGTCGTTGATCAGCGCCACCCGGTACCGCCCGTCCAGCATCAGCAGCCCTTCGCGCACCGCGTGGAGCGCGGCCTGGTGGTAGTCGTGCATCCGGCTCAGCTCGGCGGCGTTCATGCCGTGGGTGTGACGGCGCAGCCGGGCGTTGACGACGTACGTGCCGACGGCGCCGAGCACCAGCGCGCCGGCCGCGACCCCGACCAGGGCGGTGACCTGCTCCGAGGCCCGTCGGCTGATCGCCTCGACCTTGATGCCCGCGCTGACCAGGCCGATGACATGACCGCCGTCGGTGACGGGGGTGACCGCGCGCACCGACGGGCCGAGGGTGCCGGTATAGGTCTCGGTGAAGGGAAGGCCCCGCTGTGCGCGGGCGATATGGCCGAGGAAGCGTTTGCCTATCTGCTTCCCGTCGGGGTGGGTCCAGCGGATGCCCTGCGGATCCATGATCGTGACGAAGTCGACGCCGGCGTCCCGGACGACGGCCAGCGCGTACGGCTGGAGCTGTGCGGAGGGGTCCGAGGTGTGGATCGCCGCGCGCACCGAGGGCGCGTCGGCGACCGCGCGGGCCACCGCCATGGCCTGCCGGCGTGCCGCCTCCTCGGCCTGGTTGCGGTCGCTGATGTACGTGAACAGGGCGTATCCCACGACGACGACCGCGAGCAGGACGGCCTGCACGGCGAACAGCTGGCCGGCCAGGCTGCGGGGCCGGGGGAGACGGGGGCGCATGCCGTCAGTGTGCCTCGCGGTCCCGGCGGGGGGTGAAGGGGCCGTCGCGTGAACTCAATGAACGGAAGGGTGACCGCCCTCACACGGCGGGAGATAGTCACGGCATTCCCCCATCCCCCGGACGTGAGCCGCACGCCGGTGATGCCGACGAAGACGTCAAGGAGGGCAGCCGTGGCCGCCAGCACCCCCGAAACGGCACCCGCAGTGAAACGGGACCGCACCCACTACCTCTACATCGCGGTGATCGTCGCGGTCGCCCTCGGTATCGCCGTGGGCCTGATCGCCCCGGACTTCGCGGTCGAGCTGAAGCCCGTCGGCACCGGTTTCGTGAACCTGATCAAGATGATGATCGCGCCGATCATCTTCTGCACGATCGTGCTGGGCATCGGGTCGGTCCGCAAGGCCGCCAAGGTCGGCGCGGTGGGCGGTATCGCGCTCGCCTACTTCCTCGCGATGTCGCTGGTGGCGCTCGCCATCGGTCTGGTGGTCGGCAACATCCTGGAGCCGGGCACCGGTCTGGCGCTGACCGACGCGGTGAAGGAGACCGGGCAGGCGCAGGTGTCGCCGGAGGCCAAGGACACCACCGAGTTCCTGCTCGGCATCATCCCGACCACGATCGTCTCCGCCTTCACCGAGGGAGAGGTGCTCCAGGCCCTGCTGATCGCGCTGCTCGTCGGCTTCGCGCTCCAGGCCATGGGTCCGGCCGGGCAGCCGGTCCTGCGCGGGGTCGAGCACATCCAGCGGCTGGTCTTCCGCGTCCTCGCGATGGTGATGTGGGCCGCCCCGGTCGGTGCCTTCGGCGCCATCGCGGCCGTCACCGGCTCGGCCGGACTGGACGCGCTCAAGAGCCTGGCCGTGCTGATGCTCGGCTTCTACGTCACCTGCTTCCTGTTCGTGTTCGTGGTGCTGGGCGCGCTGGTGCGGGTCGTCGCCGGGCTGAACATCTTCAGCCTGCTGAAGTACCTGGGCCGGGAGTTCCTGCTGATCCTGTCGACGTCGTCCTCGGAGTCCGCGCTGCCGCGCCTGATCGCCAAGATGGAGCACCTCGGTGTCAGCAAGCCGGTGGTCGGCATCACCGTCCCGACCGGCTACTCCTTCAACCTCGACGGCACCATGATCTACATGACCATGGCCTCGCTGTTCATCGCCGACGCCATGGGGACGCCGATGTCCGTCGGCGAGCAGATCCCGCTGCTGCTCTTCCTGCTGGTCGCCTCCAAGGGCGCGGCCGGTGTCACCGGCGCGGGCTTGGCCACGCTGGCCGGTGGCCTCCAGTCGCACAAGCCCGCCCTGGTCGACGGCATCGGCCTGATCGTCGGCATCGACCGGTTCATGAGCGAGGCCCGCGCCCTGACCAACTTCGCGGGCAACGCGGTCGCCACCGTGCTGGTCGGCACCTGGACCAAGGAGATCGACAAGGAGCGCGTGGCCGAGGTGCTGGCCGGCCGGGTGCCCTTCGACGAGAAGACCCTGCTCGACGAGCACGCGGCCGCGGCTCACCCCGCCGGGCTGCCGGAGCAGCGCGAGGAGCCGGCCAAGGTCTGACCTCCCCCTCACGGCGGAGGCCGGGCCTCCCCTCCCCGGCGGCCCGGCCTTCTCCTTCACCCCTCGCGCCACCGCACGCCCGGCCCCGCCTGACCAGGGGCCGGGCGTCCGGTCGTCCGGGAGTACGGATGGCCGGGCGTACGCCCGTACGGGAGGGCCGGCGCACGGGATCAGCGGCCGGGCCCCGCCACGAGTCCGGCGGCCCGGCCGGCCGGTACGCCGGCCGGGGTCAGGACGACGCCGTCGCCCGGACGGGCCCGGCCGGCGCGCTGCTCCTGCTGCTGACGGGCCGCACCGAGGCGGCGGCGCCGCATCTGACCGGGCTCCCGGGCGGCGCCCGACCCGCTCGGGCAGGAGGGCGCCGGGGCGTGCGGCTACGCCACCGCCGCGTCCAGCAGGGCGCGCTCCTCCTCGCCGAGGGTCAGGTCCGCCGCGGCCGCCGAGTCGCGGATCGTCCGCGGCCGGCTCGCGCCCGGGACGGGGATCACGGCGGGGGAGCGGGCCAGCAGCCAGGCCAGGCACACCTGCTGGGGGCTGACCCCGCGCTCCTCGGCCACGAAGCGGAACGCCGCGAACCGGGGCTCGGGCTCCTGCCGCGACGGCCCGTCCAGCGCGCTGCGCGAGATGCCGCCCAGCGGGCTCCAGGGCAGGAACGCCAGCCCCAGCTCGGCGCACAGACGCAGCTCCGGGTCGCTGCGGCGGACGGCCGGGGAGTACGCGTTCTGCACGGAGACGAGCCGGTGCCCGAGCATCGCGCGGGCCGTGCGGATCTGCCCGGCGTCGGCGTTGGAGATCCCGGCCAGCCGGATCTTGCCCTCGTCGAGCAGGTCGCCCAGCGCGCCGACGGACTCCTCGAAGGGCACGGACGGATCGGGCTTGTGCAGCTGGTACAGGCCGATGGCGTCGGTGCCGAGCCGCTTCAGGGACGCCTCGGCGGCCGCCCTGAGCCGGCGGGGGTCGCCGTCCACCGTCCAGGAGCCGTCGGCCGGGCGGCCGCGTCCGCCCTTGGTGGCGACCAGCACACCGGAGGTGTCCCCGCCGTAGGAGGCGAGCGCGCGGGCGAGCAGCAGCTCGTTGTGGCCGGGCTCGGCACCGGGCAGATGGTAGGAGTCGGCCGTGTCCAGCAGGGTCACACCCGCGTCGAGGGCGGCGTGCACGGTGGCCAGGGCCCGGGCCTCGTCGGGGCGGCCCTCCAGGGACAGCGGCATCGCGCCGAGTCCGACCGCGCTCACCCGGAGCCCGCCGAGGGTGCGGTGACGCATGGTCAGCGGTCCTTTCCGAGGGTCTCGGCGACGGCGCGCGGCAGCCACTGCCGGGCGTTGCCGAAGAGGAAACCGAGCCGGACGGCACGGGAGTTGTCCATCCCGTACGAGCGGCGGAAGGAGAACGGGGAGATCTCGCCGACCTCCACCTCCCGCAGCACGGTCCGCCCGGCGGGCAGCTGCGCGGCGACCGCCGTGCACAGGTCGTCGGTGCTCAGCCGGCCGTGCGAGGCCGCGTTGACCGGGCCGGTGAAGTCCTGGCCGGCCGTCCAGAAGAGGAAGTCGGCGATCTCCTCGACGTGGATGTAGGTCGCCGGGTGGTTCCCGGCCGCCACGGCGATCGGCTCGCCCGCGCGGATCCGGTCGGCGTAGTGGGCGAGCCGGCCGGTGAAGTCGTCGGACCCGCCGAGGACATGGGCGACACGGACGGAGACGTACGGGAAGTCCGGCCCGGCCGCGAACACCGCCTCCGCCTGGCGCTTGCCCTCGCCGTAGTGCGCCGCGAGGAACTCCGGCTCGTCCCAGGGGAGTCCCGTGTCGACGACGACCGTACGGGGATCGAGGTCCGACTCGCGCACCGGAGCGATGGAGTCCTCGTACTCGTACACCTCCACGGTGGAGGTCATGACGTAACGGCGGGTGCGGCCGGTGAACACACGGCGGGCGAGAGCCGCCTGGCGCGGGGTGTAGCAGACCTGGTCGACGACGACGTCGAAGGTGCGGGTGCCGAGCGCGGCGCGCAGCGCGTCCTCGTCGTCGCGGTCGGCGACCAGATGCTCCGCGCCGGGCGGAGGCGGCGCCGAACCGCGGTTGAGGACGGTGACCCGGTCGCCCGCGGCCAGCAGCCGTTCGATCAGCCGTCTGCCGAAATAGCGGTTCCCGCCGATGACCAGTGTCTCGCGTGCCTTTGACATGACCATAATTCTCCGGTCCGGGCACGACGTCATGAAGGGGAGAACATGGGAGATCCGGCGGTCGCGCCGAAAGAACCACGACATCCGCGCCGTCCGGCCGACGGAACGCCGGTGGCCTTCGACGCGCTGGACCGGCAGATCCTTCAGCTGCTGCAGACCGACGGCCGGATCAAGCTGAGCGAGCTGGGCCGGCGGGTGCGGCTGAGCCCCGCCGCGGTCACCGAGCGGGTGCGCCGGCTGGAGGCCGCGGGGGTGATCAGCGGCTACGGCGCCCATGTCGTCGCGGCCCGCCTCGGCTACGGCATCCAGGCGTTCGTGCGGGTCGACCCGCACGGCGGCTACACCCTCAGGTCCCCGAGGACCCTGGAGCTGATCGAGCGCCCCGAGATCACCGAGGCGCACCACGTGGTGGGCGAGGACTGCTGGATCCTCAAGGTCGCCGTCCGGGACACCGTCCATCTGGAGGAGGTGCTGGGGGAGATCTCCGCCCTCGGCCGCACGACGACGTCGATCGTCCTCACCTCCCCGCTGGAGCGCAAACCGCTGTTGCCTTGACGTCGGCGTCAGGGCTTACGTTCTTCGTATGCGCATCGGCGAGCTGGCCGCTCGGGCCGGGACCACGACCCGGACGCTGCGGTACTACGAGTCACGGGGGCTGCTGCCCGCACGCCGCAGCGGCAACGGGCACCGGACGTACGACGAGGACGACCTGAAGCTGCTCCGGCAGATCCGGACGCTCCAGGACTTCGGGTTCGAGCTGGAGGAGACCCGGCCGTTCGTGGAGTGTCTGCGGGCCGGTCACCCCGAGGGCGACGCCTGCCCGGCGTCCCTCGCGGTCTACCGGCGCAAGCTGGAGGAGCTCGACGCGCTGATCGGCGAGCTCCAGGCCGTGCGCGCCACGATCCGGGTGCGGCTGGCCGGCACGGGAGAAGAACCACCGCTGTGCGAACTGGGAGGGGACGGACTGTGATCAGGGCCGCGGGAGTGGCAGAGGTGACGGACGCGGACTTCGCCGCCGAGGTGATCGGGGCGGACCGGCCGGTGCTGGTGGAATTCACGGCGGACTGGTGCCCGCCGTGCCGGCAGATGGGGCCCGTCCTCACCGCGCTGGCGCGCGATGAGGGCGAGCGGCTGAAGGTGGTCCAGCTGGACGTGGACACCAACCCGGAGACGACGAACGCCTACAAGGTGCTGTCGATGCCGACGTTCATGGTGTTCCGGGACGGCGAGCCGGTGAAGGCCATGGTCGGCGCCCGCCCCAGGAGGCGGCTGCTGGAGGAGCTCGCCGACGTGCTCTGACGGCACGGCGAACGGCCGACGCCGAACGGCCGACGTACGAAGAAATCCCCCGGGCAATTGCGCCCGGGGGATTTCTTTGCGTATATTCGATGATTCGCGACTTCAAGGAGAATGAGTCGCAGAGAAGTTCAGTGAGCACAGTATATCTGCGCGGGAGTGGAATTGTCAAACAGCGTTGAAAACAGCGATGAAATTCTTGCCGAGCAGGAATTCATCGATGGTCTGTACGCCCGTGTGGACCGCCTTCGCGGAGAGACCGAGACGTCCGTCGGGGACGCGCTCGCGCAGGGCGACACCCCCATGCAGGCCCGGCTGGAGCGGGACATCCTCGTCGCCGAGCGCTCCGGACTGCTCGCCGCGCTGAACGCCGTCGACGGCTCGCTGTGCTTCGGACGGATCGACCTGTCCTCGGGCGCGGGCCACCACATCGGCCGGATCGGACTGCGCCGCGACGACGCCGAGCGCACCCCCGTCCTCATCGACTGGCGTGCCGACGTCGCCCGGCCCTTCTACCTGGCCACCGGCCACACCCCGATGGGCCTGCGCCGGCGCCGTCACATCTCCACCGACGACCGCCGGGTCACCGCCCTGCACGACGAGATCCTCGACCTCGGCGACCAGGAACGCACCGGCCACGAGGACCCCAGCGGCGACGCCGTGCTGCTCGCCGCGCTCAACTCCGCGCGCACCGGCCGGATGAGCGACATCGTGCAGACCATCCAGGCCGAGCAGGACGAGATCATCCGGGCGCCCCACCGGGGCGTGCTCGTCGTCGAGGGCGGACCGGGCACCGGCAAGACCGCCGTCGCCCTGCACCGCGCCGCGTACCTCCTCTACGAGTACCGGGAACTGCTCGCCCGCCGGGCCGTCCTGATCGTCGGCCCCAACCCGGCCTTCCTCGGCTACATCGGCGAGGTCCTGCCCTCCCTGGGCGAGACCGGCGTGCTCCTCGCCACCGTCGGCGAACTCTTCCCCGGCGTACGGGCGACCGCGACCGACACCCGCGCCGCGGCCGCCGTGAAGGGACGCGCCGACATGGCGGACGTCCTCGCCGAGGTCGTCCGCGACTGGCAGGCCCTGCCCGACCCGGTGATCGCGATCGAGCACGACCGGGAGGTCCTGATGCTCGAC
Organism: Streptomyces sp. NPDC093094; assembly: GCF_044754345.1. NCBI lineage: Bacteria > Bacillati > Actinomycetota > Actinomycetes > Kitasatosporales > Streptomycetaceae > Streptomyces > Streptomyces sp. NPDC093094. The sequence continues at coordinate 6,150 of NZ_JBIVOX010000007.1, read as the reverse complement.
GCCGGACTGGTGAAGGTCGCCCGTGACAGGACCCGCGCCGCCGGGCTGCCGCACAACGTGGCGCGCGAGCACTTCGAGGGCCACATCCTCAACACCCTCACCGAGCTGTACGCCGAACGCGTGGGCACCGACCCCTACGACGGCTCGAACCTGCTCGACGCGAGCGACATCACCCAGATCCGCGACGAGATCGCCGAGAACCCCGAAGTCTGGTCCGCCGTCGACCAGCTGTGGCCCCGGCTGACCCCGCAGCGGCTGGTCGCCGACTTCCTCGCCGACCCCGTCGGCCATCTGCCCGAGGAGGACGCGGCCGCCGTCCGCCGTCCGGTGACCCGGGAGTGGACGGTCGCGGACGTGCCCCTGCTCGACGAGGCCGCCGAACTGCTCGGCGAGGACGACCGGACGGCGCGGGCCCGGGCGGACCTCGAACGGGAGACCCGGATCGCCTACGCCCAGGGCGTGCTGGACGTGTCGTTCGCCTCCCGGACGTACGAGTTCGAGGACAAGGAGGAGGGCGACCCGGAGAGCTCCGAGGTCCTGTCCGCGCACGACATCATCGACGCCGAGCGGTTCGCCGAGCGCCAGGAGGAGGACGACCACCGCAGCGCCGCCGAGCGCGCCGCGGCCGACCGCACCTGGGCGTTCGGCCACATCATCGTCGACGAGGCGCAGGAGCTGTCCCCGATGGCCTGGCGGCTGCTGATGCGCCGCAGCCCGACCCGCTCCATGACCCTGGTGGGCGACCCCGCCCAGACGGCGGAGGCGGCCGGGGCCGGCTCCTGGGAGAAGATCCTCACGCCCTATGTGGAGGACCGCTGGGAGCACACCCGCCTCGGCGTCAACTACCGCACCCCCGCCGAGATCATGGACCTCGCCGCGGCCGTCGTACGAGCCGAGGACCCCGGCTTCGAGCCGCCGAGTTCGGTGCGGTCGACCGGGGTGCGCCCCTGGGTCCGCGAGACCGGCGACCTGCCCGAGGCCGTCGCCTCCGCGGTGAAGGAACTGACCCCGGCCGAGGGCCGGCTCGCGGTGATCGCCCCGCGTCATCTGCACCGCAGGCTGGCGGCACGGCTGGACGGGGTGACGGCGGGCGCCCAGCCCGACCTCACCCGGGACGTCGTCCTCCTCGACCCCCGCCAGTCGAAGGGCCTGGAGTTCGACTCCGTCCTGGTGGTCGAGCCCGCGCTGTACGGCACCAGCGACCTCTACGTGGCCCTGACCAGGGCCACGCAGAGGCTCGGCGTCCTGCACACGGGCAGGCTGCCCAGGGGACTGGCGGCGACGGACTAGGCCGGCCGCAGCCAGATCGTGGACAGGGGCGGCAGGGTCAGGCGGATGCTCGCCGGGCGGCCGTGCCACCCCTGCGGCTCCGGCTTCACCGGGCCCGGCAGGGTGACGTCGGAGCCGCCGTAGCGGGCCGCGTCGGTGTTGAGGACCTCGTGCCAGGCGGGGACCTCGTCGGGCACACCGATGCGGTAGTTGTGGCGGACCACCGGGGAGAAGTTGCAGACCGCCAGCAGCGGCACGCCCTCGGCGTCCAGGCGCAGGAACGCCAGGACGTTGTCGTCGGAGGCGTCCGCGGTGATCCACCGGAAGCCGTCGGGATGGCTGTCGCGCTCCCACAGGGCGGGCACCGACCGGTAGACGGCGTTCAGGTCCCGGACCAGGTCACGCACGCCCCGGTGGTCGGGCTCCGCCGAGTACGCCGGGTCGAGCAGCCACCAGTCCGGGCCGTGGGCCTCGGACCACTCCGCGCCCTGCGCGAACTCCTGCCCCATGAACAGCAGCTGCTTGCCCGGATGCGCCCACATGTAGCCCAGATAGGCGCGGTGGTCGGCGCGCTGCTGCCACCAGTCGCCCGGCATCTTCGACACCAGCGACCGCTTGCCGTGGACGACCTCGTCGTGCGAGATCGGCAGGACGTAGTTCTCGCTGTAGGCGTACACCATCGAGAACGTCATCTCATGGTGGTGGTACCTGCGGTGCACCGGCTCCTTGCTCATGTACTGCAGCGAGTCGTGCATCCAGCCCATGTTCCACTTCAGCCCGAAGCCGAGCCCGCCGAAGCCGCTCGGGCCCTTGTGATGGGTGGCGCGCGTGACGCCGTCCCAGGCCGTCGACTCCTCGGCTATCGTCACCACGCCCGGCGTCCGCCGGTACACCGTCGCGTTCATCTCCTGGAGGAACGCCACCGCGTCCAGGTTCTCCCGGCCGCCGTGCTCGTTCGGCACCCACTGGCCCGGCTCGCGCGAGTAGTCCAGGTAGAGCATCGAGGCGACCGCGTCCACCCGCAGGCCGTCGATGTGGAACTCCTCGCACCAGAACACCGCGTTGGCCACCAGGAAGTTGCGCACCTCGCGGCGGCCGAAGTCGAACTCCAGCGTGCCCCAGTCCGGGTGGGCCGACTTCAGCGGGTTCTCGTGCTCGTACAGCGGACGCCCGTCGAACTCGGCCAGCGCCCAGTCGTCCCTCGGGAAGTGCGCCGGCACCCAGTCCATCAGGACACCGATGCCCGCCTGGTGCAGCCTGTCCACCAGGTGCTTGAAGTCGTCAGGCGTGCCGAGCCGGGCCGTCGGCGCGTAGAAGCCGGTGACCTGGTAGCCCCACGAGCCGCCGAAGGGATGCTCGGCGACCGGCATCAGCTCCACATGCGTGAACCCGAGGTCCTTGACGTAGGCGGGCAGCTGCTCCGCCAGCTGACGGTACGTCAGACCCGGTCGCCACGAGGGCAGATGCACCTCGTACACCGAGAACGCCGCCTCGTGTGCAGGGCGTTCCGCGCGACGCGCGAGCCATTCCCCGTCGCCCCACTCGTAGTGCGAGGCGTGCACGACCGACGAGGTGCGGGGCGGCTCCTCCGTGCGGCGGGCCAGCGGGTCCGCGCGCAGGGTGTGCGAGCCGTCCGGACGCGTGATCTGGAACTTGTACAGCTCGCCCTCGCCGATCTCCGGCACGAACAGCTCCCACACACCCGACCCGCCCAGCGAGCGCATCGGGTACCCGGTGCCGTCCCAGTAGTTGAAGGTGCCGGCCACGCGCACGCCCCGCGCGTTCGGCGCCCACACGGAGAACCGGGTGCCGGCCACCCCCTGGTGCGTCATCGGGTGCGCGCCGAGCGCCTTCCACAGTTCCTCGTGCCGGCCCTCGCCGATCAGATGGAGGTCCAGGTCGCCGAGCGTGGGCAGGAAGCGGTACGGGTCCTCTACCTCCCGCACGCTCCCCTCGTACGTCAGCCGCAGGCGGTACTCCGGTACCTCCCGCAGGGGCAGCACACCGGAGAAGAAGCCGTCCCCGTCGTCGTGCAGGTCGGCCCGCAGCTCGTCGGTGAGCACGGTGACCGACCGGGCGTACGGGCGCAGGGCGCGGAAGACGACGCCGTCGGGGTGCGGGTGCGCGCCCAGGACCGCGTGCGGGTCGTGATGGGTGCCGGAGAGCAGCCGCTCGCGGTCGCCCGCGTCGAGCGCGGGGGAGGGGGCGGGGGTCACGGGAACGACCGCCGCGGCGGCCGCGGCCGGAGCGGTCTTCCTCGCGGCGCTCTTCTTCTTCGGCGCGGCGGCCTTCCCGGCCGCGGCCTTCGTTGCGGCGGCCTTCGTGGCCGTGGCCGTGCTCTTCGCGGCCGTGGTCCTCTTCGTGACGGCCGTGGTGGCGGTCTTCTTCGCGGCCGCGGCCGTAGTGGTGGTCTTCTTCGCCCCGGCGGCGGCCGTAGGGGTGGTCTTCTTCGCGGCGGCGGCCGCGGTGGTGGTCTTCTTCGCCGCGGCCGCCGTCCTCTTCACGGCGGGAGCCTTCTTCGCGGCAGGCGCCTTCTTGGCCGCGAGTGCCTTCTTCGAGGCGGGGGCCTTCTCGGCCGTGGGTGCCGGCTTCTTCGTGGCAGGTGTCTTCTCGGCGGGCTCGGACGCCTTCTTCACGGCCGGGGTCTTCCTGGCGGATGCCGGCTTCTTCGCGGCGGGCGCCTTCCGGGCCGCCGGAGCCTTCTCGGCGGGCTCGGACGCCTTCCTCGCCGCGGACGCCTTCCTCGCCGCGGGTGCCTTCTTGGCCGCGGGTGCCTTCTTCGCCGTGGCCGGTTTCTTCGCGGGAGCCTTCTTCCCGGCGGCCGTCGCCTTCTTCTGGGCCGGGATCTTCTTCGCGGAGCTCTTCTTCTGCGCGGCCGTCGCCTGCTCGGTGCGCTTCTCCTCGGCCGTCTCTTCGGCCGTGTTCTCCGGGATCGGGCCGCTGGACGGGGAGCTGGGGGTCACGGACAGAGCCTCCTAGGCGCGGGTCTGGTGCGAGGGGTCAGGACGGATCGGGTGACGCGAGCCGGCGCACCGCGGACAGCGGGACCGGAAGCCAGTCGGGGCGGTGCCGGGCCTCGTAGACCACCTCGTAGACCGCCTTGTCGGTCTCATAGGCGCGCAGAAGCACCGGGTCGGCCCGCGGGTCGAGGCCGCCCGCGTCCGCGTAACCGGCGCAGTAGGCGTCCCGGCAGGCGGCCGCCCACCCCGGCGCGGGCGGGTTCACCGAGTGGGCCGCGTAGTCGAACGAGCGGAGCATGCCCGCGACGTCCCGCACGGTCGGCTGCGGCATCCGCCGCTCGGCGAGCGGTTTCGCGGGCTCGCCCTCGAAGTCGATCAGCGACCACAGGCCGGAGGGCGACCGCAGGCACTGCCCGAGGTGCAGGTCGCCATGGATGCGCTGGGCGGTCCAGGTGTGCCCGTCGGCGGCGAGTCCGGCCAGCGCGTCGAAGGCCGAGCGCAGGGCGGGGGCGTACGGACGTAACGCCGGCACGGCCTGCGCGGCGGCGTCCAGGCGCTCCAGCATGCCCGCGACCAGCGGCTCCAGGGAGGCGTGGCCGAGGGTGACCGTCGGGAGGGCGGCGGCCAGGGCCGTGTGGACCTCGGCGGTGGCCCGGCCCAGCGCACGGGCCTCGGCGGTGAAGTCCTCGCCCTTGGCCAGCTCGCTCAGCGTCAGCTCCCAGCCGTCGTCGGCGCCCTGCACGAACGGCTGGAGCACACCGAGGACGTATCCGTCCGCTCCGTCCGCGTTCAGCTCCGCCCGTATCCAGGCCGTCGGCGCGGGAACGCGCGCGCACCCCTCGCGGGCCAGCGCCAGCGGCAGCTCCAGGTCGGGGTTCACCCCCGGCACGACCCGGCGCAGCAGCTTCAGGATGAACGTATCTCCGTAGACGACGGAGGAGTTGGACTGCTCGGACGTCACCAGCCGCGGAACCAGCCGGGACCTGATCTCCTGGCGCGGATCGCCCTCGAAGCGCAGAACGCCGACGCGGGCCCGGGTGCGCAGGGCCTCCAGGAGCACGTCGGCGGGGCGGGGGTCGTACAGGGCGTCGTAGACGGTGCGTCCGGCGAGCGGGCCGTCCTGGACATGGCCGATCAGCGCGGGCGCGAGCCGGGGCGGCAGGGCCTCGCGCGCTCCTATGAGCAGCTGGTAGCAGTCGCCCGGGTGGGGCGGGGCGCCCGGCACGGACGGCTGATGGGCGCGGACGAGCAGGTGGTGCAGCCCCACCCGGCCGTCGGAGGGGAGCAGTTCGGTGGCGGCCACCAGGGACAGCCCGGTGACCGGCCGTCCCTTGCCGGCGAACCAGCGCTGCCGTGGCAGCCATTCGCGCAGCAGGGGTTCGAGCGAGGCGAGCAGCCCGGTACGGGTGGCCGAGGGACGGGTGACGGCTTCCGACATCGCGTGCGTCCTTTCCCCATGTTCCGGTTCGCCTCGGGGGCGCTCCAGCCGCGCCCCTTCGGCTCGCGCGGCAGGGTGATTACTGTTGCGTGCCCCGGGCGGGACGGGAGAAACCGTCCCGCCCCGGGTTCTAGACGGCGTCCTTGCGGAGCCGGAACCAGTAGAAGCCGTGGCCCGCCAGGGTCAGCAGGTACGGCAGTTCACCGATGGCGGGGAACCGCACCCCGCCGATCAGCTCGACCGGGTGGCGTCCGGCGAACTCCCGCAGGTCCAGCTCGGTCGGCTGGGCGAAGCGGGAGAAGTTGTTGACGCACAGCACCAGGTCGTCGCCGTGTTCCCGCAGGAACGCCAGCACGGCCGGGTTGCTGGAGTGCAGCTCCGTGTACGAGCCGAGCCCGAAGGCCGGGTTCTGCTTGCGGATCTCGATCATCCGGCGGGTCCAGTGCAGCAGCGACGAGGGCGACGACATCGACGCCTCGACGT